>JAFTTE010000124.1 GCA_017466905.1 Clostridia bacterium | reverse complement strand
TGTTTTGAGTGAAAAGCGCGGATGTTGTCTGCCGCTTCTTTTATTATATTTACAAACTTTTCATCTACAAGGCTGAAAGCCTCGTCAATCTCATCTGCGGTTACCTCAAGACTTTTTAAATCCGCCTTATCAAACTTTAAGGCATATTCAAAAATTGCCTCATCGCCGCGGTTTATTACATTGGCGATAATATCGCTGACAATGCCCTCTACATTAGTAGCAATATTGTCGCGGGCAAAAATCTCATCATTTGAAACCTCGCCATAGTTATAAATTTTAATCATTACATTTCACCTGATTTTTCATAGAGTCTACTATTCTTTCAATATCTTCGCCTTTAAATTTAAAGCTTGATTTATTGGCAATAAGTCGTGCGCTTATAGGAACTATTGTTGATTTTACCTCAAGATTGTTTTCTTTAAGGGTTGTTCCCGTTTCTACAATATCAACAATAACATCAGAAAGCTTTAAAATAGGCGCAATTTCTATCGAGCCGTTAAGCTTGATTATATCAATTTCGCGACCTATACTTGCATAATAATCTGCCGCAATATTTGTAAACTTTGTAGCTACCTTCAATGTTTTTTGCCCATCATCGTTAAAATCATTTGGAGCGGCTACTGCCATACGGCATTTACCCAAATTCAAGTCAAGAAGCTCATAAACATCGGGGTTGTATTCAAGCAAAATATCCTTGCCCGCAACACCTATGTCAGCGGCACCTCGCTCAACATAAATTGCAACATCCGACGGCTTTACCCAAAAGTATCTGACTTGTTTTTTCTCGTTTTCAAAAATGAGTTTACGGTTATTTTCTTTAATCGAGGGGCATTCGTAACCGGCTGATTCAAACATAGCATAAACCTTTTCTCCGAGTCTGCCTTTTGGCAATGCGACATTAAGCATTTATACCCCTCCCCTTATATCTTTAAGTTCTTTATATCTTATTTTACCTGTATCGGTATTTTGCACCGAAACGGTCTTGCCACTTTCAATTATCTGCTTTACGTTATCTGTCAAAATATTGTTATCGGTTGTATCGTCACAAAGTAATAAAACATCTACATCAAAGTCCTGTTTTTCATCAGGTAAATCTTCGAGCAAATCAAGATAAATCGCAAAACCGATAGCTCCTGATTTTCTTCCCATTTTATAAAGCAGATTATCATACTGACCGCCTGTAAGCACACTTTGTGAAAGTCCTTTGATATAACCCTTAAACACTATACCGTTATAATAATTCATATCGCTTACAGCAGAAAAGTCAAATTTTATTTTATCACTACAAGACAGTTTGTCAAGCATTGATGACAAGGTTTTTAAAGTATTTAAAGCATCTTTTGAAACATATTCGCCCAAGGTGTCTAATTTTTGCAAAACCGTGCTTCTTTCACCGTAAATTGCAATAAAACATAAAAGAATATTTTTAAGGTTTTCATCCACATTATTTTCATCACAAATACGTGATAGATCGTGTGGATTTTTATCAGCAATATACTTTATTGTCTCTTGCTTAAATGCGGTATTTTTGCAAACATTATCAAGCAAGGATGAAAGCAGACCTAAATGAGAAATCTCAAGCACAAAATTGTCTGATCTAAGAGCAAGACTTTCAGCCGCCATAAGAATCATTTCATTTATGTCATATAAAGCAATTTTACCTATGCACTCAACGCCCGTTTGCATTATTTCTTTAAATTGATGGGTGTTTTCTGATACACGGTAAACATTTTCGTTATAGCATACCTTTTGCTTGTAGCCGTTTATATCCTCCCCATTTTTGATTATAGAGAGCGTAACGTCCGGCTTTAGTGCCAACAGCTTACCACTTGTGTCATTAAATGCAATAATGCGGTCACTAACCAAAAAGTCTTTATTCTGAATATAAAATTCATACTCTTCAAACTTGCTCATTTTAAAAGGCTTGTATCCATATCTGCCGTAAAGCGAGCGCAGAGCAAATATAGCCTTTTCTTCATTTCTTAAAATATTGTTATCAATCATTGTTTTCACCCTTACATCTGCTAATAACTATATCATAACCGCCTGCGCCGTATTCACAACATTTACTGACACGACTTATAGTCGCGGCGCTGGCGCCTGTTTCTTTTGTAATTTTTGTATAACTTACACCCTTTTTAAGCATCTTTGCAACAGAAAGTCTTTGCGAAATATCAAGTGCCTCTTTTATAGTGCAAATATCCTCTAAAAATGCGTAACACTCTTCTTTTGTTTCAAGTGAAAGCAAAGCCTCACATAATTCATCTGTACTTTTATTATGCCAACTGCTCATAATATCCTCCGTTTAAAACCACTTTAGCATACTAATGTATTAATGTGATGAATTATACTACCAATATCCCCTTATGTCAAGAGAAAATTAAAAAATTTTTTACATTGTTGCTTTCCTTTGCTAAATAAGTTATAATATATTTGTTTTTAAAGCAAATACTTCTAAAAAGGGTTGTGATAAAAATGGTTATTACAAACGATATCAAATATATCGGTGTAAACGACCGAAAGATTGATTTGTTTGAAGGTCAGTACATTGTGCCAAACGGTATATCATATAACTCTTACGTTATACTTGACCGTAAGATTGCCGTTATGGATACAGTTGATGCCGCCTTTACACACGAATGGCTCGATAATATACAAAATGTTTTGGGAGAAACGGCGCCCGACTATCTTATAATTCAGCATATGGAGCCTGACCATTCGGCAAACATTGTAAACTTTATAAAGCGCTATCCAAACGCCACAATTGTATCATCAGCAAAAGCGTTTAATATGATGAATCAGTTTTTCGGCACCGATTTTACCGACAACCGACTCGTTGTCGGCGAGGGTGACACATTAAATTTAGGTAAACATAATCTTACTTTTGTGACGGCTCCAATGGTGCATTGGCCCGAGGTTATTGTAACTTATGACAGCACCGATAAGGTACTGTTTTCAGCAGATGGCTTTGGCAAGTTCGGCACACCCGACACTGACGAGGACTGGGCATGCGAAGCGCGACGCTATTATATAGGTATTGTCGGCAAGTACGGCGCACAGGTGCAGGCTCTGCTTAAAAAAGCGGCAGGACTTGATATTGAAATCATCTGCCCCTTGCACGGACCTGTGCTTAACGAAAATTTAGGTTATTATATAAACCTTTACAACACCTGGTCAAGTTATCAGGTT
This sequence comes from Clostridia bacterium, assembly GCA_017466905.1. Taxonomy (GTDB): domain Bacteria; phylum Bacillota; class Clostridia; order Oscillospirales; family Acutalibacteraceae; genus UBA737. Next base: position 15,005 of record JAFTTE010000124.1, on the reverse strand, counting down.
GAGGAAGAAGGCATTGTTATCGCCTACACCTCGGTTTACGGCAACACCAAAAAAGCGGTTTTGCAGCTCGCCGACAAACTGCGTGCTAACGGTTGCCCAAAGGTTGTGATAAACGACCTTGCTCGTTGCGATATGGCAGAGGCGGTTGAAGACGCTTTCCGTTATAGCAAGTTAGTACTCGCTACCACCACCTATAATGCCGAGATATTCCCCTTTATGCGCGAGTTTATAAACCACCTGACAGAGCGTGGCTTCCAAAACCGCACTGTAGCATTTATAGAAAACGGTAGTTGGGCGCCTCTTGCCGCCAAGGTTATGAAAGAGATGTTTGCAAAGAGTAAAAATATCACCTTTGCTGAAAACACCGTTAAAATACTGTCGGCACTAAACCAAGAAAGCAGCGCACAGCTTTCCGCTCTCGCTGACGAACTTTGTATGGATTACCTCGCTCAGCAGGATTCTACCGCCAACAAAAACGACCTTTCGGCGCTGTTTAACATCGGCTACGGTCTTTATGTTGTTACCTGTAACGACGGCAAAAAAGATAACGGTCTTATAGTAAACACCGTAACACAGGTTACCAACACACCAAATAAAATTGCAGTAACTATCAACAAAGAAAACTATTCGCATCATATTATTAAGCAGACTGGCAAAATGAATATTAACTGCCTTAGCGTTGACGCGCCCTTTGCAGTGTTTGAAAAATTCGGATTTGCAAGTGGCAGAAATATTGATAAATTTGCAGAGTGCGAGCCGCTTCGCTCTGATAACGGTCTTGTCTTTTTACCAAGACACATTAATTCGTTTATATCACTTAAGGTTGAGCAATATGTTGACCTTGATACTCATGGTATGTTTATTTGTGCGATCACCGAAGCGCGCGTGCTGTCGGATAAAGACACAATGACCTATACCTACTATCAGGAAAATGTTAAACCAAAGCCACAAACGGATGGCAAGAAAGGCTTTGTATGCAAGGTCTGCGGTTATGTTTACGAGGGCGACACATTACCCGATGATTTTGTCTGCCCGCTTTGCAAGCACGGTGCCGCCGATTTTGAAGAAATAAAATAATATATTATATATAAGAGGTGAAAATGATGAAAAAGTATGTATGCAACATTTGCGGTTGGGTTTACGACGAGGCTGTCGGCGACCCCGATAACGGCATTGCAGCAGGCACAAAATTCGAGGACCTTCCCGATGACTTTGTTTGCCCACTCTGTGGCGTAGGCAAAGATGACTTTAGTGAAGAATAATTTATGATAAAACACACCCGACACGGAATTCCGTGTCGGGTGTGTTTTATTTGATTTTTTTATAGATACATCTAAATCTATGTCATTGCGAGGGTGCGGTATCACCGTTGCAATCCGTTATCTTTTAGGATGCGGATTTTAATGAAATCCGTCTGCGACGGGTTTCGGTGTCGGCTTTGCCGACGATTTTAACGGAATGGATAAATTCATTCCCTACGGTGTTAATTGATTTTTTAGTTATATTGTGAGCATTCGCTCACAGTGATATTTTCCTTTGGAAAGTGATATTGCAAACTTTGTTTGCAGTTATATTATATTCGCCTCTTAAACTCGCATAGCGAATACCACTGTGCGTAGCACAATATCACTGCAAAGCAATATCACTCGCCGTCAGGCGAATATAACTGCTAAATGCCGTGGGCATTTAGCGGGGCCAAATTACGATATCATCGTCATCGTCGCCAAAGTTTGCGTTTGGGTCGCTTGTAACGATAATATCGATAAGGTCTAATTCATATATTTCAAGCTCTGCTTTTTTAAACATAATCTAATTATCCTTTCGTTAGTAGTAAGCCTTCTCCTTGAGGAGAAGGTGTCGCTTTTGCGACGGATGAGGTGGCTTTTATATCAATCTACACCTCATCCACCGCTCCCGCGGTCCCCCTTCCCCTTCAATCAAAGAGAAAGGCTATTTTTCTGATATTATCGTTATTATACGATGCCGTAACGATAGTTAACCGCCGCTACATAGAACATCAATGCGTTTGCAGCGTTAGCGCAATACTTGTAATAGTCACAGGGAACCATATTGTAGTAGTTTTCTACATCAAGAGCAAAGCCGCCAACAGTAAATTTGCCAAAATCATAGGTTGTGCCGCCGTAGCTTGCAGAAACAGTTATCGGCTGACTCAGGTTCTCAACCGTGATTGTCTTGAAGCGATACATATGATATCTGCCCGCGCCATTCGCCACATTGTTTATCATATCATCGCCATTTACGGTTACGCTGCTGTTGCCTGCCGAGAATGTAACGTCAATGTTAGCTCGATCGGTCTTGTATTGCTTGTTAAACGCAAGTGTAAATGAGATATACGGATTAACTTTAAGATTAAGACTTGTACCAAACATACCAAATTCGGTATTGCTTACGCCATAGGTGTCATAAACACGCTCGCTTACAATCTGGTCGTAATATGTCTCAAGCGCTGCAGGCAGTAAATTATCTGCCTTTTCAAATGAAGGATACTTTCCTATAGCACCTCTGTACCAAACACCATCAGGGTTTGTTTTTGCATCATACCAATCAAGAGTAGGCATAGAATTTTTAGCGTAAATGCCCTGCATTTGAGTTTTTGCAACCTGCTTAATCTGTGTTTCTTCGTAAGTAGCAGTGTCTATTGTCTGATCGGTATAAACATTACTAAAGGTTTCAGCTTTCATAAGCTTTACGCTATTTGTATACGGTGTGCAACCGATAGCTACTGTATTATTTATACTAATACTAGTAGAGTACTGGTCTTGGCCAATCAAACCGACATATCCGCCGATATTGTCATAAACTAGACAATTATTAATTTCTACACCACCGCTCGCAGCATCCTGGAACATAGTTCCGCCTATAGCGCCTGCATATGTACCCGCGGTTCCTATATAGTTGTTAGCCACAACACAGTTACTTATTACGGTTTTTTCTGTATTGGTAGTAGAGTAGTTTTTTGAACCAAATATTGCACCTGCTACACTATTTGAACCGTTATTACCGTATATGTAAGAATTTTTAACGGTCATATTCTTAATTGTTGCGCCTTCAACCTGATGGAAAATACCGGCATATTCCTTGGTAGCATAATGTCCGTAGATTGTAATGCCGTTACCATCAAAATTACCCTTAAAAGTCTTTCCTGCCCACCAAGCATAACCGCCATTATTTGCAAAATAGGTTTCAACCTCGGTAGCACTTGCCATATTTGCCACTGTTTCGCCGCCGTTCATATAGAAAGCATCAATTCCATCAGCTACCTTAAAGTATGCACCGTCAGTATCAATTATAGTATCCTTGTAGGTTGCATCGCCACGAACTAAAGCATATAGCTGACCTGGCTTTGTAATCAAATAAGGATTTTCTTTAGAATTTGCTGCTGTTGAGTCAAGCAGTGTCAATTCGACAACCTTTTGGCCGTCCCAGGTTACAGCGGTATATTCATCCTTCTCTGCGCCGGGTTTGGCAATAGAAGGATACTCACCTATATAACCGTATGCCCAACTGTTTTCCCAATCAAGAGCGGTCATATTCTGTTTGGCAGCATTACCCTGCATCTTTTCTACAGTAAGTTCATAAATATTATGTTTTGTGGCATTTGCTGCAGTGTTTTGAGAAGATGCGTAATCAAACAACTTCTGCAATGATTGATCGGTATATATATTTTCAAAGTTACCGCTATCAATGTGACACATATGCCAACCGCCGTTGATAGTCCAAGGTGTTACACCGATTGCAACAGTATTTTTTACAACCGACCACGTACCGTAAGACGAACCCGAGCCCGCATATGTAACAAGGCCTGTTCTTACCACAACATCACTGCTATATACAGAATTGTCAATCACATTGTCATAAGCTAAACAATTATTTATAACTATACCATCGCCGCCAAAAAGCCAACCGGCTATAGCGCTTGCTCCGCCATTTTCACTGTTAGATGCGGTCATCTCAAAATAGTTGTTTTTAACTGTACAATTTTCAATAGTATATTCCTGATAATCAGTGTCATTTTCATTAAGACCGATTATTGCACCAAAGCCCAAACTACTTCCGGAAAAATAAGAGTTTTTAACCGTTAGATTCTTAATAGAAGCAGCTCCGTCCACCGAAGGAAATAAACCGGGAACGGCTGTATAAGTTGTGCCGTTGGTATTTGTCGCATTACCGGAGTGCAAACCGTAAATTTCTACGCCGTTGCCATCAAAATGGCCTGCAAAGTATTTATCACTCCACCAGTTTCTGGTAACCTGTTGGTCAGCAAGAATATCATAAACTCGCTCGGCTGTCATATCACCGCTAAGATCGCTACCCATTGTGTTCATATTAAATGCAGCAATGCCGTCGGCTACCTTATAGTATTTTCCATTTGTAGCATCGAAACCTGCCTGTGTCGCAAGCCATGCAAGACCCTCGGCATTATCAATTATGTAAGGATCATTTGATGTGCCGCTACCTGTAAACTCACTGTCATATCCGCCGTCCCAGGTATCTGTTGTACCATTTACAGGTGTTTCGGCGTTCATAGCGTCCTTTGCGGCGTAGCCGTAGTTGATAAGCGCTGCAGCAACAGCCTGATCGGCTACAATCTGTTCCGAAGGAGTGCCTTCAACATAATAAACCTTATCGCCGTTTATTACCGACATACAATAATCAGCAATAGAAAATTCATAGGTGGTACCTATCTGTCCGTTTGAGGTATTGTATCTTGCTATATAGAGTGTTGTGTCAACATCCTTTGCAGAAAGGCCTGTTAATTTAAGCAATTTTGCATTTCTTACAAGCACACCGCTACCGTCTTCAGCTGCATAGAAGGAAGAGCTTACCGTGCCGTCAGCTGTTGAATAGGTTGCTAAATTATACTTGGTTTTATCGCCGTTTTCGTAAGCAACGTAAAGCGTATCGCCCGATACATATTCAGGGAAATGCAGATTCAAAGAGAGTGTACCGTCATTTTCATAAACGATATTGGTGCCGTAAATACCCTTGTAGTTGTGGGGGTAGAAATTGCTGTAGGCATCACCAGTTGTACCATCGGGTACCATCTGAGGGGCAGTATGGTCACAGTAATTACATGCACCCATATAAATATTAAAGCCGTCGCCATCACTTATAAGGTTGCTGTCCTTTAGAGAAACAATATATCTATGGGTGTGAATGTTGCCTGCCTCACCTGTAAAGTTTACAGTATTGGTAGCTGAAGAAAAGCTTGAAGCAGTTACGTCAAACGTATAGTTTGAACCAAACAACATAAAATTGTCCTCACGCCAACGGCCGTCGGATTCACCGTCTACACCAACGTGCCCGTTCTCAAAGTTTCTTGTTTCATAGCTTCGTCTGTCGCTGCCGCCTGTAAAATCAAACGTAACCTTAAAGGTAATTGACTTGTACTCTGCGCCTGTAGTTGCAAATGTAACATTATTAAATCCTTCGGCATACTGGGTGTCATTGCTAACCAGTTGGAAGGTGTCGTCACTTACTGTTGAAATATCATAAGCAAGGCTATCTGTAGCGAAGGATACCGATGAGTAATACTTTATCTCCTTATCGCCGGATACATAATCTTCGGGTAGGTTATATTGGGGGGTTATAGCAGTTTGAGTTTTAAAATCATCTATGCTGAAATCAGTGCCGTCTGCTCTTACGCCGCCAACAATTTCGATTTTGGTATCATAGATAATTTCATGTTTTTCATCTTGACCGTCACCATCGGCATCAGCATAGGTAACACAGTAAACATTGGGCAACAATGTGCCTTTTGTGGCGTCACTATCGTCACGAACACCGTCACCGTTGGTGTCTTCATCAAGAAGGCTACTATCAAACATCAGGTCAAAGGAGCCTGCTGTAAATGCGGTGTCACCGGTAAAGGTTACCTCTGCAGTAGCCGTACGCGCACCCGACGGTACAACATCACCCACAATAGTGTAGGTGCCTGTTGCATCTGCGGCACTGACTGTCATCAGACAGCCGAATACTGTGGTAAGGCAAATCGCCATAACAAGTATCGCAGAAACAATTTTACTAAATAATTTTTTTGTCATTTTTGTCCTCTCCTTTTAATAACAAAAAATTTAATATTTTATTTATACATTGTACCCCCCACCTCGAAAAAATTGCAACATATTTATTTTGAGAAAATGCACCACCAACCATAATTTCTTTTGTATAAAATAACAACAAAATTGTAGTAATCACTTGCAATTATAATCAAAAGAAAAGGACATTTCAAATGACCTGCGCCACTTAAAATGTCCTTCTTTTATACTTTTATAAACATATTAATTTTTCTGCCAAATTCTTACCTATTATCTCGTGCGCGGGCGGGGTTGGGTGAAGTCCGTCAGACAAAAGCTCTTTTAGGTTTTCGGTATTTTTCTCAAGTCCTAATGACAGACCGTCAATTATATTAAAGCCAAACTTTTTCCCAGCAATTTGCACTATCGCATCACGGTAGTCAGCGAGAATGTTTCCGTTTTTGTTTTTGCCGCACACACGGTATAGGGGTGTGATAAAAACAACTGTTTTACCGCTGTATTTTTTGACAAGCCCCTCACACAAAATATTCAGCGCGCCGTAAAAGGTATCTTCGCACAAATCGTCAGGATTACCAATTTTAACGTCGGTGCCAAAATCGTTGGTGCCGCCCAAAACGCAAACCAAATCGGCATCGTCCATTTCGTTATAACGCTTTATAAAAGCGCGGTCTGGCAGCTGCACGGTATCAGGGCAGATACAGGTGCCTGATATACCGTAATTTTTAATGCTAAGCCCCAGAATTTCACCCGCTACGTCGCAGTATTTTATGTTCATCTGATGCCACTGATATTCCCCGTTATCAAGCGCGGTATAATAAACACCCTGTGTAATAGAATCACCCAAAAAAGCGGCGGTTTTACCTTGTAAATTCATCTTATTACCCTAATAATATCTTTCTACAAACCGTATAAGCGGAGTGTTATCTTCTAAACCGTGAGGATGATGGTCGCACCCAGGTTTTACAATCACGTCAATATGAGCGCCCTGACTTTTGTAATAATCCCAGAGCAACTGTCCGTTTTCACAAAACGGCACCGTTTTGTCACTGTCACCGCTTACCAGAAAAATCGGCACACCCGACTCCAAAAGCTTTTGTTTTTGGTCAATGGGATGATTTCTGAAACTAAGCATCTCGGACAATGTGAGTCCCATATTTTGTATAAATTCCGCCGATGCATCGCTTTGTCCCTCACCTAACGCAAAAGGCCAACTCAGGTAGTTCATAACAGGCGCATCAATGTAAGCGCAGGCAACAAACTCAGGGTATTTTGCAGTAAAATATACCGCCTGCATACCGCCACAGCTCATACCAACGAGCGCGCATTTTTTGTTAAGCCCGAACTCACGGCTTAAAAATTCACAAAAACGCGGGCGGGCGTCGGTATCGCTCTCGGGACACATACGAGATATATTTTTCATATGCGCCACGTGATAACCTTTTTTTAGCATCTCGATTTCCATCTCTGGAAAAGCGTCAAAATACTCTGTTTTATAAAGCCATTTTTTACCCTCACACGCATTATCGGGGCAAATCAATATGCAGTCACGATCTTCAAACTGAAAATCAAGTCTTTTAAAACCGTTCCAAATACTCTCGGTAATATTCATATTAAAAGTCCTCCAAATAGATTAAAAGAAAATTGTTCACAGTGCCGCTTTTGAGCGCGCGGTGCCGTATATTAAATACTGCCCCGAGCCAAAAACGGTGCTGTGGGCAATTTTACTTAATTTCATAGCCGCCGACAGAGCGCACAAATAATTTTACGCAAGAACCGTCACCAAATGCGGCTTCAATCATCTTTTTGTAACCGTCAAACATTTTGTTTGGAATATAGCACTGAATTGTGCCCGCAAAGCCCCCGCCGTGTACACGGTATGCACCACGTCCGTTTAAAAACTGCTTTGTGAGTGCCAGAGCTAACGAAATAGCCTGCTCACGCGGATTTGATTGTGAATATACATTTTGCAACAAGTCATAAGACGATTCGCCCGAACGTTTTACAGTTACAAAAAATGTGTTAAAATCACCGCGTTTAAGCGCAGACTTTTGAGTTATTACCCGCTTGTTTTCATTAAACACATGCATAGCACGAAGTATTGCGCGGTCACCACACTTTTCGCGGATACAGCCAAGGTTTTGGTAAAATTTATTCTCGTCAGCATCACGCAAAAACTCTACACCCAAGCACTCGCTTACTGCCCTGCATTCAAGGGTAATATCGGCATAATCCTGCGTCAAATTTGCGTGGTTACCGCCCGTATCAACCACACAAAGTGTATGGTTTGATGTCGATAAATCAAGGTTTATTTTTTCAACGACAGGATTTTGTGGGTCGTTAAAATCGGCGTAGGTAAAACCGCCCACCGAGGACGCCATCTGGTCAAGCAGGCCGCAAGGCTTGCCAAAATATTCACGCTCGGCATATTGCGAATATTTTGCAATGCTTATCGCATCAACAGCGCCGTCATTAAACAAACCGTTTACTATGTTTGACACCAGCACCTCAAAAGCCGCCGAGGACGAAAGTCCCGAGCCTTTGAGTACGTCTGACGTGGTGTATGCATCAAATCCGCCGATGTTATACCCGTTATTTTTAAATGCCGCCATCACACCGCGTATAAGCGAACGTGCCCTACCCTTTTCATTTTCCTTAATTTCAAGGTCAGTTGTATCGACCTCATCCATATTATAGCCCTTTGACTTTATACGCACAATATTACTGTCATTTGCAGACACTATCGCGATAACATCAAGATTGACACTGCCCGCAAGAACAAGACCGTGCTGATGGTCGGTGTGGTTACCGCCTATCTCGGTTCTGCCGGGCGCTGAAAAAAGATGGATATTATCACGCTGCCCGTAAAGCTTTTGGAATTCATCAACCGCCTCGCAAAAGCGCACCTTTGCAGCTTCGTTTTCGCCGTAAAGCAGCATAAAATCTTTATCAAATTTTCCGTTTAATATATTTTGTTTTAACTCAGTAGTATTCATATCTAAACAAAGCGGAAAATAACATCCCAAAAAAATTGGTTGTATTTTCCGCCCTTTCTTATATAAGTATTGAAATTAAAGTGCTTCTACGATAGCCTTTGTATCACGGGCTATTTTAAGTTCTTCGTTAGTGGGTATAATGTAAACGTTAACCTTACTGTCATCGGTAGAAATTTTGATTTCTTCGCCGTGAACCTTGTTTGCTTCTGCGTTAAGCTTAACGCCGAGGTATGCGAGATTTTCACAGATATATTCGCGAAGCTCTTCGTCGTTTTCACCAATACCGCCTGTAAACACGATAGTATCAACGCCGTTCATAGCGGCGATGTAAGAGCCGACAAATTTCAAGATTTGATAACGCTGCATATCAATAGCAAGCTGTGCGCGCTCATTGCCCTGCTCTGCGGCAGCCGCAACGTCGCGGTTGTCATTAGATACGCCCGAAATGCCCAGAACGCCCGACTTTTTGTTGCAGATAGAATCAATGTCGGCAAATGTCAGATTTTCTTTTTCTGCAATATATGTAAGGGTTGAGGGGTCAAGTGTTCCGCAGCGTGTGCCCATCATAAATCCGTCAAGAGGCGTAAAGCCCATTGATGTGTCAATGCAAACACCGTCTTTGATAGCCGAAATTGAACAACCGTTACCAAGGTGACAGGTGATAATCTTGAGATCTTTCTTGTCTTTACCTTCAAGCACAGCGGCTCTATCGCTTACAAAGCTGTGTGATGTGCCGTGGAAGCCGTACTTACGAACGCGGTAGTTTTCATAATACTCATAAGGCAAAGCGTAGATGTAAGCCTTAGCGGGCATTGTCTGGTGGAAGGATGTATCAAACACGCCAACCTGAGGAATCTTGTCACCAAAGGTCTTGGTGCAAGCCTCAATACCCAGAATGTTTGCAGGGTTGTGAAGCGGTGCCATAACACTGCACTCGCGAACCTTAGCAATCATTTCGTCGGTAATAAGAGCCGATTTGTTAAATTCTTCTGCGCCGTGAACAACACGGTGACCGATAGCGCTAACCTCATCAAGAGAGTCGATAACCTTTGCCTCTGACTTTGTCATAGCGTAAACTACAGCCTCAAACGCTTCACTGTGGGTGGGCATAGCGGTTTCAGCCTTGTAAACTCTGCCGTCTGCCGCCTTATGCGTGATAGCGCCTGTAACGCCTATACGCTCACAAAGTCCCTTTGCCAAAACCTGCTCATTATCCATATCAATAAGCTGATACTTAAGTGATGAGCTGCCTGCATTAACTACAAATACCTTCATTTCAATTACTCCTTAAAATAAATATTGAAAGATAAAATTTAATATGGTAAAATAACATACACCAATATTTTACTTTATTAATATTCATTTTTCAAGAGTGTTTTTGCAAAAAGAGGTGATTTTTTGTCCTGTGTTGGCATTATTGCAGAGTTTAACCCCCTGCATACAGGTCATAAACGCATTATTGATTATGCTCATACTCTAGGCGACACGGTGGTTTGCGTTATAAGCGGCAACTTTGTGCAGCGCGGTGATGTTGCTGTGATATCAAAACAGCAACGCGCAAAATTCGCCCTGCTTTGCGGCGCGGATATCGTGGCGGAAATGCCGGTGCTCTGGAGTATGTCAACCGCGCAGAATTTTGCTCTTTGCGGTGTGTGGCAGCTATATAACCTCGGCTGTGACAAAATCATATTTGGTAGCGAATGCGGAGATATTGATACTCTAAGCCGCGTCGCAGACGTCCTAAACAGCGACAGCTTTTTTGAAAAGGTCGCCGAAAAGGCAAAATCGGGTGTTACCTTTGCGGTAGCGCGTGAGCAAGCTGCAAGTGAACTTGGTATAGATTTTACCCTATTGCGCAACCCAAATGACAACCTCGGTATTGAGTATATTTTAGCCGCCAAAAAACTCAATTTACCGATAGAGTTTCACTGCATCAAACGCATCGGCACCCATGATAGCGATGAGATTACCGAAGGATATGTGTCGGCATCTTTTATCAGACAAGAGCTGCAAAAAGGCAATATCGGCTATACCGAGCGCTTTATGCCGCGCGAGATACGCGGTATCATACAATCTGAACACATCGCCGATATAAAACGGCTAGAAAACGCAATTTTATATGCTTTGCGCACTAAAACAATCGACGAGCTTAAAAATCTGCCCGATATCAGTGAGGGGTTCCACAACAAGATTTATTTTTCGGCGCGTGTTGCGACAAGTCTTGACGAGCTTTATAATATGATTAAAACCAAGCGTTACACCCTTGCTCGTATCAGGCGGCTTGTGCTGTCGGCATTTTTAGAATTTGATAATCAGTTTTTTATGACTACCCCACCCTATGTGCGTGTATTAGGTTTTAGTGAACAGGGTTTAAATCACCTTAAAAAACCGCAAGGAATAATACCCGTGGTAACCCGCGCCGCACAGATTAAAGAACTTGATTCTGATGCGCAAAAGATTTTTGATATCGAATGTCGCGCTACAGATATATATTCCCTATCGCTATGCAAGCCACTTGAATGCGGTAGCGAACAACGAGCAAAATTACTCAAAACGGAGGAGATTTTATGATTAAAACTGAAATTAAAAATTATCTTGACTACGGCAATGTGTTGGCTATTTCCAACGGTGTTATTGAGGCCTATGTAACAATAGATGTAGGTCCTCGCATTATCCGCTTTGGATATGTAGACGGTCAGAACTTTATGTGCGATAACCGCAATGCCGCCGCACCAAAGGATGACGCAGAATTTCAAAGCTTTTTCGGTGAGGGAAAGCGTTGGGAAATTTTAGGCGGTCACCGCATCTGGACCTCACCCGAAAGCTATCCGCACAGCTATTACCCCGACCTCGACCCCGTAAGCTATGAAATTACCGAAAACGGCGCAATTTTTACACCAAACGCTGAGGTAGAAAACGGTTTGCAAAAACAGCTTGAAATCAAGATGGACCCGGATGACGCTAATATGCACGTTACAATGCGCGTTACCAATATTGCAAAGCAAGCGCAGGAATTTTCCGTTTGGGGACTCACCGTATCAGCAACAGGCGGCACGCTTATTATACCAATGAACGATAACGACACGGGACTGCTTCACAACCGCAATATCTCGGTTTGGCCCTATACCAACCTTGCCGATAGCAGACTTCATTTTGGTAAAGACTATGTAACTCTGCGTCAGGACAGCAATGTCAATCAGGCGTTTAAGCTCGGCTTTGACCTGAATCAAGCCGAAGCGTATTACTGCTTGGGGGGCGATATTTTCCGCAAGTCTTACGAAACCTATCACCCACATGAAAAATATCCCGACAATGGCTGCAGCTTTGAAACCTACACCTGCGCCACGTTTATAGAGGTTGAGTCACTCAGCCCCTTAAAATCGGTACAGCCCAACGAAACGGTATCTCTTACAGAGCATTGGTCACTGCATAAAAAGCCGTGTGACGTGGAGTGGGGCAACGACGAGTCGATTGATGAAATGCTGAATAAATTATAATGGTTATTACAAAAACGGAACAGAGCACGCTGTTCCGTTTTTTGTATATATAAATAAATCTATTCTAAACTAATCCAAACGGCAGGTCTTACGCCCTTGTCGCGCACAATCAAATCACCTTCAGCAACGACCCAACCCGTAGCTGATGAATACATAACCCCATTATCAGTAAAAGTCCTAGTCCACCATTCATCTGTGGTTTTAAAAAGCACAGTATCGGGAAGTTCGTCCATTTCATCAACCGAAAGTAAAAACACTTTGTCGTTAACGTCTCCTGTATCCGTAGAGATAATTTGATTTTGTTGTTCAATTGAGAAACTATCAATAAATTCTTCATTAAGCCAAGTTCTCAGATAAGATGTCTCCCAAGTTACCTTTTTAATATCGTCAGTAAAAGGCTTTTGAGCAATCGGTTTTTCTGCAAGTAAAAGCATTTTATCGGATTCGATTTTTAATATTTTCCATGTGATAGGATTGTCATTAAATGTACCAAAATACAGGGTATCTCCGTCGGCCAAACGGTTAGAAATTTGTTCAATACGCAACTTACTGTCTTTAAAGTCACCCAATGAATAATAAAGATTAATTGCCTCAGAATAGTTGCCTTCATTAAACATTTTTTCTGCGATGTCATATTGTGCCTGGCAAATTGCTATGCTGGCCTCTTCTATTTTTACCTTACTATCTCTAAAATCAATTATTTCTGTAAACGCAACAATTGCTTCAGGATATTTTTCTAAATCAAACAATGCTTTTGCAGCGTCATATTTTCGTGAAGGAACAATGACAAAGCATACCGTAAGCGCTATAACTACCATAAATGTAAGAATACCAAACGCTGTTCCAACATATTTTACGCCCGAGTTATCTGTTTCAGGTGTTCCATCCTTAACACCCTTAAGTGCTTTACATTTTATACTGCGTTCTTTTAACTGCTTTTCAATTTCGGTAATAATTTTTTCCGCTTCATCTTCATTGCCTATGTTTTCTTCAAGCAAATAAACCTTTTCCAAAATCTGTATTTCAAGTTCGTTAAGTTGAGAATGACTCATTGGATCACTGAATCTTATTATTTCAGATAATTCTTTAATTTTGCTTTGTATGTCGCCGTTTCTAGAGTCAATTAAATCAACCTTACCCTTTAATGTACGAATAAACAAAACCTTTTCGGCTGTTTTTTGCTCTTTTTTGCTAATACTTTGCGTTCCAGCATGAACGAGTAAAATCAAAATCAAGAAAAATGCAGTTATACCGCAGTTAAGCATTAATGCCACAAAATAATTAAATGTAAAGAAGAAAATTTCCCAAACAGATAATGCGGCCTGAGCAACAAAATATGCCCATGCAAATTTTACGTGAGAAAGTTTAAAAAACATTTCACTTTCATCCTGGCTGTTAAAAAGAAACACAAACATTGCAGTTACAATTGTTGTTGCCAAGGCAAAGAAACTATAACCCAACCAGAATATCAAATTATGCTGTATTGGTGCTAAAAACACACCAAGACTGAAACCTACAAACAATATAATTGCTATAACAATGCTAATGCCTTTATTTTTATTAAAACCCATATATTAAGCTTCTCCTTATTTTAGATTAAAGATTTGCAAGAAGTGCCGCTTTTTGCGCTGCAAATTCTTCTTCTGTAAGCAATCCCATTTCTTTCATCATCATAAGTTTTTCAACCTTTTGCTTAAATTCAGCCATTGAGTCTACTACGGGCTGTGCTACAGGTTGTGTCGGTGTGTTTATACTGCTTGTTACATCATTCATCATACCGCCAACCATACCGCCAACAGCACCACCAACACCGGCCATTGTGCCAAATCCTACGCCAAGGTTTGTAAACTCACCAACCGCCTCATTTTCAGCAACCTTTTCAGCAACCTTAAATGCTTGTTCTTGCTGGTAAGTATAACCTTCTTGAGCACGTTTCTGAGCAATGGCCTGTGATTCGATAACGGTCTTTTGCGCTTCGGTCTGAGCATAAATTACATCGGTCTGTTGTTTGAGTTTTGCTTCAGCAATATCAGCATACTGTCTGATGTGCAAGTCCTTAAAACGCTCATAAGCAGTGTCGCCCTCAGGTTTTGCAATGTTCGTAATAAAGAATTTTTCAAGAGAAATGCCGTATTCCTTAAAATCAGGAATAAGTAATTTATGTATATCTGCAGCAAACTCGTCAATATGAGAATCAACCTCAAAAATTGAATAAGCTGCACACTGCATTGCATTGGCAATGTAAGGCTTTACCTTTGACATAAGAAAAGCTCGGAATTTTTGTACCAAAGAATACTGCGCAAGCTCGGTTTCGGTGCCGACTATTTTAACAAGCAATTTCCTCGAATCCTCAACCGAAAGCACCATTTCACCCGAAGCACCTATTTGTAGTGGGAACTTATAAGTCGGGTCCATATACTGAACCTGACTGTCGGTGCCCCATTTCATTGCCATTT
>JAFTTE010000123.1 GCA_017466905.1 Clostridia bacterium | reverse complement strand
TCTTTCACCGAGCTTATGACACAGGAAGAAATGCTTTAAATAATACACAATTAACTAAATCATAAGTATCTGCTAAAACAATTAACAGATACTTATGATTTTTTCTACACTTTAAATGATATATTTTAATAGTATCTATATCAATGTCATTCTGGAACGCGGCAGCCGTAAAGAATCTTAAAGTCCAAATTAAACTTTTTAACAAATTTTCAAAGCAGAAACTTAACTAAAAACTCTTTGTGCATTTTTAAGATTTTCTTAATTTTCAAAATATGGTTGACAATTTCTGTGTACTATGATATCTTATAACTGTACTAATTGAAATAGTACAGTTCACAAACTTGGAGGTGTGCAATGTTTCAACTTGATTTTAAAAGCGGTGTACCTATATGCGACCAGATTGTAAACGGCTTTATAAAGCTAAAGGCTCTGGGTGTGCTCAAAGGCGGCGACCAACTGCCAAGCGTGCGCGCTCTGGCATCTAAATTTTCGGTTAACCCCAACACCGTGCAAAAATCTTACGCTATACTTGAAGCAAACGGCATTATCTATTCGGTAAAGGGCAAAGGCTCTTTTATATCCGATGATGAAACGTCGGCAAATGCGGTTTTGGAGTCGGCAAAGCGCGAGTTTATAGCGGCTATAAAACACGCTACTGATTTGGGACTGAGTACAAACGAAATGATAAACCTTATCAAACAAAACTCTACCGCAAAGGAGGACACATAAAATGATTATCGCAAAAGCGCTTACCAAAAAATTTGACGATAAAATCGCTTTGGATAATATAACAATGACCATTCCCGACGGATGTGTCTACGGTCTTGTAGGCTCTAACGGTTCGGGTAAATCCACCCTGCTTCGCCTTATTTCTGGTGTATATATGGCAGATGACGGTGAAATATGCGTTGACGGCGAAAACTGCTTTAACAACCCTGCCATAAAATCTCAGATTGCATTTTTGGGTGATACACCCTACTTTTTACCTCAATCGGACCTTAAAGAAATGGCACAGTTATACAGCAGTATGTATCCCGATTTTGACTATGAAATATACAATCACCTGTTGACTGTGTTCCCTCTTAATCAAAAGGCGCGGCTTTCGACCTTTTCAAAGGGTATGCAGCGGCAGGCGGCGCTTATATTAGCGCTTTCAACCAACCCTCGCTATTTGCTTATGGACGAAGCCTTTGACGGACTTGACGTTGTTATGCGCCGAGTGCTTGCCAATATAGTTATGGACGGTGTTCAGCAGCGCGGTATGACGGCGATTATCGCATCACACAACCTCCGCGAGCTTGAAAACGTTTGCGACAGCGTGTGCGTTATACATAACGGCAAAATTATTTCAAACGGTAGTATTGAGTCACTTCGCGGTAATATGCATAAAATTCAGGTGGCATTCAGTGAGGTGCCCGAAATGTCGGTATTTGACTCTCTTTATGTTATGAAAGCCGAGCGCACCGGCTCGCTTTTATCACTTGTAGTAAAGGGAAATGAAGACGAGATTATGCAGTTTATAAACAGCCTTAATCCCCTTTATGCTGAGTGCATCGAGCCGACACTCGAAGAAGTATTTGTTTATGAATTGGAGGTAGTAGGCTATGATGTTAAAAACATCCTCTCGTAAGTTAAATCCTTTTTGGAATATGGTATTATTTACAATTCGTAAAAACTTTGGCATCATAGTAGTGCTCTGCATTGCGGCATTGCTTTACTGCCCAGGTAGTTTTCTTGTAAATGAAGATTATTTACTGCGCAGTCAGGCAGGTTAACGCGAGTATATAATCGAAAACTTCGCCTTTAACGTTACGGTTGTTGCGGCTATAATATCGGTATTCTTTAATATGCTGAACTTTAGTTTTCTTTATAAAAAAAGTTCAAGCGATGTATTTCACGCCTTTCCGCTAACGCGGTGTGAACTGCTTTTATCAAGACTTTCAGCAGGTCTTATATGCACGCTGATTCCCGTTTTTGTCTGCTATATATCTTTTGGTGTATTGTCGGCATTTTTCCCTTGGATTGGCAGTCTTACACAACTTGTTTATTACCTTTTGCATACCGTTATTATAGTGCTTGTATGCTCAACGTTTTCACTGATATTTGTAATAAGCGCGGGTAGTATGTTTGACCTTGGTGTATCGCTTATAGTTGAAAATGTGGCGCTCTTGGTTGTGGGTTCAATATTCGACTCTATTTTACAAGAAACACTTTTAGGGTATGACAATTACAGCGTGTCTGACATTATGTATAACCTTTCTCCGCCATATTTTTGCGGAATAGGTCTTGGTCGCGCCGACGGCGTGGTAAAAGACGGCATAAGCGCTCAAAGCATAGAATTTTTGATAAGAAGCGTTATTTATATTATAGCCTTTACCGTAATATCAATTTTGCTTTATAACAAGCGCAAGGCAGAAAAAGGCGGCACGGCTTACGCATATAAATTTATGTATCTTATATGCAGCGTGCTTGCAGGTATATGCGGCGGATATTTATTGGGTTATCTTTTTGCCTACGATGTAGCAAACCCCGTATTCTTTATATTTATGACCGTAGGCGCAATCCTTACCTCTGTGGTTTACGGTGTTGTAACCAACCGCGGCTTTAAAAAGATTGGTCACGCGGTGCTGATGGGCGGCATATCTGCGGCAATAATTATATCGGTAGCCGTTTCGGGTATGACGGGCGGTTTTGGTTACTCAAATCGCGTACCCGAAAAGCAGGATATAGAATCAACCTATATTCAAGCCTTTGATGAATACATTTATTTCAGCGATCCACAGGATGTATTAACGCTGCATAAAAAACTTATTGAAACAGGTGCCGCGCGTAAAATAGATAATAACAGCAACACTTTGCGCGTTACGTTTGATTACAATCTTAAAAATGACAAAACAATGACACGCGAATTTTGGGTTGATACCTCGTTTGTAGAAAAAGAATTGCTTTCGATTTACAAAAGCGATGAACGCCTGAATATGATAAAAGGCGAGGTAGATTTAGAAAAAGTCTCACAGCTTTCGCTGTATTTCTATCAAAATGACGAGTATATACAAGTAGACATAACCAATGCCGAAGCAAAAGAATTTTTAGATGTCTATTGGCTTGATGTTCAAAACTGCGGAACAGAAGTTTTAGAGGATACGTATTATAACATTTATGAATTAAACGGTTATTCAAAGTCAGAAGATTATTATTTCAATTTTATGCTTGAAGCAAGTTATAACACTTTTGTTAACACAAAACAGTTTGTAACCGAACACAACCTTATAGAACGCGCAAAAGCAGAAAAATAACAAAAAGCAAAATCACAAGCCACCGAAATTTCGGTGGCTTGCTTTTATATAACACTAAATATTTAATTCTTCGCAATTAACCATACCAATGTCATTCTGAACGCGGCAGCGTGAAGAACCTTAAAAGCCCGAATCAACTGTTAATGCAGAATTTTCAAAGCGAAAACTTCACCAAAAATCAATTATGCATTGTGAATTTTGCATTGTGCATTTAAAAAGGCCTTCCGCCGAAACCGCCGCCGTGTCCACCACCATGCATTCCACCACCCATTCCGCTACCCGAGCCGTAAACAGTACTGCTCATAGTAATGGTTGCGGTGGATGAGCCGATAGTCAATGTGTATGTTTCGCCTTTTTTGATTGATGCGTGGCTTAAAATAACGCAAGAAAAATCCTGATCTGCGGTGTGGTTTAAAACAATATTTCCGTCTGAGTCTTTAAGCGTTATCTTTGTGCCTGCGGATTGCGTCTGACAGGTGGTGAATATTACGCCCTGTGTTGAGCTTGTGCTAAAGTTCTGCGCCATACCACTGGCACCCGTGCCAACAAATGTTCCGCCGCCTATAGTCCCCGTGCTGTCAAAGTCTAATATTGCTGTGTCGCCGCGGTTTGCGCCGGATACGGTGATATTGCCGCCCGTTATGTCAAGCGTGCCGTTAGCGTCAATACCGTCGCCCGACATATTAATATAAATATTACCGCCCGATATCTTAATGCTGCCGTTTGATGCGCTGAAGTTATTTTGTCCCGGTCTGCCAAAGCCGCCCGATGACGCGGCTGTATTGTTTCCGCCTGCGGCATTCAGTCCGTCGTCGGTAGCGGTAACCGATATATTTCCGCCGCTGATAACAACATTTGTGGCTTCTATGCCCTCATAACTTTTATTTATTGTAAGGTTTGTGTTGCTGCCTGATATCTGGAGGTCGGTGTCAGCGTGAACACCGTCATCACCTGATGAAAGCGTATATGTGCCACCCGAAACGGTTATAGTGTTGTTAGAGTGGATACAATCGTCTTTTGAGTTTATATCAAAAGTGCCTCCCGTGATATAAATATCCGAACCTGCCTTTAAGCCCTTGTATGACTCGCTCGATGACGAAAGCGAGGTACCGCTGCCGCCACCTGCGGTAATGTTAAGATTTACATTTTCTACATTTATAACGGTTTCTGCCTGAATACCGTCATTTGCGGCGGCTATATCAATGTTGCCGCCATAAAGATATATATAACCCTTTGAGGTGTCCTCTGTGTTATCAGATCGCATGCCGTCGCTGCCCGCATCAAGCGTAATGTTACCGCTGTTGATTTTTACGCAATCTTTGCCATTAAGCGCCACATTTTGCGAGGTAACATTTAGTGTGCCCGATGAGATAATCAAATCATCTTTAGATACAATACCGTGCTTATAGTTTCCCGTAATATTCAGCGTACCGCCACCGTTTATTGTAAGGTCGGCTTTGCTGAATATTACGCCGTCAAGCGTAGAGTTGCTGTCGGTAATATTGTAAGACGAGCCGTCTGACAGGGTGTTTGTTGTACTGTCAGCAAGAGTTACCGTCACCTTGTCGGCAGAGCGGACGTATATTGCGGGGCCTTTGCTGTTGTTTATTGTAACACCGCTTAAAATCACCGTAACGTCGGCATTGTCAGCATCTATCAGCAGCATAACATCGTGTTTTTCACCCGTAAAGGTATATACACCGCCCGAAGTAATGGTATAGGTATTGTTATCAGAGTTAGTGTCGTTGTCGGTTGCGCTTGATATATCGGTTACCGTATCGCTTGCAACAGGGGCCGTGGTATCGGTGTCGTCAAAGCTAAAATCCATACCTGTTGTATCTGCACGGCTTACGGTTATGTCGCTTTCTTGTTCTGAATTTATTGAGTTGTCATTTGGTACAGTAGCATCAGAACAGGCGGTCAGCATTAACAGACAGCAAAGCGCTATACTTAAAATTAAAAGTAATCTTTTTTTCATAATTATCACAGCTCACTTGATATGGTTTCCTGACTAGAAACACAGATTTCAAGATTTCCGTTTCGGCAACGCATAGCATCTATCATTTCCTTTTCTTTTGTCGCGTCGCGTAAAACAATGTTATATGTCGCTTTAAAGAGGCTGCCCATATTGGTGGTTTTTACGCGTGTTAATTCGTGCGATTTTGTATACTGCTCAAAAATATCGTCAAAAATCTCGGTATAATTTAAATCCTCGGGTATGGTGACAGTAAGGGTCTTATAAGCGGCTGCGTTCTTTTTTGCGCCTAAATCAAGACGGTTGTAAAGCATAAATATAACGCACATTATAATGGTGAAAAGCACCGCAAAACCTAAATATCCCATACCTGTAATCAGACCTGTGCCCATTGCCAGAAACAGCATACAGATTTCTTTTGCGGTACCCGGTACCGAGCGGAAGCGCACAAGGCTAAACGCGCCTGCCACAGCCACGCCCGCGCCGATGTTGCCGTTTACCAGCATAATAACAATGCATACTACTGCAGGCAGTAATGCAAGTGTTGTAACAAAGCTTTTTGTGTAACGCGTGCGGTACATATAAGCCGCCGCTGTAATAAGTCCTAACCCTAAAGCAAAACCAAGACACAGCAAAAAGTCGGTTACACTAACCGTTGCGGTAAGTTCGGTATCGAAAATTCCTTTAAAAAGATTACTAAGCATTTTTAATTACCTCCGTAATTTTATCTTTTTTGAAAATCAGATTTTTATATGCAGTTCCGTATTTTGAAAACGGTGTTTTGAATATGCGTTCACGCGACAGCAGCTCGGTCATCCATAGCGGTATGCCGCCAGAACATTTTATTTCCATAATGCTCATACCGCCCTGTAATATCGGCGTACCGTACACTTCGCTACACAGTGAAAGGTCGTTCTGTCTGCAAAGTATATTTTCATCAAATGTGACACGAAAATCCGAGCCGTCACGCGCAGCATATGCCTCTCGCTCGTAAGAAAGAAAAACCGCAGGATGCAGGGTTTTATAAAAGTTTATAAAATAATCAATTTCATTTTTTATTTGTGAAGGCTTGCTACAATCATTATTGCCGCAGACCCAAGCCATTGCTTCGTTTTGCGGCAGAACAATACGGCGCTTGTATACTACAGATTTATATTTCTTTTTAAGCTCTACAAAAACCTTGCTTTCGGTGTCTGTCTTACCGTAGCTGCGGATACGCAGTTTTTCTTTATAAACAGGTTTTTCAATCGAACGGCGGATAAGCAGATAATTATCGGTATCAAAATATATATTTCGAACAGTACCATGCCCGTACTTATCAGGTTGCATATATTGGCTTATTGTGGATATGATTTTCTCTTTTTGTTCGGTATTTACCAAGTATTTAAATTCATATCGTTTAAACACGGTTTGAACAGCCATGCAGCACCCCCCTCGAAATTTTACACCTATATAATAGCTTTTAAATTTGCGTTTTGTAAACAAAATTTTAAACAAATTGTAAATAAAAAAGAACCAACCGATAAGTTAGTTCTTTATAAAACGGTTGTACGAATTCGAAAACCTTTGAATTTTGACCTATGTGTTCGAACTCCTACATATTTTACATATATCGTTTTAAAGTATAATATTTAGAAAAATTTAATTTTGATTTTAGGTATTTCCCAAATGTATTTTTGCCAATTCTTGTTTTTCATAATGATTAGTACAACGGAAATTATGACCGCACATAAAATCAAACCAATCCACAAAGGCGATAAAACCCATAACCAAGACCAAGTTATTGTGCCTGTCAATTTTAATATTATAAATACTATCGCTACAATACCGAAAAAACTTAAATTGATTGTTTCCTCGTTATTTTTAAAATACCGACCGCTTTCAAGTGAAAAACGGCACTCTTCTAAAATGCGAATAGTATTTTCTTCAACTTTTTTGCGGTAATTATCTTCTGGTATTTTTTCACCTAATAATAATTCATTAACAGATATATTAAGTAATTCAGACAAAGGTTGTAGCAATGATACATCTGGAAAACCGTTTCCGTTTTCCCAACGAGATACCGTTTTATTGCTAACCCCTAATTTTTCAGCAACTTGTTCTTGGGTTAAATTACATTCTTTTCTACAATTTGCAATAAATCTTCCAATTTTTTCTTGGTCCATATTATCATCTCCTTAAGAGAATTATATTATAATTATCATTAGAATAACAGGACATAGAACGAGAATATGGTATTTTTTCTAAACCATTTATATGAATTTCTTGATTATTGATTAGATTATATTTACATATGCTCTTTTAAAGTATTACAACTTTAAATTAATATTCTTCTAATCCTTACAAAAAGATTACTATGATTTTTATATGTATCTTAATAAATTAAAATTGTGTTAAATAGAAGTTGCAACCAACCCTCTGTTTCGCTACATTCTTTCAATGCAATTTCAAATTTAGAAAGCATATCAGCCCTACTTTGACCGTAATTTGCTTCACGTATATTTGCATAAACACTGCTTGAACTTTTACGGATTTGAAAGACAGTATTGGATGGTGCTTTTATATTTTTGCAAAGCAATTCTATATCTGTTGCAAGTTGTTCTGAATATTCAAGTAAAATATTCTTGGGCATATACTCACTTCCTTGCAATTATTATACTATAAATCACGAATAAAATCAACGGCATAGCCGTTGTATATCATCAATTCCGCAAGGAATTGCATATCATCAAAACGAAGTTTTGTATATCATCATTGCGAAAGCAGTTTTGATACACACCTAAAGGTGTGATGAGATACAAGGGCGGCATTGTGACGCCCTTGATGATATACCATTGCTTTCGCAATGGATAAAAAAATCCAAGTCCGAAGACTTGAATTTTTGGAAGGTCTCAAGGAATTCAATGCCATTTTTAAATCGAAGGGTATATGTTTGAACTCATATTTATTTTAATGAAATCGTTAGCTAACGCTCACGATGAAATCCAAAACAAGTTTTGGATGAAATATTTTGACTTTGGTCAAAATATGAAATAAAATTCGCCTTTAATCATTTGCGAAGCAAATATTTCATAGCGTAGCTATTTCATATTACGAAGTAATATTTCACTCGCCGCAAGGCGAATTTCATTGAAAAAACGACTTGTCGAAACAAGTCGTTTTTTCTGGCCCACCCGAAGGGACTTGAACCCCCATTCTTCAGAATCGGAATCTGCTGCGTTATCCAGTTGCGCCACGGGCGGAAATATTATTAAGTTAAGAGTGAAGAGAGAAAAGAGAAGAGAAAAGGTGCCCGTGGCACATATATATTGTTTCGCTTTGCGAAACACATTTTCTTTTATCTCTTCTCTCTTATC
>JAFTTE010000011.1 GCA_017466905.1 Clostridia bacterium | reverse complement strand
TATTTATGTAAAACTATTGCCCTGAAAATTTTATAAAATTATTACAAATTTTTAAGAAAATATCACTACATTTATATATATTTATCAAGAGTTCATTTTCTTTTTTTCGACATATTTTTAATCCACACTTGATTGCATCAAAATATAATGCTATAATATATATGAATTGTATATAGTGGGAGGTTAAAATATGTATCCTTTATTACTGAAAGCGCCTTTAAAGGATTATCTTTGGGGAGGCAGACGTCTTATAGACGAATTCGGATTTGAAGCTGACAGCGAAAAAGCGGCAGAGGCCTGGATGCTTTCTTGCCACAAGGACGGCAGTAGTGTGGTGCGCAATGGCGCTCTTGCGGGACTTAGCTTGCAGGAGGCTTTGGAAATCTGGGGCAAAGAGGCTCTGGGGGAAAAAGCGGCATCATTTACATATTTTCCCATTCTTATAAAGCTTATTGACGCAAAGGACAGACTGTCGGTTCAGGTGCATCCCGATGATGAATATGCGATGTCTAACGAGGGTGAATACGGCAAAACAGAAATGTGGTATGTTGTTGACTGTGACGAGGGTGCGCAGCTTATATATGGATTTAATCAGGATATATCACAGGGTGAATTTTTAGAAAGAATAAATAACAACAATCTGTCACCTGTATGCAACTATGTACCTGTTAAAAAAGGTGATGTGTTCTTTATTGAGGCAGGCACTATGCACGCCATAGGCAAGGGGATACTTATAGCTGAGGTTCAGCAGAATTCTAACACCACATACCGTGTATCAGATTATGGCAGACTAGGCGCCGATGGCAAACCCCGTCAGCTTCATATAAAGCAGGCGGTTGAGGTAACTAGGACGGAAAAACCAACACGTGCTTATGGTAATGTGGGGGATGTTACGCTTTATCCGTTTGGTACGGTAAGAGAGTTGGCAAAATGCGAGTATTTTACTACCGAACTTATAAAACTTGACGGAAATGTCGGCGTTTACGATAATGACAGTTTCATTTCACTTTTAATTCTTGACGGCGAGACTACACTATCATACACCGGCGGTATGATGCGTCTTAAAAAAGGCGATAGTGTATTTTTGCCCGCAGGTCTGAAGGTCCGTCTTTGCGGCACCGCCGAGATACTTTATTCACATCTATAATCATTAAAAATATCTTTAAAATCGCAGAGCTGATTTGCAGTTCTGCGATTTTTTGTATCTTAACGTACAATTAACCTAAAATATCTTTCAGAATTAACATATACTAATTTAAAATGCAGGTGTACTCGAAAAGAGAAAAAATTTAAAAGGAGAAAAGAAAAAATGAAAAAGTCAGTAAGTATTTTAATGTGTGTATGTATGTTAGTTGCCGTTCTTGTCGGTTGCGGATAAGCCAACTTGGAAAGCAGTACGGTAGCAACCGACGGCTCAACATCTATGGAAAAGGTAATTGGATTTTTAAGTGAGGCTTATATGGAAGAAAACAGCGGCATAAAGGTTACCTACAATCCAACGGGATCTAGCGCCGGTATTCAGGCAGTAGAGTCGGGCAGCTGTGACATAGGCCTTTCAAGCCGTGACCTTAAAGACAGCGAGAAAGAAAATCTTGAAGGTACAGTTGTTGCAATCGACGGTATCGCGGTTATAATAAACCCTGAAAACCCTATTAATGACCTTACAATCGAGCAAATTACAAAACTTTACACAGGTGAAATCACCAACTGGAAAGATATAGGCGGCGCAGATGATCCCGTAGTTCTTATCGGTCGTGAGGCAGCGAGCGGTACGCGAGACGGCTTCGAGTCGATTACCGACACCGAGGGTAAATGCAAGTATTCGCAAGAGCTTACCTCGACAGGTGATGTAGTCGGGACAGTAGCGTCAAACCCCAATGCCATAGGTTATGCGTCTTTGGCTTCTGTAAAAGATAGTGTTAAGGCAGTAAGTGTTGAAGGTGTTACACCCACTACCGAAACAATTCAGAACGGCAGCTACAAAATTCAGCGAAACTTTGTATTCGTAACAAAAAAAGGCGTTGAACTCACAGGCATAGTAAAAGATTTCTTCGACTTTGCAACATCGGCTGCGGCGAACAGCCTTATAGAGCAGGCAGGCGCAGTACCTGTGGCAAGATAATAAATATAGAAAAATGCCGAGCGCCCACAGTGTGTCTCGGCATATACCCATATATGAGGAATATATATGAAAAAACTAAAAAAAGCAGCAAATTTTTTTGAAAAACTGATGAACATAATATTTACCGCTTGCGGATTTTTGGCGGTAGCCTTTGTTATAGTCATTACAGGTTTTCTTGTGGTAAAGGGCGCGCCCGCTATCAGCAAAATAGGCATTACTGATTTTCTTTTCGGCACTAAATGGGAGTCAACTGCAAGTGAAGCCTCTTATGGAATATTGCCTTTTATATTAACCTCGGTCTACGGTACTTTGGGTGCCGTTATAATAGGTGTGCCATTAGGGTTGTTTTGCGCAATTTTTGTCGCTAAAATGGCAAAGCCCAATCTTTCGCGTATGGTAAGCGGCGCGGTGGATTTGCTTTCGGGTATTCCTTCGGTGGTTTACGGTCTTGTGGGTATGATAATAATAGTCCCCTTTGTGCGCAAAGCCTTTAATCTGCCCGATGGCGCAAATCTGTTTTCAGCAATTATAGTGCTTACGGTTATGATACTGCCATCTGTGGTGTCAATTTCAGAAACCGCAATCCGCGCAGTACCGCGCGAATACGAGGAGGCGTCTTTAGCTCTTGGCGCCACCAAAACCGAAACGGTATTTAAGGTGGTAGTTCCTGCAGCAAAAAGCGGAATACTGACCTCGGTGGTGCTCGGTATTGGCAGAAGCATTGGTGAAGCAATGGCTGTTATGATGGTGGCAGGCAACGTCGCAAATATGCCGCGTCTTTTTAAAAGCGTGCGCTTTCTTACAACGGCGATAGCAAGCGAAATGTCATATTCATCGGGGCTTCAGCGTGAGGCACTGTTTTCGATAGCGCTTGTGCTATTTGTATTCATATTAATTATAAATCTTATATTAAATCTGGTAGTTAAAAAGGATAAGAATTAAATTATGCGTGAAACAATATCTAAAGGTCGCAAAATAAAATGCGCATTACTTAATGCTTTAATGTATCTTTCGGCAGGTATCATCTGTCTGGTTTTGATAGGAATTATCGGCTATATACTGTACCGCGGTCTGCCGCATATAACACCACGCTTTTTGACAAGCAAGCCAAGCTTACTGCGCGGAACTACGGGTATATTACCAAACATTCTGAACACATTATATCTCATACTGATGACGCTTATAGTTGTATTGCCTGTTGGCGTGGGCGCGGCGATTTATCTTAACGAATACGCCGCAAATAAAAAGGTGGTTCGCGTAATCGAACTCGCCACCGAAACACTGTCGGGCATTCCGTCAATTATATACGGTCTTGTGGGTATGCTTATATTTGTGCAGTTTTGCTCTTTGGGTACAAGTCTGCTTGCAGGCGCGCTGACACTCGTTATTATGACTCTGCCAACAATTATACGAACAACACAAGAAAGTTTAAAAACTGTACCAATCGGCTACCGCGAGGGGTCACTCGCACTGGGCGCAGGTAAATGGTATATGATACGCACCGTAGTTTTGCCATCGGCAATTGACGGCATTGTAACAGGCTGTATTTTATCGGTGGGCAAAA
Organism: Clostridia bacterium; assembly: GCA_017466905.1. Taxonomy (GTDB): domain Bacteria; phylum Bacillota; class Clostridia; order Oscillospirales; family Acutalibacteraceae; genus UBA737. The sequence goes on along the minus strand of JAFTTE010000011.1, from coordinate 8,280 downwards.
TAGTGGGCGAGAGCGCCGCTCTGCTTTATACCGCGGGTATGGCTAATGAGATACTTGGAATTACAGATGCTGTAAAACCCGGTAATGCAGGCTCATCGCTTACAGTTGCGCTTTATATGTACGCAAAAGAACGCGGTGAATTTGAAACGGCATTTGCCATAGCGTCAATACTACTTGTTCTTACCTTTGTTATAAATATGTCAGCAAAATTGACGGCAAGAATTTTGAAAAAGAGAGGAAATAGGTGATGGGCATAATTACGGCACGAAATCTTAACCTGTGGTATGGAAATAACCACGCGCTTAAAGATATAAATATAGAACTTCCCGAGTGTCAGATAACCGCGCTTATAGGTCCCTCGGGCTGCGGCAAATCAACATTTTTAAAAACACTGAACCGAATGAACGATTTGGTAGAGGGATGTAAAATTGAGGGTAATATCCTATTTGACGGTACCGACATATATAAGGATATGGATATAAATATTCTGCGCAAAAAGGTGGGTATGGTGTTTCAAAAGCCGAATCCTTTCCCGATGAGTATTTATGATAACATTGCCTATGGACCGCGTATCCACGGTATAAAATCTAAAGTCAAGCTAGATGAAATTGTCGGGCGTTCTTTGCGACAGGCGGCTATATGGGATGAATGTAAAGACCGACTTAAAAAAAGCGCTCTCGGTATGAGCGGCGGTCAGCAACAGCGTCTTTGTATTGCGCGTGCACTTGCCGTTGAGCCTGAAATTTTGCTTATGGACGAGCCTACAAGCGCGCTTGACCCGATTTCTACCTCAAAAATAGAGGACTTGGCAATGGAACTTAAAGAAAAATACACCATTATAATGGTAACCCATAATATGCAGCAGGCGGCGCGAATTGCCGATAAAACCGCATTCTTTTTACTGGGCGAAATAGTTGAGTTTGACGAAACCGATAAAATGTTCTCGGCACCCGGCGATAAGAGAACAGAAGATTATATAACGGGGAGATTTGGATAATGAGAAATAAATTCGATGAACAGTTAAACATTTTAAACAACGAACTTATCACTATGGGTGCGCTTTGTGAAGATGCAATTTCGGGCGCTGTAAATTTGTTAACGCACGAAAGCGGTAAAATAAAAGAAAATGTAATTGAAACCGATAAGCAAATCGACCGCAAGGAAAAGGAAATAGAAACCCTTTGTATGCGACTGCTGCTTCACCAGCAGCCTGTGGCACGTGATTTGCGCGTGGTATCCTCGGCACTAAAAATGATTTCCGATATGGAGCGCATAGGTGACCAGGCGTCAGATATTGCGGAAATGGCAGAATATGTGACCGACAGCGAAGTACAAAGCAAAATTCATATAACCGATATGGCAAATGCCACTATTAAAATGGTAAGCGAAAGTGTGGACTCTTTTGTAAAAAAAGATGTAGCATTAGCGCGTGAGGTGCTTTGCCACGACGATATAGTTGATGACCTTTTCGACAAGGTAAAGAGCGAGCTTATAACCGCCGTGCAGAAAAATGAGTCAAATGCCGAAACACTTATTGACCTATTGATGATTGCAAAATATTTTGAGCGAATTGGCGACCACGCCGAAAATATTGCCGAGTGGGTTATATATTCTATAACAGGTAAGCACGCATAATATTGAAATTTATATATTTTTATTTTATAATGTAATTATAATAATAATTTACAAGTAGGTGAAATGATGATTTATTTTGTTGAAGATGATGCCAATATTCGTAAGCTGGTGTGCTATGCCCTTACCAAAGAGGGATTTGAGGTAACGGGTTTTGAGCATCCGCGTGATTTTTGGACTGCCATAGACAAAAACACACCAAGCCTTATTTTACTCGATATAATGCTCCCCGACCAAGACGGCTTGTCAATTCTGGGTAAGCTGCGCGAAAACGATATGCATAAAAATATCCCTGTTATTATGCTTACCGCCCGTGACAGCGAATACGACAAGGTGACAGGGCTTGACGCAGGGGCAGACGACTATGTCGCAAAGCCGTTTGGTATGACCGAGCTTATTTCGCGTATACGCGCGGTGCTTCGTCGTTACCAAAAAACCGCGCCAAAGGCACAGGAATATAAAATAGGTGATTTATATGTAAATCCCGAAAAACATATTGTTACAGTCGGGGGATGTGAAGTCTGCCTTTCGTTTAAAGAGTATCAGTTGTTGATTGTCCTTCTTGAAGCAAAGGGTAATGTCGTGGCGCGTGATACACTGCTTACGCGTGTGTGGGGCGAATTTTACGAAGAATCACGCACTCTGGATGTGCATATCCGCAAACTGCGTGTAAAACTCGGCGCGGCGGGCGAAGTGATACATACCGTTAAAAATGTGGGCTATAAAATTGAGGACAGTATAAATGGATAAAAAAATATTTAATTCAAATTTTTTAACTTCGCTATTTGTCTTGCTTATCAGCTTTGTGTTAGTGTTTGTCGTGCTTTTTAACCACTCGCAAAATCAGCTTTTAGATGAGCTTAGCAACGAAGCGGGCTATATATCATACGCGGTAGAAAATGAGGGCGTCCAGTACATAAATAATTTTAAGGGTGACGACAAGCGTATAACCTTAGTGGCAGCTGACGGCACCGTTTTGGTTGATACGTCGGCTGATGAGCGCGAACTCGACAATCACGCTGACCGACAGGAAATAAAAGAGGCTATATTAAACGGCAGTGGTACCAGCACGCGTTTTTCTGACACAATGATGAAACGTACGGTGTATTATGCTGTTCGCTTGTCTGACGGGAGCGTGCTTCGTGTATCGGCAACGCAGGATTCGGTTTTTGTGCTGCTACTGAGCCTTGTCTATCCGCTTAGTATAATTATTATAGTAGCGCTTGTTTTATCGCTGATTATTTCGCACAGGGTGTCAAAGTCGATTATCAAGCCTATAAACGAGCTTGACCTCGATAACCCCGCGGGTAATGAATCCTATGAAGAATTAACCCCTCTGCTTAAAAAAATATCGGCGCAAAAGCGGACTATTGATAAGCAGATAAAGGCCGCGCGTCAGCGTCAGGAAGAATTCAGACTGATTACCGAAAATATGAGCGAGGGCTTGCTGGTTACAGATGCTAATGCAAATGTGCTTTCTTATAATAAGGCAGCGCTACACCTGCTCGAGATTGATAATATTAAAAACGGCGGTAGTGTATTGCTGTTCAACCGCACAAAAGGCTTCCGCGAACTTGTAGAAAAAGTGCTTAGCGGCAATCGCGCTGAAAAAGAAATATCTCACGATAGCAACATATATAACCTTATCGCTAACCCTGTTTACGAGGGGGAAAAGGTTATCGGCGCCGTTATAGTAATAATTGATATTACCGAAAGTGTACACCGCGAGCAATTGCGGCGTGAGTTTACATCCAACGTTTCGCACGAGTTAAAAACGCCGCTTACCTCTATTTCGGGATTTGCCGAGATGATGAAGTCGGGTGGCACACCCGATGATACTGTAGTTGATTTTTCGGGCTCTATTTATGATGAGGCGCAGCGCCTTATAACACTTGTTACCGATATTATAAAGATTTCCGAGCTTGATGAAAACCCATCTATTTTTGAAAAACAAAATGTTGATTTGTATGCGTTGTCACAAAATGTTATAAAGAGTCTTAAGCCCTTGGCGGATAAACATAATATATCACTTAACCTTACAGGAGATACGGCTTATGTTTTGGGTACGCCTAAAATTGTTGACGAGATGATATACAACCTTTGTGACAATGCTATTAAATACAACAAAGAAAACGGCAATGTTGATATTATAATAACTGCTACCGACAATAAGATTAATCTTACCGTACGCGATACGGGCATCGGTATTCCAATGTCTGAACAGTCACGTGTATTTGAGCGATTTTACCGCGTAGATAAAAGCCATTCGAAGCAATTGGGCGGCACAGGACTTGGCCTTGCGATAGTAAAGCACGCCGCAGCATATACAGGCGCTGAAATCAACCTTGAAAGCATGGAAAATGTCGGTACATCTGTCACAGTAAGTTTTGATAAAATCGATTAAAAAAATTCAGGTTCTGCTGCATTTGCAGAACCTGAATTTTTATTTAATTTTGTTTTCTCTGCCGTACAATACCGTGTTTTCTTTTAAAATATTGGCAAGCCAAGGATTTATACATTCGCTCTTAATCCGCCATTTCCAGTTGTCACCAAGTGTTGATGGGGTGTTTATGCGCCCTTCGTTTCCAAGCCCTAAAAGGTCTTGCATTGTCAAAATACAGGTGTCGGCAATGCTGCTTAAAGCTGACTTTATCATAGCCCAGTTAAAGCCGTTGTTACTCTGATAATTAAAATAATCTTTAGCCTGTTTTACGGTGTCTGTGTCGCTGGTTTCAAGCCAGCCCATAATGGTGTCATTATCGTGAGTGCCTGTATAGATAACGCAGTTTTTGATAAGATTATGAGGCAGATATACATTACTGCTGTCGCCGTCAAACGCAAACTGCAGTACCTTCATACCGGGAAAACCCGTGCGGTCCAGCATTTTGCGAACGGCAGGGGTAATTACACCAAGGTCTTCGGCGATTATGGGCAAATCGTTGCCAAACTCTTGCTTTAATGCGTTAAACAAATCAGTATTAGGACCCTTTATCCATTTGCCACCTGCGGCTGTAGTATCGCCATATGGGATAGCGAAAAAAGATTCAAAGCCTCTGAAATGGTCTATACGCACAGTATCGTATCTTTTTAGTGCATGACCTAAATAATGCTTCCACCAATCATAACCGGTCTGTTTCATATAATTCCAATCGTAAAGCGGATTGCCCCAAAGCTGACCGTCTTCGCTGAAGGCATCGGGTGGAACACCCGCAACGGATGAGGGTGTGTAATCATCATCTAACATAAACTGCTGTGGCGTGCTCCAGACATCTGCGCTGTCAAGCGCCACATATATCGGTATATCACCAATGATTTTTATGCCGTTTTTATTGGCGTATTTTTTTAGGGCTGTCCACTGGCTGCTGAACTTAAACTGTAAGAATTTATGAAAATTAATATCACTTTCATAATCTGATTGCGCCCGCTTTAGCGTGGCGGGCTTTCTCTTTTTGAAGCTATCATTCCAAGTATGCCAAGCACTACCGCCAAAGGCCTGTTTAATTGCCATAAAGAGCGCGTAATCATCAAGCCAATAGGCATTAGCGGTAACAAAAGTTTGATATTCATTATCGTCAGTATTGAAACGGTTAAAAGCCTGTTTTAACAGAGGATAACGTCCTGTATAAAGCTTTTCATAATCAATCTTTTCCGGATTTGTGCCAAAATCATAAGCTTTGATTTCGCCTTTTGTAAGCAGACCTTCTTTTACAAGCATATCAAGATCTATAAAGTATGGATTGCCTGCAAAGCTTGAAAAGGACTGATACGGCGAATCGCCGAAGTTTGTAGGGTTCAGCGGTAGTATTTGCCAATAGCTCTGGCCACCCGATTTTAAAAAATCTACAAAATCATATGCCGATTTACCAAAAGTGCCGATACCGTAAGGCGATGGCAGAGAAAATATAGGCATAAGTATTCCGCTTGTTCGCATAGGTATAATCTCTCCAAAAATATGTAATATCAACATTATATCACTGTAAAACAAAAAGAGCAAGGGTTACCCCTGCTCTTTGAAAATATTAATTCAAAACAATAAAACCGTTGCCTTCAAGAATCTTAAAATATTGCGAAAGTCGTTCGTATAATGGCTCTGCCTTGTCACCAAAATGCTCGTGAACCAATTTGCCTATCTGAAGTATATTCCGTTTACCGTCTATAAGCGGCCATATAAAGCTGCCAAATTCTTCAAGATGAATATAGCTGATTTTGGGCTTTTTTAGGATAAGCTGAGCAAGTCGGTTTGCGATACCTTGGTTTTGCATTTCTAAAGTCACTTTGCCGTCTTGCTCCCGTGACCAATTAAGCCCTTTCTTGTGAAAGGGGATTTTATCGAGAAAGTTTTCTTTAACTTGTTTTTTCATTGTACTTTGTCACGCTTTTTCCACACGGTAAATTTTAAAACGGTAAGAATAATTACAGCAAAAAGAACTATACCGCCTATATCTGAAACTACGGCAGGTATGCCGAGCTTTGCCGACAGGTCAAACACCTTATCTGCACCGACTACGGCAAGTAATGCCAACAATATACCGACAAGTCCCTCGCCTGCAATCATACCCGAGCAAAAGAGAATGCCGTCGTTTATAATCGCCTCTTTATCACCGCGCTTTAACTTATTAAGTGCCAGACGGATAAGACCGCCCACCATAATACAAGCGTTAAGCTGAACAGGCAGGTAAACACCGATTGCAAAGGGTAGTACAGGTATACCGATGATTTCTACCGTCACAGCAATAAATACACCGATAAACACAAGCGTCCAAGGAAGGTCGCCTCCCATAACGCCCTCGACAATAAGCTTCATAAGTGTTGCCTGAGGCGCACCGAGCTCATCCGAGCCAAAGCCCCAAGCGGAATCAAGTAGATAGAGTGTACCGCCAATGGCAAGAGCAGCGGCAACTACACCGATAATTTCACCAATCTGCTGCTTACGCGGTGTAGCGCCTAAAATATAACCTGTTTTGAGGTCCTGCGAGGTATCACCCGCGATAGCCGATACAATACAGATAATAGATCCGATTGCTATAGCGCTGCTCATACCGGTGATGCCGTCAGCACCTGTTGTTTTAAGTATAAGCGTCGCAATAAGCAGTGTTGCGATGGCCATACCTGAAACGGGATTGTTGCTGCCGCCTACAAGACCTACCATACGGGAAGATACGGTTGCAAAAAAGAATCCAAAAACAACAATAATAAACGCGCCTAATAGCGATACGGGAATGGCAGGTATTAACCATATAAGTATTGTAAGCGCTAAAATTGCTATAAGAACTATTTTAAGATTGATATCGCGCGCGGTACGTTCGTTGCCCGTGTCACCCGCATTCTTTATATTTTTCATAGCGCCGCTAAAGGTTTTAACTATAAGCGGCAGGGATTTTACAAGGCTTATAATACCGCCCGCCGCCAAAGCACCCGCGCCTATATAGCGGATATATGTGCTCCAGACAGCGCTGGCACCTCCTGAGGCGTAAAGCTCGTTTATAGATGTAGTTCCGGGATAAAGGGTTATATCAGCACCGAAAAGTACTATAAGCGGAATAATTACCAACCAGCTAAGCACACCGCCTGCGAACATATATGATGAAATGCGCGCGCCGCAGATATAACCAACGCTCATAACCGCAGGATAAATCTGTGTGCCTATTTCGCCCGCAAAGCCTTTAACACGCACCGAAATTTCGCCCGAAACGACCTTGAGACCGTCAATTATAAATTTAAAGAGCGCCGCAAAGCCAAGACCTGCAAAAACGGTAGATGCGCTGCTGCCGCCCTTTTCGCCCGCGAGCATTACCTCGGCGCAAGCCGTGCCCTCGGGATAAGGCAATGTGCCGTGCTCTTTAACTATAAGCGCACCCCTGAGCGGAATCATAAAGAACACGCCAAGCAAGCCGCCTATAAGCGCAATAAGGGTAATTTCGATAAGGCTGGGGTTTCCCATTTTTCCCTCAGCAGCCCACAAGAAAAGCGCGGGCAGGGTAAATATAGCGCCTGCCGCCAAAGATTCGCCTGCAGAGCCTATTGTCTGAACAATATTACTTTCAAGTATTGAGTTGCGGCGAAGCAGTATGCGTATAACACCCATCGCAATAACCGCCGCAGGAATAGAAGCTGACACAGTCATACCAACACGCAGCCCCAGATATGCGTTTGCCGCGCCGAATACCACCGCCAGAATTACACCCATAATAATCGATGTAACCGTTATTTCGGGTGTGATTTTTTCCGCCGCAATATACGGTTTAAATTCAGTTTTGTTGCTCATAAAAAAATCCTTTATAATAAGATAATAAAAAATGCGGTTTGTATTAAAATGTAATACAAACCGCAACACCATAGCGGTGTTATTTTAGTTTTTCCAATATTTTTAAAATTATGTTATACGTTTTTTTAGTTGAAGAAACACTTAATCTTTCACTAGTAGTGTGAATATCATATAGTGCGGGTCCTATAGATATGCAGTCAAAATCCTTGATACCCGCCGCAAAAACACCACATTCAAGCCCTGCGTGAATAGCTTTAACCTTCGGAATTTGATTGAGTTCTTCTTTATATATATCACAATAAATATTACGTAACAGCGAATTTTCTTTAAATTCCCAGGGTGGATAGTGACCAAAGGTTTCGTAAGGTAGGTTTAACATATTA
>JAFTTE010000122.1 GCA_017466905.1 Clostridia bacterium | reverse complement strand
TAATTTCATCAAAAGAAACATTATGCTCGTTTAAGTTAATTGTGATTTCTGATTTTGCTGACTCGCAACCCGCAACCAATTGGTCATAAACATACTGCAAATTAGTGCCGTTTGACATTTCGCCAAGCTTTTTTCTGCCGTAACGCATATCAGCATCTGCAGCAAAAACGGTATTAACGGGCAGTGACAGTGCCAAAATAATTATCGCTAACAGTATTGCATATATTTGCTTAAGGATTTTCATAAAAAAGCCTTCTTTCAAAGTTATATAATAATTATATGACATTTTAATTTGCCTGTCAATCAAATCAACAAGCGCAAAAAAACCTATGGTTTGGATTATGTAGCCATAGGTTTTTGATAGTTATTATTTGCCTAAGATTGTAGGCAGTAATGACATAAGACCGTCATTTTCTTTTTTGTCGTAGAGGAACGGTAGCATACCGCTTTGCCCTAAGTTGCCGCCCGCAACACCAAGAGCGGCAAAGCCAGAAAGACGTATCGACATAATGCCAGCAGCAGAATCCTCTATGCCTACAATTCGGCTTTTGTCGGTAACGCCGAGCGCCATAGCTGTTTCGGCATAAAGCCACGGATGCGGCTTTGCCTCGATTTCACCGAGTGTACCCGACTGACCCTTGCGTATTGCGGTACCCGCAGTGATTATAGCGTCATAAAAATCTACAGGGTCGCCCATCTGGAGCGTCTGGAAGGCATTAAGTATTTCAGGCCAGGCTTTTTGATAAAGTCCCGATGTTACAAGACCTATCTTTACACCGTTATCCTTTAAGGTGTATAAAAACTCTTTAAGATTGGGGGCTGGTGTAAAGGCGCCGGGTTTGCCGCGACCTTTCATAATCTCATCCATTTCATACTCGGTAATCTCAAAATACTTGTTCACCGCATCCTTGATATCGGTATTCGGAGAATATTTTTTAATGCAGTATGAAAGATGCTCGGTTACCGAATAACCCGAAACATGTGGGAGATCCTCGGTTTCAAAACGGAAGTTTTTATCGTTTCGCATCCAGGCGGTTACCTGCTCTATAATCCAGATCCAGAAGCTTTCACTGTGAACACTTGTGCCGTCAAGGTCCATCAGCACCGCCTGTGCAGGTGCTTTGAATTCGGGTTTTTTAAGTTCGTATATAGCTGGGTGACCTGCCGATGATTTTACATAAGTGAGTGTCTTGTCGTCAAACTCAACAAGCTGAAGCTTTTGATCAAGGGTAGAGTAGATGCCATTTACACCGTCTTTGCCGCATATAAACAGATTGTTTTCGCTCTTCTCCAGCGGAATAAGGCATTTTTGTTCTTCAGGTGTTAAAACACCGATACCGTTAATTTTCATATGTGCCACCTTATCTGTCCCATTCGTCAAGCCAAGTTTTGACAGCAATATCTTCTGTTGCAAAAGGTTGTTCTGCCTTAATCTCGATAATGCGGGTTTCGCCCTTTTCCATATCAAAGAAGTTATCAGACATATATGTACCCGAAAATTCAGGAACAACCACGTTTACCATACGCGCATAAGCGGCAGTGGCGGTTATTGTAACCGTAGCACATTTGTCACATTTGCGTTCGATTGATACTTTGAGTTGTGGGTCTTGCCATTTTACGTCTTTCCACAAATCAGGGAAGTAGAAGGTCTTTGTGCTCACGGTATCTGCAAGAAGTTCTGCTACAAGTATGTGCTGTGTGCCGGGTTCAATCATATCGTCAACACAAGCAATCTTGGTTGATGCGTTAGCCTCGGCTGATATTTCAATGGATTTTTCAGCGTAGATATTGCCAGCAGCATCAATGTATCTTAATGTCAATGTGCCGTTAATTTCATTCAGGGTGTCATTTACAACATAAAGATTTGTGCCGTCTTTGTGTTTGGTGATAATTGGAGTTACAGGCTTGTATGAGCGTTTTGCAGCATAATATGATGCTTTTGGTATCATATAGTAATCAAGAAGCGCCCAAGTACCGCTGGGCCAGATGTCAGAGAACATCCAGAACATTGCGCCGCCGCAGTTACCCTTGCGTGAGCGATGAAATTCGCTGTCAGCACGCACATACTCGCTGTGAAGCGCCATAGAGCGTTTAACGTATTCGTTAAGACCCTCACTTTCACCAAATGCAATGCCTGCTGCCTTTATCTGTGTTTCAATAAAGGGTATGCCGCCGTAGCCGTCATAGGGATTGCGTGTAAAGTGCAGGTTGTAGATGTCATTTACAGGCCATAAACTTTCTTCGGGTATGTATTTCTTAAGTGCATCTACACGGCAAGCACCCTGAACTGCGATTTCAGATACCATAGGCGCTTCAAAGCCTGCCAATATATCACGGAATTCGGTAAAGCGGTCTTTACCGATAGATGCCTGATAACTGTTAACGTGGCTGTCGCCTGCGGTAAAATCGTTACCAATGTCTGCAAAAGAGTAGGGGGATGACGGCATATACGGGCGTGTGCCGTCAAGATGGTGACACATACCGCAAAGGGTGTAATAAACCAGATGGTCGCCGCGGCTTTTTCCCTTGCCGTAAGCGCCAGTTTTTTCATTGCCGCCTGTCGCTACAAAGAAACTCGGGTGCGCTTGAAGTCTGCCTATCTGATATTCAACCTCTTCGATAATCTGTTCGGTAAAGCCGGGATAATCGTCGGGGATATCGGCGCAAGCAAACTGAAAGTCTTGCCAAACAAGCATACCGGTTTCATCACATATATCAAAGAAAATATCCTTTTCATAAATACCGCCGCCCCATACGCGCAGGCAGTTAAAGTTGGCGTCATGTGCCATAGAAATAGCCTTGCGGTATTTATCCTCTGTGATGCAACCTGTCATAATGTCAAGCGGCACCCAGTTAGCGCCCTTAAGGAATATTTCTTTGCCGTTGATTTTAAAGTTGCATTTAAACTTTTGTGTGTTGCTGGGAGACTGGTCAAGCTCTATCGTGCGGAAACCAAAACGACCTGTCTTTGTGTAGGTTTCCTTTTCACTTTCAATAAGAGTAACCTCATAATTGTAAAGGTGTGGCTCACCAAGGCTTTTAGGCCACCAGAGCTTTACATTTTCTACAAAGATGTTGCAAACATTTTTTGCACCACCGACGGGTACGGTTTTTTCAACTGTGGTGTTTTCGTCCCAAACCTTTACACGTAAGAATTTGCCCGCAATATTATATGGGTCAAAATCCTTTGCCATATATATAAGAAGCGCTGCTCTGCCGTCAAGACACGGACGCACCTTGATATGGTCAATCTCGCCGCCCGGAAGCACCTCAAGGGATACGTCCTGCCAGATGCCCATAGCGGGGAAGTTGGGAGCCCAGTCCCAAGAGAAGTGGCACTGTGCCTTACGGATAAATATACGCTGAACGTCAAAACAGCCGAAATAACCCTCTTTGGGATATTTGCTTACCATCTCACGAATTGAAAGAAGCTTAATCGTTAAAGTGTTTTCACCAACCTTAACATGCTCAGTTATATTGAACGCATAGCGCAAGAACATATTGTCGGTATCGGCGATTTTGGTGCCGTTGACATAGATTTCAGAAAAGGTATCAATACCGCCAAAAACAATATTGATACGGTGGTTTTCTAACATTTCTTCTGTAACGTCAAATTTCTTTTCATAAATCCAATCCTGCTCTGCTACCCAACCGCAACGGTTTGCGTTGTCGGAATAGTATGGATCGGGTATAACCGCGGCTTGCATAAGGTCGTTATGCACATCTCCCGGAACGGTTGCTTTGTATATAGCGTCAGTTTTGGGATTTTTAAGTATCCATTCGCCGTTAAGTAGAATTTTTTTCATAACTTTAAATC
>JAFTTE010000121.1 GCA_017466905.1 Clostridia bacterium | reverse complement strand
GTTGTTCTAATGGCACAATTTCTCTCAAAGAAGTTATAGAGTATGTAGAAAAGAAATGTAATGTAAAAGCTGTTTTATCAGCGGACGGTGACAAAGGTCCATATAATGGAGAGGTTGAATACAGTATAAATACTGATTTAGCAAAGTCAATAGGATATAAGTTCAGTAATTTAGATGATTGGATTTATGATTTAGTTGATTATTATATCGAAAGTGTTTTAAGCGGTAATTGATATTATAAAATGTTTATGTTAAAATGTATTTGGTGATATAAATGGAATTGCCAAAAAGAAAACCGACAAGGTTAAAAGATTACGATTATAACAGTACAGGCTATTATTTTATAACGCTATGTACAAAGGATAAGCAGAAAATTTTATGCGACATTGTAGGGACCGGCATCCTTGACGGTCCGCAAATTAAATTTACCGAATATGGCGAAATTGCAAATCAACAACTTGAAATCATGACTGATTTTTATGATGATATAAAAATTGACAAATATGTAATAATGCCAAACCACATACATTTGTTGATCAAGATAATAAAGTCTGATGACGGACCGTCGGGGACGCCGGTCCCTACAAATTCAAAAATTTCAAATTTTGTGGGAACGTTTAAAAGGTTTTGTAATAAACAATACGGCAAAAATATTTGGCAGTATAGGTCGTACGACCATATTATCCGTGGCGAACAGGATTATCTTGAAATCTGGCAATACATAGACAACAACCCTGCAAAGTGGGATGAGGATGAATTTTATACTGAATAATTGTTATGAAAATTCAATCTTGAAAAAAGTAATTATATATGTTAAATTATTTGAGCGTGAAGAAGGTGAGATTATGACGCTTACAAAAGGTGATGAATATAAACTGTTACACCTGTTGCTTGATATGGGCGAGATGATGCTCTGTTCGGGCGGTGAGGTTCGCAGGGTAGAGAACACATTGTCGCTTATGGGCAAGGCCTATGGCGCGACTGAAACCAATGTACTGGTTATAACAGCAAGCATTGTGCTTACAATGAAATTCAGCGACGGAAACCTTATAACCGAAAGCCGCCGTGTAGAAGCGCCGGGCAGCAATAAACTGTGGCGACTTGAAAGTTTAAATGCATTAAGCCGTAAGTGTTGTAATGAACCGTTGCCCATAGAGCAGCTTGAAACCGAAATAAAAAAATGCAGGCAGCCTACAAATTTATGGAAGTTTTATTTGGGTTCTGCTTTGGCGGCAGGCGCGTTTGCGGTATTCTTTGGCGGAAGTATTTTTGACGGCATAGCCTCGGCGGTTTTTGCGCTGCTTGTATGTTTGTTTCAGCGTAAACTTTCAAATATATTCCCAAATAACATAATTTTTAATATTGTATGTTCTTTTGTTATGGGTATTTTGATTTGCGCTTGCTCAAAGCTGATGCCGTTTATCAATGCCGATATGGTTATAATAGGTGTTATAATGTTGCTTATTCCCGGTGTGTCATTTACTAATGCTATCCGTGATCTGCTTGTAGGCGATACAATTTCAGGGGCAATGCGACTTATTGAAAGTCTGCTTTGGGCGGCAGGTCTTGCGGTAGGATTTATGCTTGCTATCCTTTTGATAGGGGGTATCGCAGTATG
>JAFTTE010000120.1 GCA_017466905.1 Clostridia bacterium | reverse complement strand
TTTATGTTTTTAGATACCGTTGACACCCTCCAGGAAGGTATGGGATTTGACCTTTTTGGTAAACTGCATTTAATATGGCTTGCCGTTTTTGTTGTTGCGGCTGTTACGCTATCAATTATCTACCGCAAGCTTTCACCAAAGGCGCGCAATATTATGCGTATTACAGTAGCCTCTCTTATAATTGCGGACGAGATATATAAATGGATATTTCTTTTTATCGGTGACCGATACGAACACAGCTACCTACCGCTTCATTTATGTAGCATAAATGTCTTTTTAGTTGCCTTTCATATTTTTAAAAGGTCAAAGCTTATTGAGAATTTTCTCTATGTAATTTGTGTTCCTGCGGCAATTATAGCTCTGCTGACACCGTCGTGGACAGCACTGCCACCCGGCAACTTTATGCACATTCACAGCTTTACCATACACATACTTTTAGGTATTTATCCAATTATGCTGCTTGCAGGCGGCGATATAAAACCCGAGCTTAAAATGGCGCCAAAATGCCTGCTGTTACTGCTTTGTATGGGCGTTATAGTGCTTGGTGTCAACTTTTTATGCGATACAAACTTTATGTTTCTGATGCGGACAGATGACATAAGTTTTTTGGTATTGTTTGAAAATATTTTTGGAGCGCATCAGTGGGCATTTCCAATACTTTTACCAATTGTGCTTGCTGTAATGTATCTGCCAATTTTTATAGCAAACAAGCTTAAAAAAAACAAAAAAATAATTTGCAAAACATAATTTTAAGGGGATTTTATGGAAGTAAATTACAAAAACAAAAAAAGTTATAACACGGCAAAATATCCTATCCGTCAGCCGCTTATCATAACCTGGCTTATATTTGTTTTAAGCAAAATAATGCTTATAGGTCAAAAATATAAAATTGAAAAAATAAATACCGAAAATCTCAAACCTCCCTATATACTGCTTAGCAATCACCAATATTTTGTAGACTTTGAGTTGGCGGCTATTGCGACATATCCGCACAGAATTAACAATGTTGTATCAATCGACGGCTACTACCGCAGACCGTGGCTTATGGAGCTGATAGGCTCTATCTGCAAGCGCAAGTTCACAAACGATTTACACCTTGTAAAGTCAATCCGTCGCGTACTTCAAAAGGGCGACGTATTCTGTATGTACCCCGAGGCTCGTTACAGTCCCGACGGCACCACCGCAATACTGCCCGAGGCGATTGGCAAGCTGATAAAAATGAATAAGGTGCCCGTAGCATGTATAGTGCACCGCGGAAATCATCTACGTACACCGTTTTGGAACTTTAGAAAAGCTAGAAAGGTGCCGCTGCATACCACCTTTACACAAATCCTCACCGCAGAGCAGGTAGCAGAGATGTCGGTAGAAGAGATAAACGACACCGTGCGTAAGGCTCTCGACTATGATGAATACCGCTACCAGAAAGAAAACGGTATTAAAATTACCGAGCCCTACCGCGCCGAAGGACTGCACAAAATACTTTATCAATGCCCCGCCTGCAAGACCGAACATAAAATGGTTTCAAAGGGCATAGAAATTTTCTGCGAAGAGTGCGGCAAGCGTTGGGTTCTCCTCGAAGACGGCAATCTTGAAGCCCTTGACGGCAACACCGAATTCAGCCATATACCCGATTGGTTCGCTTGGGAACGAAGCGAAGTTCGTAAACAGGTAGAAAACGGAACATACCGTTTTGAAGATAAGGTTGATGTTTATTCCCTGCCTCGTTGCTGGCGATTTTTGCATTTAGGTGACGCTACACTCATCCACGATATAAACGACGGTTTCACCCTTACGGGTCACTATCGCGGTCAGGATTATAAAATCGAACGCAAGCCATTAGGACAAAGCGCCTTGCACATAGAATATGACTATTGCTATATAAAGCCGTTTGACTGCGTGGATATTTCGACCGATAAAGACTCATTCTACTGCTATCCCACAAAACAAAATGTGATAACAAAGCTTGCCTTTGCGACCGAAGAAATATATCGTATAAAGCAGGAAGAAACAAAGAGAGCAAAACAAAAAGCATAAATTAAAGCCTTGCCAATTGGCAAGGCTTTTTGATTTAAAATAAATCATTATGCACTATTTGGATTATCTGCGCGAATACGCCCGCATCATAACCTGACGGTCCGGGCGCGTCGGTAAGAATTGCTACAATATAGGGGGTATCACCCTTCCACACGATGCCCGCGTCACTAAGGGATAACCAGTCGCCCGTGCTGTTGTGACCCTGCTTGTGCGAATAGTCCACACCGCTTAAAGCGGCTGTAGCGTAGTTGCCCGCAGTGTTGGTACAACTGTTATACAAAAAGCGTGAATATTCGGTATCGGTTTCAAAATAGTTATAAATTTCACACCACAATTTTACAAGGTCTTGTGATTTGGTACGCAGACTCCACACGGTTGGTTTTATCTGCAATGAGTCGCAACCCATTTCACTTATAAAGCTGTTATAGCCGTCACGGCCAAAGTAATCCACCGCCATTAAATAGCCGACATTATCGCTTATCGACATACTTTTATGCAGCGCGGTTTCCATAGTAAACACCGTGCCAAAGGGTGAATACTGCATATCGCCTGTACCCGGTTCATAGTGCTTTTCCTGGTATGTAAGCGGCACGCTCAAATTGCCGTTTCCGCTTTCCATCTGCTTGCAGGCATAAAGTGTGTAGCCTGCCTTTACGGTACAGGCGCCAAAAATTTGTGCCTCGGTATTATAGTAAAGCGCTTTGCTACCGTCTACCGAATAAACAGAAAGCGAAATATTACGCGAATATCCGTCTAATATACTTTGCAATTCGGCAATTTTGTCTGAAAATTCATTGTTTTTAAGTTCGCCTGTTACCATTACGGTTTTGCCGCAGTTTACGGTTTCGGACATTACCGCTAGTAGCGGTTTTTGTGGTTCGATAACTTCAGGTGATTCCGATATGCTACTTGTTACAATACTTGATGTATCTTGCTGTGCTTCGCTTTGTGTACCATCACTTGTGAATATAACCGTATTTTTATTGCATGCGGTTAAAACAAAACACAAGCACAGACCAAGTGCTACAATTTTTAATATATTTTTCATAAGTTCACCCTTTTCTGAATTCAAGCGGTGTAAGGTTTAACTTCTTTTTAAAGGTATAGGCAAAATGCTCTACCGAATTGTACCCAGACGAAAATGCGATTTCCTTGACCGTAAGGTCGGTGCTCTCAAGCAAATTACAGGCGTGACGGATGCGCACAGTATTAAGGTAATCCGAAAATGACATGCCCATCAGCTTTGAAAAGTTACTACCCAGATAATTTGGTGTTACCATACAAGTATCAGCAAGCGTTTTAAGTGATAAATTTTCTCTGAAATGATTGTGTATATGGCCTACCGCTTTTTGCAAAAGTGACGGTACCACGTCGCTGCCGTCAGGCGATGACGTTCTTATTATGTTGACAATTATGTCTGTGATAAGATTTTTTATCATAAGGTTGCTAAAAATAAGACCGCTTTTTTCCTCATATTCTAACTTTGAAAAACATTTTTCTGCATTAGCGGTCTGCATTTCGCCTAAATCACAGCAAAATCGGTTATTATTGAACGTAATATATTTGGCAAGTTCCTGCGGCAGTATATGATCGTTAAACTGAATTTTGAGTGTTTGCATATCACTAACAGCCCTTAATTCGTGAAAATCGTAATAAGACATCAAATACGCACTACCGCGCTCTAAAATGTATTTTTTATTGTTGTAAATGTGTTCTCCGCTACCGCTAAGCACAATCTCTAACTCGAAATAATCGTGCCAATGCGGCGCAAAATAACTACCTTTATCAATAAAGTACTTTTGCGCGTAATAGTTTTTATTCTGTTTTAGTTGCGACTGAACACGGTTTATCTGTTTGCTCATAGCGACTCCAAAAGTGTTGATTTTCTTAATTTTATCATACAATATATCGTTTTTCAAGATAGGGTTTTATGTATAATAAAAACAAAGATTTTAAGGAAGTTTTCTCTTTAAAAACTAATTAATTTAAATGCATAATTAAACAAATACAACAGCACCTGCTAAATGTGTAGCAGGTGCTGTGATTTTCTATTTTTCTATGGGTATCCAGATTTCTATATACCGTTTGTTCTTTTCTTTTTTGGGATACCAATAATACACTGATATTTCAGGTGCATCTGCTATAAGCCAATCGGTCGAAGGCAACCACTCGGAAACTATTTTTTGTCTTATATCCATATAATCCTTTGTAGGAAAAGGCTGTTGCTCGGTAGTGAAAACAGCATAGGTTTGTTTTGGTATTGTAATATTTTCAAAGCCGAATTCCTTCATATATTCAAAACCTGTAACCTCTGTGTTGTACATATTATCTCTTTCATATTTATCAAGCGGTAATGCGTAATAAAAAATATATCCGTCATCATCAATATCCGTAATAACACACATATCTGTATTACTGTTGCTACTTGCGCCTTTAGCACCGCGCAAAAGCCATTGCTTTGCTCTGGTTGTAACAAAAAGCTGTTTCTCTTGTCGCTCGCGTTCTTTTCCGTAGGGTGCGCCCGTAAAACGCGCTTTATACCCCGTTAAAATCATTTCGGGCTTTTCTTCAATTCTGTAGTTCATAGTACTGCCACCTTCTAAAGAAATTTTCAGAACAAGTCGGGAAAAGGATTTTAAATCACCACCATTTCTTGCAGCAGAGGGGGTAATTCCGTGAAATTTCTGAAAGGCTTTTGCAAAGCTATCTGGGCTTTCATAGCCGTATTTAAGCGCTATGTCAATAACCCTTGTTTGTGTTTTGGCAAGCTCGGCGCCCGCAAGTGAAATTCTGCGGTTGCGTATGTATTCGCCCACCGTAAAACCGCAAAAAATACTGAACACGCGCTGAAAATGATAGCTTGATGAAAAGCTTTGTGACGCTACCGTTTCATAATCGATTTCTTCAAGTAGATGCTCCTCAATATAATCAATAGCCTTTTGCATTCCGCTTACCCAATTCATTTTTATCCCTCCCTGTTCTGTGTATATCTTATCAAAAGCGGTATACCATTTCCCGATATTTTGTGCGAATATCAGTCGGGTTAATATCAACTAAAAGACACTGCTTAATATTTTAAAGCAGTGTCTAAAATTTACAGTCATTGTGAATTGTGAATTCAATTAAAACTCTAATATACAATCATTATCCTTTAATGTCTTTCTCAAAGCATCAAGGTCGATGTCATTTACCTCGGTATTAGTTTTGATTGCCTGCGCGGCGGCCGTACCTGCAACCTGACCTGTGAGTGCGCATACGGGAATAACTCTGGTCACCTGCCATCCCTCGCCGTGCGCCGAGATAATTCTGCCGGCGGCTAATATGTTGGGGAACCGTTTATTACAAAGTGTGCTGTAAGGCAGTTGATAATGGGTGTTCGGTTTGCGGAAATCGCTGAAGCATCCTACACTGTCAGGGCAATCGGTTCTGCCATCCTCGCTGCCGTCAAGCATTGTGTCACCCACTATATGACGGATTGTTCGAAACTGTGGCATGGTGGGAATACTTGATAATTCGTAATCGTATTTACCGTTAGCTTTTACAAGGTTAAAGGTCCCCTTTTTACCCTTGCGGATAAATTCGTTAACCGAATCAGAGGTTGTGCCTGAGCTGTCCTCTAACACATCATCGTCGGGATCGCCTGTCTTGCCAACCCAATTCCATTTACGGAATTCCAATAAATCCTTTTCACTATCATAAGCCTCTAACTGCTCTTTACCAAAGCCGTGTGACACATATACAAGCGCATTTGTGCCGTCCATAGTCGGCATTCCTGCACGGTGGCAAACACTCGCGTCACCCGTAGCATCAATAACCATTTTAGCGGGGTAAAATTCTTTGCCGCTTACGGTTTCTGCCATAATACCAAGACAGGTATTGCCGTCCATTACAGGATATGATGCCAAAGTATCAAAACGGATATCCGCGCCGCTTTCGCGTACATATTCGTCAAGCGCCAAAGAAAATGTCATAGGCGAATAGAATGTAGAATAACGATAACTGGGTGATTGGTTTTTACCCTCACCGCCCCAGGATTCAGGCAGACAGTCAAAGCCATACTTTACGCTTAGCTTAATAAGCTCTTCACCAATACCTGCAACCATTTTTTTGCCCCTGCCATCACAAAGAGGCTCATA
>JAFTTE010000119.1 GCA_017466905.1 Clostridia bacterium | reverse complement strand
CCATTGGTAGTAAGGCAAAACGGATGGAATACAGTGAAAATGGCAGCCGAGCTGTCAGAGGACGGAATAATATCACAGCAGTTTTATGATAATATAATGTCCTTGCACAGCACGGGTAACGGCGAGTACATGAGTCTGGCATCAACCAAGCTTATAAATGAGATTATAAGAAAGGGTTGTGACTGTATAGTATTTGTTAAGGATAATGGCAGACATTCGGTAGTGGTGTTTTATGAGGAGTCAATAATACCAATATCGCAAAACGGTATATTAAACCAAAACAACAATGTTGTTTTGTTAAGCGAAGCAGATAAGGATGCAGCCGAAAAGGCAAACGGTGTGGTATTGGACCCTAAGGATAGAAAGGAACGTGACTTTTGGGAACTGAAGAATAAAATAATGTCGATAAAAGACAAAACCGAAAAAATGAAGCGGTTGACCGAAAGTCTGAAATATAACAATGCTCCCGTGTGGGATGATGCATATGACGTTAACGTTGGCTATAGCGGAGCGCTTGAGCGTGGAAGGGTTAATATATGGAATGCGAAAAACAGATTTGAAAGGCTTATTGCCGCACAGGCGGATATACCAATCAGTGATGTTGACACCGCAAACCGAAGATTGAGCGTTAATATACAAAGGGAGCTTGCAAACAGCAAGCTCAAAGACAAAAACGGCAGACCACTGTCGTTTTTTATTTATGCAAAACAGACACAAAACGGATTTGAGCGAGATACACGGGGTTACCGAGTTAGTACTCTTGCGGCGGCGCATGATGAATATCTGGAGATTAGTAAGGTGCAACCGCACAGACGAAAGCAGATATATAACGAATATCTTGTAAGGGCAGAAAACCCGTACTTTATGATTGGTGTACCGACAGAATTCAGCGCGCGAGAGATTGCCGACAGCCTATATGCCGGCGGTGTTTTAAACCAATACGAGTACAACAGCATACTGACAAAGAGCGGAATAGACGAGCCGAATTACAAGGGCATAGCGGCAAAGCACATAAACCTGGCACTACAGGAAAAGGGTATAGACAGCATAGTGTATATGAACGGTACGTACGACCGCGGCAGTATGGGTGTGATGGTGTTAAGCGATACCCAACTGATACCAATATCGCAAAATGGTGTACAAGACGAGAATTTTGTCGAAAATGCGGGAGAAAATGAAATTGACAGTCTGGAAAATAATGGGTATAATGAAGATGATAATATAACTGACGGTAGTCATCTAAGAAACGGAAAACTTAAATCAAATATTAAGTACAAATCAGGAGAGTATGAGTATATTTATTCAACTGATGATTTAGGTAGAATCACTAAGGCGCAGACCAATGAATTGCAATTTACAGAAAGAGAAAAAAGATTAAAACATAATTCAAATACTTTAGGTAAAGAAGAGGGTGACCATGCTGGACACCTGTTTGGTGATAGGTTTGGTGGCTCGGAAGATATTGACAACTTGGTTTCACAATTGGCACTTGTTAATATGAGTAAATATAAAAAGATTGAAAATCAATGGGCAAGAGCTATAAAGAACGGTCAAAAGGTTAGTGTAGATATTGAGGTTAAATATGATGGCGATAGTATGCGACCGGTAGGATTTATTGTCAAATATACTATTGACGGTATATCTTTTAAGAAAAATATTACAAATTAGCGGAGGAATTTCAATATGAGTAAAGTGTTTGAGGATTATTTTGCAGAAATACATACAGATATGGTGGATATTTGTATGGAGTATGTTGATGATGTTGCCGAAAAAATATATATATATGGTTCGGTAGAAGATGGGATGATTACAGCAGATTTCTTCTATAAAATTGATGGTAATATTTTAAAGCGACATAAAATTAATATGGTTTCGTCGCGGTATGATGTTTCTGTACAAAGACAAAATATGTGTTTGGATATATTAATTGAGGATTTGGAAAAATTGATTTCTTTGTGCAAAGAATATGATAGGCCAATGCCTACAGAAATTAAAATGGTTTATGATGTGAATAAGAATTCTTTAAATGTGGATTATAAATATGATCCGGTGTATAGCAATCATAAAACCAAATTGCCAGATGATATTGTAGAAGAGTGGTTTGAGGAAGTTAAAAATTCAAATCAATAACAGTTTTATAATAGGAGATAGGACAAGACAGGGTTGGTGCCCTGTCTTGTTTGTTAAGAAAAACGGCAGACCACTGTCGTTTTTTATTTATGCAAAACAGACTCAAAATGGCTTTGAGCGTAGAAGGGTTAATAATGGAATGTGAAGAACAGATTTGAAAAGATAAGCTTTTAAAATATATGAAAATAATTAAATCAATTACGAAGGTATCGGCTTTTGAGTTCGGTGCCTTTGTTTTTTAGGAGGAAAAATATGGCGATAAAAACAATTGAATATACAGTAGATATTACAGGGATTTCACCTGCTACAGAGCAGTTTGCAGGAATCAAGGGCGACCACAGGGTAACAAAATTGAATATTTATGTGTCTGATGCTTTGTATTATGAAATAGTTGATAATATAGGCGACGGTAAAGTGATGTACCGATTTGATGTTTATGACGGTGAGGGTGGAATTTGGTCGAGTGAGGCATCGAAATTCACTGATCCAAATTTGAGCATTGAGCTTGAAGAACGTCACACACGCTTTGGCGGGAAAATTACTGTATATCTCGTAATAACGGCTTTGTCTGCAGATAATGAAACCGAGATGGAGCTTTATAGTTTTCCCGCGAGACTAAGGCTTAACGATAAGCCCGAGGGAATAAAAAAAGACGACGAAAATTACGAAAGTATTACAGGTCTTGTAGAAGTTGTAAAGGCAAAGGCTGATGAGGTGGCGGACACAGTTGATACGGCTGTAGCAAGGCTTGAGAAAACAGCGAAAATAACCTTTGGTAAATCGGCATATCAGGTAGCGGTTGAAAATGGTTTTGAGGGCGATGACAGCGATTGGCTTGCAAGTCTTAAGGGTGAAAAAGGAGATGTTGGACCGCGAGGCATACAGGGTATTCAAGGAGAGCCGGGCGCGCAAGGTGTTCAGGGTCTGCAGGGTGAGAAGGGCGAGAAGGGCGATGCTTTTACATACGATGATTTAACAGACGAGCAAAAGGCCGAGCTTAAAGAAGGTATCGAGCAATGTGTTGCCGACCAAGCCTATGACCCGACAAGCGAAAATGCGCAGAGCGGTAAAGCGGTGGCAGAGGCGGCATCAAAGAGAATACCGAAACCTGTAGCCGAGGGTGCACCTGAACCGCGTTTGTTAATGTTAAAAGCAGGCGTGGAAGCCGAAGACGGTATGATGCCTGACTCGGCATTTGAATTCACGCTTTTGGATGACGGTAACTATAATGAAAAAATGAGTGTAGAGTCCTCAGGCGGTAGGGTGCCTACCCGTGACAGTCGGGGTAACTTATGGACGGGAACGCCTATCGACAATGAAGATTGTGCTAACAAAAAATATGTTGATGACAAATCATCGACATTGAGCCGAAAAATACCAAAAGTCCCATATGACCTAAGACCATATACATCAGTTACAGTTCTTAAAGGTAGCGCAAGCGTTGATGAAGAATCAGACGATAATGGCAATCATTATCCCGAAGACACAGAATATCGTACAATGTCAATTGATGATGGATGGGCGGGAAAGGATAACACTGGGGAAATGCACGGAGCCATTGCCACCCGTGACAGTAATGGCAATCTTTGGACGGGTGAGCCTGTGGATGATGAGGACTGCATAAATTATAAATATGCCAATCAACACTTTGTAAGTCAAACACATAATTCAAATCAGCATTCTATTGTCTACGGAAGAAATGTCTCAGACGTAGAGGAAGCATTGTTTACTGACCGCATACACGATGACTATATGGAGGCATACTCTGAAAATGGTCTTTTGGATGATGGCAATTTAAGTGAGTTTGGTTATTTCCTTGCCAGAAGAAAAAGTAACGGTAATTTACTATCTGGCATACCAACGACAAAGCACGAGGTTGCTAATAAAATGTATGTTGACGCTCTTGTTGGCGACATTGAAAGCGCGCTTGATGAAATCATCGCTTTGCAAGAACAGTACATAGGCGGTGATAGCGTATGAGTATAGCCGAAAAAGTGACTACTATTGCTGAAAACACACCGAAAGTCTATAACAAAGGCTACGAGGACGGGAAACAAACTGAATATGATAGATTTTGGGATAGTATTTACGAATATATAGAACAAAACAATACAGAACGATTATTTATGGGGTTTGCGTGGAATGATACCACCTTTAAGCCGAGCCGCAATATCGTGGTGAAACCTTATGGAAGATGGACATTCCAATATTGTGGTGTAAAAAATTTAAAAGCCTGTTTAGACGATAGAGGCATAAAAATTGATTTTACTGATGCTCTTTATCTCGTAAACTTTTTTTCTTACTCGGGAATAGAACATATCGGGGAAATTGATTTATCCACTTGCGTTAATGCGGTAGCTATAAGTGATATATTTACCAATATGTCAAAATTGGTAACTATAGAAAAAATAAAACTTGGAGATAATATCCGTTTTTACGGTATGCCTTTTAGCCAAGATGTAAAACTACAAAATATAACTTTTGAGGGCGAATTAAAAGAAAGTATAGGGTTTGCTCAATCTTCATTATTAACCAACGCAAGCATACAAAATATAATTGACTGCCTTGCCGACTTAACCGACACCGATACGCAAACGTTCACAGTACACGCAGATGTTTACAAGAAAATAATCGCAAACGGTTGGGACGCACTTATTACGGCAAAAAATTGGACTTTGGTATATTAAGGGGGTAACAAAATAAAAACCGAAACAATAAAGCAAATTATATTGACCGCAGACGAGGGTATGTACCTTACGAACGGCGAAACCTATGGCAAGACGGTTGTGCTGCCTGAGAGCGCGGATATAAGTGCTTGGCACGAGATAACCGAGCAAGAATACGAAAAAGTAATCGCTGAACAAGAGGGGTGATTAATAAATGGTAGAAATTGCTGTAGCGTTAATCACCCTTGCGGGTGTAATCATTACTGTTGCTGTAGGCAACAAAAAGACATCAAAAGATATTAAATCACAAACTGATCTAACTATCTATCGCATAAACCAATTGGAAAATAAGGTAGAAAAGCATAATCAGGTGGTTGAGCGTGTATATATTCTTGAACGGAAAGAAGAGGTTGAGGAAGAAAAAATAAAGGTCATCAACCATAGAATTGATGATCTTGAAAAATATCATAATTAGAAAGAGGTAATTAATTATGTCAACAGTAAAAATTGCATTAGACGCGGGTCACGGTCTGTATACTGTAGGGAAGCAGACTCCCGACGGTATTAAGGAATGGATTATTAACGATAAGGTGCGCGATAAGGTGGTGGCTTTTCTTGCAACCTATGACTGCGAAATTATTCACACAGATAATGATGAGGGAAATACAGACGAAAGCCTGACAAGCCGATTGAATAAATATATCGCGGCAGGGGTAGCGGCATTTGTATCACTTCATCATAACGCATTTACAGGTAAATGGAATGGCGCTACAGGCGTTGAGGTTTATACCGATAATAACCCTACGGTAGCAGATACACAACTTGCTACGCTGATTCACAGTAAAATGGTTGAGTATACAGGACTTCGCGGTCGTGGCGTAAAGCGCGCGGCATTTACCGTTATAAACCAAAACAAAATACCCGCCGTGCTCTGCGAAGGCGGATTTATGGACGGCACAGAGGATTATAAGGTCATAACCTCTGATGCGGGTCAGACGGCATACGCTAAAGCGGTAGCTGAAAGCCTTATTGAGTTTTTAAAGCTTGAAAAGAAAGCACAGCCTGTAGTAGAAAAGAAGGATGAAAAGATATCTGTTACGTATCAGGTGTGGGCGCAGCCTAAATATAAGTGGCTGCCTAACGTAGTCGACCTTACCGATTACGCGGGTCTTTTTGGTTATGATGTGTGCGCTGTGTTTGCAAATCTTTCAAAAGGCAATATCTTTTACAAGGTACACACCAAGGACGGCAAATGGTTGCCTGAGGTTAAAAACCGTGAAGACTATGCGGGATTGCTTGGCAAAGCAATTGACGGTTTGATGATGCGCACCGACACAGGCAGAACAATTAAGTATGCGGTTCATCTGCGCAAATCAAAACGTTGGTTGCCGTTTGTAACAGGATATAACACCGCAGACAGCAACAACGGTTATGCGGGCATTCTCGGTCAAGAGATTGACGCGATTAAGATTTATATTGAATAAGGAAGGTAAAGGATTATGAAAATTTCAGATAAAGCAAAAAAGTGGGTTAAGGCGGCAACAGTTCGCACGGTTAAGACTATGGCTGAAACAGCTATCGCGCTCATTGGCACAAACACAATCGGTATTACCGACGTTAATTGGGTAGGTGTTGCGAGCGCATGCGCTCTTTCGGGCGTGGTTACCGTGCTGACCTGTATTAAGGGTCTGCCAGAGGTAGAGAAAAATTAAAACAGTATAATAAAACATCCCGTAGCTTCATAAAATGTTATGGGGTGTTTTTATGGTTTTTAAGTTTAATTTAAAAAGATTTTTAATAAGCATCGCTATCCCACTTGTCACAGGTGGGTTTTCGGCGCTTATTACAAGAGGAAATATGGATTTGTATCCTCAAATAAATCAGCCGCCGTCGGCTCCGCCAGCCTGGGTATTTCCTGTGGTTTGGACAATTCTTTACACGCTGATGGGCATATCGCTGTATCTTGTTTGGAACAGTAATTCAGGTAAAGATGAAAAGCAACGCGCAGTTATATTTTTTGGTGCGCAGCTATTTTTAAATTTTATATGGTCGCCGATATTTTTTGGTTTGCAACAGTTTCTGTTGGCATTTATAGTGTTGATACTTATGTGGATCTTTACGCTAGGTATGATTATAAGCTTTTATAAAATATCAAAGCCCGCAGGACTTTTACAGATACCATATCTTTTGTGGCTTACATTTGCAGGGTATTTAAATTTTGCGATATATTTATTAAATTAAAAAATGCTGTAGTTCTACACGAACTACCGCATTTTTTGCGTTTTTATGTATTAATCAATCTTTAAGCTCAGATGTGCAGTGCGCGCAACGGGTTGCTTCAATTGCGATTTCACTCTTGCAGAAAGGACACACCTTG
>JAFTTE010000118.1 GCA_017466905.1 Clostridia bacterium | reverse complement strand
TCTTGATAAGGTAGACACTTCCGATATAAAATGGGTTAACGGTGCCAAAACCGCGCTTGGTGAAAAGGAAATTGTTGTTTTTGAGGATTGTATTGATTTTTGGGATTTTGAAAATGCCGCTAAAAAAGAAGATGGCAGTATCGACTATGTCAAGAGTTTAAAGAGTGATAACTCAGCCAGTATCAATAAAAATATGTTTGATTCTGATGAGTATTTTACAGAAGATGGATATACCGTTGTCGGTGTAATAGAAAACAAAGAAAAATATATTAAATTTGGTAGAACCGCAGTTGTATCAAGTGAGATATTCAATACATTTTCAAGTGTAGAAGATGGCAAATATACCTCTGCCATCGGCGCTATGCCTGAAAGTCATGACGATATTAAAGAATTGGTATCGTATTGCTATAATACTGATGACAATATCAGATATCCTCTTCAGAATGCGGCTACATTTGAGCTTGATATGATTAGCGAAGAGCTAAAGGAATTTGCAAAAGTATTCTTATATATTGGTCTTGGGTTCGCGTTATTTGCGGCGGTTATGCTTGCTAATTTTATAGGAACAAGCATTTCTTACAAAAAGCAGGAAATCGGTATCTTGCGAGCAATAGGTTCACGCAGTAACGATGTGTTCAGAATATTCTTTTCCGAAAGCTTTATAATAGCAATGATAAACTTTGTCTTATCATCAATCGGTGTATTTACTGTAACACAGATTTTGAACAATATCGTCAGAAAAAACGTTGGAATTCTGATAACATTTTTAAGTTTTGGACCACGACAGATTATTCTACTTTTGTTTGTTAGTATGCTTGTAGCCTTTATTGCTAGTTTTATACCGGTGCATAAAATTGCATCTAAAAAACCAATTGATGCTATTCGAGACAGATAAATAGTAAAAAGCAGTTTATCACCCGATAAACTGCTTTTTTGTAATTTTATTATAGGTTATCTTATATCGTACACACTGCGAAGCTTTATTGTTTTGGGCGTACCTTCAATTATTTTTACAGTTTTGCTACCTGCATTCATATCGAAATAGTTGTCACTTAATATAAAGTCACTGTCGGGTGAGTCTATTTCAACATATTTCGCGTAAGCATCAGAAAAGATTGTGATTTCATCGTCGTTAATTTCATAACGCAGATTCGGGTCAACAAAATTAAAGTGCTTTGGAACAGTAAATAACACTGTACCTTCTGAAACAGAAACACCGTCAACAATAAATGAAAAGCTTACATAATTGTTTTCGACATCTGTCTTGTTAAAATCCATATTATCAAGCCAAAATGACGAAAGTGCAGGAACGGTGATATTGTCTTTTCCACTTTGTAAAATCTTTGCATCTGCAGAACGCAGTTCCCATTTTACAATACCTTTTATATCACTTGTTGTCTCGTTTGTAACACAAAGCTGGGCTTGTGTGGTGTAATCAAAATAATCCTGCATTACAACGTAGGGGCGGGTAGATGTCTCGCCGATTTCCTTACAAGAAATCATCACAGGCGCAAAGAAACGTTTTGCAACATACTGAAGCGCCTTATATCTGCCGAAATAGTCAATACTCGCCCAGGATGCCACAGGCCAGATATCGTTAAGCTGCCAATAGAGCGCGCCCATACAACGATTATCATTGCGATTGCGACGCAGATGTTCAACACCATAACGAATCGCCTCTGCCTGAAGCAGCTGTGAAGCGTAAAGCATCGTGCCGAATTCAGTGGGATATCTGAAGGTATCAGCAAGATAGGTGAGAATCTTTTTGTTGGCACCCTTGCAGCGCTGATGCATTTCAAATGTACGGCTGAAAATATTTCTGTCTTCGGGCGCGGTAAAGCTATTTACGGTTTTTTCACAGGGAAATGATTCAAAACCAAATTCACTTAAATATCTGAAATGATGATTGCGGTATTCGGTAAAAGGAGCGCCGCCATGCCAAACCTGCCAGAAGTGACTGTCACCGTAGTTTTCGTTTCTTACATCAATAAATGAGCCGAATGAACTAGGTGACGATGGCACGTAGGGGATATAGGGACAAATTTCGTCAATAAGTTTAGGGAACATATGCTCAAAAACCTTGATATATGTCTTTTTACGGTCGTTTTGTGTGTTATCACGCCACCAGTATTCAACACCTTCTTCCATTTCATTATTACCCGAAATTACAGCAATTGATGCGTGATGGCGCATTCTTATCAGGTTTTCTCGAACCTCAGCCTCGATATTATCAAGCATTGACTGATAGCCGGGTACATTCATACAAGCGAACATAAGATCATTAAATACTACAATACCGTATTCGTCACAGGCGTCAAAGAAATAATCATGTGGATATATACCTCCACCCCAAACACGTATTGCATTAAAGTTACAGTCACGGCATTGCTTTATCAGGTTATATGTACGCTCTTTGCTATAACGTGACATAAGGTTATCTTCGGGTATATAGTCGGCGCCCATAGCAAAAAATCTGATACCGTTAATCTCGTGACAAAAGCTCTCGCCCCACTCATCTTTTTCGCGGATAAGCTTCAAGTTGCGAAGACCTATGCGTTTGGTTTCACTGTCTACAACCTGTCCGTTTTGCAGAAGCTGTACATTAAATGTATATAAATTCTGTTCACCAAAGCCGTTAGGCCACCAAAGCT
>JAFTTE010000117.1 GCA_017466905.1 Clostridia bacterium | reverse complement strand
TGGGTAATTATACATATATTATATACAATTCTTCCTATAAAATCAGCATACAAAAGCAATAGATAGAGGCTACGTAATGCACGCAGCCTCCGCTTCTTTTGCGTTTTGCTCTATTATTTGCCACAGTTTTTATCAAAGTTAGGATTGCAGGCGTAAAAGTTTTTAGAATTCAGGCGGTCGGTAGTAATGCCGAGCGCTTCACCAAATCTTTGATAATGCACTATCTCACGCTGCCGAAGGAACCTGAGCGGGTCAAGTATATCGGGGTCGTCAATCAGGCGGATAAGATTATCATAGGTAACTCGCGCCTTTTGCTCGGCGCCCATATCTTCGTGCAAGTCAGCGATAATGTCGCCCTTTGACTGAATATATTCAGCGCGCCAAGGCAGACCCGATGCCGCAATGGGATAAACGCTGGCGGTATGGTCTACAAAATAGGTGTCAAAGCCTGCCGCTTTAATCTGCTCGGGTGTGAGGTTTCGGGTCAGCTGATAAACCATAGCGCAGATCATTTCCATATGGGCGAGCTCTTCCGTACCTATATCGGTAAGAAGACCCTTGACCTCGTTGTACGGTGTCCCGTAACGTTGGGTGAGATAACGCATAGATGCGCCAAGTTCGCCGTCAGGACCGCCGTACTGACGTATGATTATCTTTGCGTATTTGGGGTTTGGGTTTTTAATATTTACGGGGTATTGTAATTTTTTCTCATATTGCCACATACATTATACCTGCCTTTCCCACGGCCACGGACTGTCAATCCACTCCCAACAGTCATTAGCGGGCACATCATCGGTTGTTACGATATACTTGCCGAAACGGGCTTCATATTTCGCAACCTCTTCTTGCCTGCGGCGGCGGTATTCACGCAGCATATGCAAAGCCTTTTGGTCGCGTGGATGAGTGTCAAGAAACAGTTCGGTTTCGTGTATCGCAAAATCATAGGCGCTTATTCGCCTTTTCATTATCATTTTTTCGTTCATCGCCATGCGCCTCCTGCAGTCAGAGGTTTATTAAGACAAGGATATATTGTTCCGCAAGAAAAGCCCGTATCAACATCGTATACGGAATTTATTTTTTGCGCATTAACAAAAGCCATAGCAAGAACATCTTTTTCCGCAGCCGTATCGCGCGGCATACGGTAATTAGCATCCATATAATTCATAGCCTTTTCTCCTTTTTAAATTTTTTGTCCCTCTTTACAGTTTATTAAGGACCAAGAGAAAAGGTGAAAACATAAAAAGGAACGGCATATAAGCCGTTCCTCACGCAACAAATTTATTTTAATCTATCCGTTTTAATATAATTAAATTAAAATTCAAGATTGCAGTTAATTCAATAAATAATCAACCTTATTCTCTATTTCAAATGTCATTGTTTCTGTATTTAATATATGAATGCTACAATTTGAAATCTTGAACGAACTGCCTTTATTGCTCCATTCAATATTTTTGACTATGTGATAAATAACATTGATAACCCCACTGTGTGTAACAACTAAAATGTTACCGTTAAGATTTCGGTGCTCGGCAATAAAGCTTTCAAACCATATTTTTATACGGATATAAAAATCATTGGGACTTTCGCCATTTGGATAAGGCTCATCCATTTTAAGCAAACTAAAAAATAAACCTGGATATTTAATAAGCGCTTCATCATTTAACATTCCTGCCAAATCGCCATTGTTGGTTTCCCTTATGCGAGCTTCTTTTAAAACAGGCAGCTCTAATTTATCAGATACAATATTTGCTGTGGTCATTGTCCTTGGTAAATCACTTGAAATAATACAAGAAATATTATAGTCCGCTTTGTTTTCATTAAGGTGTTTAGCAAGTTTTTGTGCCTGCTCTCTACCCTCGGGGATTAAATCCAGGTTACTCCAGCCGCCACGGTATCTGTCGTCATCCTTTCCGTGTCTGACAAATATAATTTTCATCACTATTCCCCCGTTAAATTTCTATTTGTCGTTATTTATCTTTTATATGTTTTAATATTCTTGTAGTTAATGGTCTAAATATTATATAAAATATATATCCTATTATTCCTCCAATAGTATTTGTTATTAAATCTGTTATATCTGCTGAACGAAAAGCACCTATTAAAGGTTGCAATATTTCAATGCTTAAACTAATTAAAAAGGTATATAAAACTGTTTTTAAAAATCTATTATCTTTTTCATTTTTTATTGTTAGTGGAAATAAAAATCCAAAGGGTATCAACATTATAACATTTAAAACTACTTGTCTTATAAAATCTCCTCTACCACTAAGTACATCAACAAAGGGAACTAAATTCATAGGAGAATAAGGGTGATTAAATATAAACGGTAAAGATGTTATTATAGGCATTAAAGTAAAATACAATACAAAAGATAAGAATATATACATAGTAGTATTTACAAGCAACACATCTTTTCCTTTTTGTTTCCATTTTGGGTAAAGTTTAAAAATATATAAAATAATCAAAAATATAACATCAACTAAAATTTTCACTATTTCAATTCCTCTACAAATTATCGTTTACCGGTCTGTTTTAGAATTGGGAATTTGTCTATCTCCAACGTTTTAAAACTACAATCTCGGGGTCAGAACCGCCGCAACCATACTCACAAACCAATAGATATTTTTCGTCGGCAGTTAAACCGTAACATCTGTCGCCGTTTTTCTTTTCTAATTGATTTACATAGTAGGTTTTATCGTTATCCCACAATTTCACAATTTGACCGCAGGGCAACGGAAAATCCAAATTAACAAAATCGCCCTTATGCTCGTACAGTTCGGTAACCTC
Organism: Clostridia bacterium; assembly: GCA_017466905.1. Classification (GTDB taxonomy): domain Bacteria; phylum Bacillota; class Clostridia; order Oscillospirales; family Acutalibacteraceae; genus UBA737. The sequence goes on along the minus strand of JAFTTE010000117.1, from coordinate 19,182 downwards.
TTCCATATCTGGAATTCCCAATCTATTAAATTCTTTAATAAGTTGTTCTTTCATAACGCTACACCTCTGAATTCAGATTAATCAGGTTTTGGATTCTTTCGGGGTTTTCGCCCGATGCCCATTCTTTTAGTTTGTCGCAAGGAAAGCTTGAACACCTGCCACAGTGTTCTGCCTTGTTTTTACCTGCGCAGTCGTATAAATCACAGTGTCCCCAAAAGATTGTGCCGCTCATTTCACGGCAACCTTTACAACCGTTAGACTGCCCTACCTTGCATTGTTCGCACTCAATACCGCATACTGAATATTTCGCCATAGTACTTCCTCCAAAACAAAAAGTGTGTGCAACCAAAGTCACACACACGAAAAATGCAGACTTTGATTAGCTACCACACTAAATCAACGCTCATCACACAAGAAATGCGAAAAACAGAAGTCCGCATTTTTACCAAAATAAAAATGCCACTTCTTATATGATGAGCAAAATATTAAGATTTAGTGTGGTGAGTTAATTATATCACTTTATAAAATAAATGTAAAGAATAAAACTGCAATTAAAATTTTAGTCCTTAAGATTCTTCACGCTCACGCGTTCAGAATGACAAAAAAGCAAGCACCTGCTACATTGGTATAGCAAGTGCTTGACACTATATTTTATTTAGCTAAATTATCAATTTTGCGACAACGAAATTGCGAGCGGCGCTTACAGCTAAATTAAATTCGCCATCAGCGTGTCGCAGACACATTTAGCTCGCCGCAGGCGAATTTAGCTTTTATTTCGTTTCATCCGTCTTTTTATCTATTATGTATCGGGGTCTTGCTTTGACCTCTAGATAAATTTTACCAATATACTCGCCGATAACACCAAGGCTTAGCAGTTGGACACCGCCAAGGAAGCAAATTATACTGACGGTTGATGCCCAGCCTGCAACAGTTATATTCATAAAAGCGCTCACAACCGACCATATAATACCAACAATGCTTAGTAGCGCTACAATAAATCCAAAAGCGGTGATAAGTCGGATTGGCTTTACCGAAAGGCTTGTTATACCGTCAATTGCAAACGAGAGCATCTTTTTAAGCGGATATTTACTCTTGCCCGCCATACGCTCTTTGCGCGAATACTCGACACTTGAATATTTAAAACCGACCATTGGAACAAGGCCGCGCAAAAACAGGTTAACCTCTTTAAACTTTGATAATTCTTTAAGCGCTCTTGCTGACATCAGGCGATAATCGGCGTGGTTATATACAATATCTGCGCCCATAGCCTTCATCAGCTTATAAAAGAACTGCGCCGTACCGCGTTTAAAGCCCGTGTCGGTTTTGCGGTCACTGCGGACACCGTATACAATGTCACAGCCCGACAGATATTCATCTATCATCTTATCAATTGCGTCAATATCGTCCTGACCGTCACAGTCAACCGAGATTGCCGCATCGCATTTTTGTGACGCTTCCATAAGACCCGCAAGCAGAGCGTTCTGGTGACCGCGGTTGCGGCTTAAGGATATGCCACAATAATGCTCGTCTATTTGTGAGAGTTCGGTGATTATATCCCAAGTGTTATCACGACTTCCGTCATTTACAAAAAGTATGCGGCTGTGCTCTGATATCTTACCGTCGATATAAAGGTCGTTTATCTTTTGCAAAAACAATGGCGCTGTAACGGGCAGCACCTCTTGCTCGTTAAACACAGGTATTACAATATATAATACAGGTTTCATTGTGTGTCCCCTTTCACCATAGCTAATAAATACATAAGTAATATCACTATGTTTTTTGCGTAGGGGCGACCAGTGGTCGCCCGTTTGGATTTTTGATATAATTCGTATTCGGACGAGCAATGCTCGCCCCTACAAAATTTTCCTATATAAATATATAACTAAATGAAAATTTTGTCAAGCGACTGAGCCTATGACAGAACGTAGTTTTAACAATATTTTCTTTTCGGCGCGTGACACCTGCACCTGCGACATACCAAGACGAGCCGCCGTTTCGTTTTGGGTAAGGTATTCAAAATAGCGGCATCTTATTATCTGCTGTTCGGTGTCGTCAAGATGCTTGAACGCGCGTTGTAAAAGCAGTTTATTTGTAAGCAAATCCTCAGGTCCCGCTACCGCAACATCCACTTCACACACACCGTCGTCGCTTTCATAGGTTAGCGACACGGTAGGCATTGCAGCCGACTGCGCCTCGGTAACCTCTTCGGGTGTGACACCGAGCTCTGCTGCCAGTTCGCTGACGGTAGGCTCACGAGAAAGTTTTAATTCAAGTTGGGCTTTAACTCGCGTCAGTTTTAATGACAGTTCTTTAAGACTGCGTGACACCTTAACCGAGCCGCCGTCGCGGAACATTCGCCGTATCTCGCCCAAAATTACAGGCACCGCGTAGGTAGAAAAGCAAAGCCCCCTCGATTCATCAAAGCCGTCCGCCGCCTTTATAAGACCGACACATCCCGCTTGATAAAGGTCGTCATACTCAATACCACGACCTACGAAGCGTTTGCAAAGAGAGTGCACCAGCGGCAGATTACTTTCGATAAAGCTGTCGCGCGCAAGTGTATCAACCATTGACAGTATATCTGGGCGCTATCTTTTTGGTAAGCATTACGGTAGTACCCTTACCCACCTTTGAACGCACGCGGATATCATCCATAAACGACTGCATAACAGCAAAGCCAAGACCCGCGCGCTCGCCGCCGACCGTGGTAAAAAGCGGCTCCATAGCCTTTTCGACATTTTCAATTCCGCAGCCGTTATCACGGATTTTAATTTTTATTATATTCGTATTGGTGATTTCACCTGTTATGTAAATCTTACCCAGTCCCTCGCGGTAGGCGTGAACTATACAGTTGGTAACCGCCTCGCTTACTGCGGTTTTTATATCATTGATTTCTTCGAGTGTAGGGTCAAGCTGTGCGGCAAAAGCCGCAACGGTAGCGCGGGCAAATCCCTCGTTTGCCGAACGCGATAAAATGTTCATACTGAATTTATTGATGATTTCCATATTCTGATCTCCTTTAACATTTGCACTCGTCAATAGTGGCGAGTTTTTCTATTCCCGAAAGCTTCATCACCTTGTAAATCTGCGGTGACGTACCCGTTATATGAAGCTTGGCGCCGCGACGCGATAAGTTACGGTATCTGCCCATAACAAGACCTATGCCCGAGCTATCCATAAAACTGACACGGGTAAAGTCGAGCACCAAAAGCGATGGCATATTAAGCTCTGCCGCGTTATCAATTGCCGCGCGTATAGCCGCCGCGGAATGATGGTCTATTTCACCACACAAGTAGGCGGTTGTTACCTCGCCGTTTACACTGATTTCTACCGACATATAAAACACCTCTACGACAATCCCTCCACCACTTACGCGGTTCCCCTCCCTTTACACAAGGGAGGCTTGCGAGGAATATGAAATATAAAAGGGACAACCCTTTATATAAGTATAAAAGGTTGTCCATGAAAATTTTGTCATATTCATTTGTCAGATTTTGGTTTTTTTATTTCTTTAAAAGCGGTCTGATTTGTGAAGCCAGATAAAGCGAGCCAAAAACAAATATCGGTTTACCGTTTGATTTTTGCCTCGCTAATTTCAAAGCATTATCAAGCGTGTTTGCCACAAAAATATTATTGCAATGTTTTTGCGCTTCGTTTGCTAACTCTTCCGCAGAAAGCGAACGCGGTCCCTCGGGCTTTACACAAATAGCATTTTTACAAAACGGTAACGTTTTAGCTATTACCTCGCTGTAATTTTTATCACGCATTACGCCTATTATTGCGGTACAACCGCTATACTCTTTTAAAGCCGCAGTCAAAGCATCGGCGCCATCTGGATTGTGCGCGCCGTCAATTATAATAAGCGGATTTTGTGATACCACTTCAAGCCGCGCGGGAATAAACGCATTTTTCAGCCCTGCTTTTATATGCTTTTCATTTATAGCAAGTCCGCAGTTTTTAAGCGTTTCTATTGCGATAAGGGCGTTTTCTATCTGATATTCGCCGCCGAGCGAGGTTTCGTAATACGCATTATTATAAACAAAACTGTTCCCCAAAACAGAACATTTAATGTCTTTTAAATTAGTTTTGTCGGGCATTTTTATATTTGTCGAATGGCTTTTTATAACCGATAAAGCCTCATTGGGTTGATTGTGCGATGTAACAACGTTATCACCCTTTATTATACCGCATTTTTCCTCTGCTATTTGTGTCAAAGTGTCACCCAAAACAGCCGTATGGTCAAGACCGATTTTTGTAATAACCGATACAAGTGGCTCAGGTATTACATTTGTCGCATCAAATCTGCCGCCCAAACCCGTTTCAAGCACAGCAACTTGGGTTTTGTTTTCACTAAAATACAAAAAACCTACTGCCGTTATAAATTCAAATTCGGTAAGCGAAATGCCCGTGTCTATAACCTGCTGGGATAGTCGGCATAAATCGTCGCGGCTGATATACTCACCGTTTATTTGTATACGCTCGCAAAAGTCGGTAATATATGGTGACACAAATGTGCCAACCTTATATCCCGCCGCCATTAAAGTGCTTGACACAAACGTACTAACCGAACCTTTTCCGTTCGTACCCGCAATATGAATACATTTAAAATCATTTTGCGGGTTACCGAGTTTAGCGCACACTTCGGTTATGCGGTCGAGTCCTGCTTTGTGAGAAAATCGACCTAACGAATGTATATAATTTAAAATTTCATTATATTTCATAAAACACCAGAATTTTACTTGAAATTTTGCGAAAATTATTCACACAATACTATCAAGGGAGAACAGAGTTTCACCCTTTTAACGCAGCGGATATATTCAAAATTTATTAAATTGATAAAGAAAATACATCTGCTGTAATATTTAAGGGAGCCGAAAATCACATTCGACTCCCTTTTCATTTTGTTTAACCAAGAGCCTTGATTTCGTTAATACTGTCTTCAATCATCTTGATTTTATCAAGCGCTTTTGCAAGACCCTGTCTTTGCTGTTCGATAACAGCGGCAGGCGCCTTTGCAACAAAGCCCTGATTGTTAAGCTTCTTTTCAAAGAATTCTTTATCAACAATAGCCTTTTGCAGATCTTTGTTAAGACGGGCGATTTCACCCTCAATATCAACGAGCTCTTTCATCGGCATATAAACTGTAGCCGCATCGGTAACCACGCGAACTGCGCCCTCGGCATCAAAATTGTCGCCGATTTCTACCTCTGATGCAGATGCAAGACGGCAGATATAGGAGGTGCCTGTGCTGAAAGTATCGGCAAAATTTGTCTGAATGCAAACCTTTGCTTTTTTAGAGGGCGGAACGTTCATCTCTGCTCTGCGGTTTCTGATAGCCTTGATTACAAGCATAATTTTTTCAAACTCTGCTTCCTCTGCCGCAAAATTAAATTCTTCGCAGAAACGAGGCCAATCGGTTACCATAAGCGCATCGCCACTGTGGGGCATTGTCTGCCAGATTTCCTCTGTGATAAACGGCATAAACGGATGCAGAAGCGCCAAAGTATTTGTAAATACGTATACAAGCACACTGCGAGCGGTGTTTTTAGCCGCTTCGTCTTCGCCGTTTAAGCGTGATTTGCAGATTTCGATATACCAATCGCAGAATACATCCCAGATAAAATCGTAGAGTTTCTGTACTGCCATACCAAGTTCGAAGCGGTCAAGGTTTTCGGTAACATCTTTTACCAATGTATTGTATTTAGAGATTATCCACTTGTCTTCAAGCGCAAAGTCTGCGGTGTTAATCGGCAGAACATTATCATTTTCAAGATTCATAAGAATAAATCTTGCAGCGTTCCAGATTTTGTTTGCAAAGTTGCGGCTGGCTTCTACTCTTTCGGGTATATAACGCATATCATTGCCTGGGCTGTTGCCTGTAGCAAGTGAGAAGCGCAGAGCATCGGCGCCGTAGGTGTCAATAACTTCGAGTGGGTCAACGCCGTTGCCCAAAGACTTTGACATCTTTCTGCCCTGTGAGTCGCGTACAAGACCGTGAATAAGCACAGTGTCAAAGGGCACCTCGCCTGTCTGCTCAAGACCTGAGAACATCATACGCATTACCCAGAAAGGAATAATATCATAACCTGTAACGAGTGTATTGGTAGGATAATAATGTTTTAAGTCTTCGGTCTGGTCAGGCCAACCAAGAGTTGAGAATGGCCAGAGTGCTGAAGAAAACCAGGTGTCAAGTGTATCAGTGTCCTGCACTATCTTTTCACTACCGCAATGAGCGCACTTGTGAGCATCCTCGCGAGATACGGTTATCTCGCCACACTCTTCACAGTACCAAGCAGGAATTCGATGGCCCCACCAAAGCTGACGTGAAATACACCAGTCGCGGATATTTTCGAGCCAGTGGAAATATACCTTTTCAAAACGCTGGGGCACAAATTTGGTTTCGCCATTTTTAACAGCGTCAATAGCAGGTGTAGCCAAAGGCTTCATCTTTACAAACCACTGCTTTGAAACAGCAGGCTCAACGGTGGTGCCGCAACGGTAGCAAGTACCAACATTGTGGGTGTAATCCTCTACCTTAACAAGCGCACCCTCAGCCTCTAAATCAGCAACAATCGCCTTACGCGCCTCGTATCTATCCATTCCCGCATATTTGGGATAATCTTCAACTATCTTTGCGTCATCGGTCATTACGCAGATAACGGGAAGATTGTGGCGAAGACCTACTTCAAAGTCATTGGGGTCGTGCGCAGGTGTAATTTTAACAACGCCTGTACCGAAATCCATTTCAACATAGTCGTCGGCAACAACAGGTATCTTACGGTGAACGATAGGCAAATCGAGTTCTTTACCGATTAAATCCTTATATCTTTCATCATTGGGATTAACCGCAACAGCAGTATCACCAAGCAAGGTTTCAGGACGGGTTGTAGCAAGCTCAAGATAGCCACTGCCGTCAACAAACGGATAGCGCAGATGCCAGAAATGGCCTGCCTGTTCCTCGTATTCAACCTCGGCATCAGATATAGATGTCTTACAGTGCGGGCACCAGTTGATGATGCGCTCACCGCGATAGATAAGACCTTTTTCATATAACTTTACAAACACTTCGCGAACAGCTTTGTTACAGCCCTCGTCAAGTGTAAAACGCTCGCGGTCCCAGTCGCAAGAAGAACCGAGCTTTTTAAGCTGCTCAATAATTCTGCCGCCATATTGACGCTTCCATTCCCAAGCGCGTTCGAGGAATCCATCACGACCGATATCCTCTTTTGTAATGCCCTCTTTTTTCATAGCCTCAACAATTTTGGCTTCGGTAGCGATAGACGCGTGGTCAGTGCCGGGCAGCCAAAGTGTATCATAACCCTGCATACGCTTAAAACGGATAAGAATATCCTGCAAGGTGTTATCAAGCGCGTGACCCATATGAAGCTGACCTGTGATGTTTGGTGGAGGAATAACTATAGTATAGGTATCCTTACCCTCTTCACATTTAGCATGAAAGTATTTGCCGTCAAGCCACATTTTATAAATACGGTCTTCAACGTCTTTGGGGTCATACTGCTTTGCTAATTCTTTATTCATAAATTTACCAACTCCAAAGGTAATGTATAATTTTAAAATAAATGTAAATATTAATATTGTCAGCCACGAGTAACGGCGTTTGCATTTCGGGGCGGACAAGCCGCCCGGGATGCATTTTTGCCTTACCAACAGGTTAAGACATTTCGCTTTTCGGACGGTTTTTTATTTTACCGCTAAATCTGCTATATGTCAAGTGCGGTTTGTGTTGCCTTTCCTGTTTGAGGCAACGCACCTGCGGCAGGCAGATTTTTTGTGCGATAGCGGTGCGGATTATCGAGCGAGTCCTTTACATACGCTTCTGCTGTAAATATGCGCTGACCCTTCTTTTGAGTCATTACCGCAATACCTCCGTTGTCTTTGGTTGTCTTTGCGGGAACCATAGCGGTATTAACAAGCAGCATTCTGTTGTTTGTAGATTTAAGCAAAATATCACTGTCTTCTTTAAAATGAAGAATTGTGTGAATTTTATGCTTTTCGCAGTATGCCTTGATAAGCTTTTTACGGTTGGTCTTGGTTTCGTAAGATTTAAGCGGAACCTTTGCAACACGGCCGTTATCAAAAACAAAAATCATAAAGCCCGAGTAATCCTTGGTCTCGACCATATAAAGACTGGCTTCGCCCTCGTCGTAACCAAGCTTGCTGCCGACAAAGTCACCAAGAGCGCTTGCCTTGCCGTCGGCAAAATCAATAACACGGCTTTTGTAAACCTGCGCGTTTGTGGTAAAGAACAGCAGCTCTTTATCATTGCTTGACTCGATAACCTGAGTTATCTCATCGCCCTCTTTAAGCTTTTGCTCACCACTCATACGTAAAGATTGCGGTGTAATCTTTTTAAAGTAACCGTCTTTTGTAAAGAAGAGCGTTACGGGTGAATCGTCAATCACTTCTGATTCTTTGTCGTCGCTTTCAGCCTCGGCAGAGATAATCTGCGTCTTACGGTCGCGACCGTACTTTTTGATAACCTCTTCGAGTTCTTTTACGATTATCTTTTTAATCTTGGCTTTTGAGTCAAGAATGCTCTTCATCTCTTCAATTTCTTTTTCTAAATTTTCAATCTCGTCAAGACGCTTTAGGATATATTCGCGGTTTAAGTGACGAAGCTTGATTTCAGCCACATACTCTGCCTGAATTTCGTCAATACCAAAGCCAATCATAAGGTTTGGGATAACCTCTTTTTCCTCTTTAGTATCGCGAACAATTTTTATTGCTTTATCAATATCAAGAAGTATCTTCTCCATACCTTTAAGCAGGTGCAGCTTGTCTTGCGCCTTTTTAAGTTTAAAGTAAACTTTGCGGCGCACGCACTCGGTACGGAATGCTACCCACTCAGCTATAATATCCTTAACACCCAGCACCATCGGACTTGATGCTATAAGAATATTAAAGTTGCAGGAAAAGCTGTCCTGCATAGGTGTCATTTTGAAAAGCTTTTTCATAAGCTTTTCTGGGTCAACACCGCGCTTTAAATCAATTGTTATCTGCAAACCGCCAAGGTCAGTTTCATCACGGATATCATTGATTTCGGTAATCTTTTTAAGCTTTACCAAATCAATAACCTTTTCGATAATTGCCTCGGTTGTGGTGGTAGGCGGAATAGATTTTATATCAATACAGTTATTTGCCTTGTCGTAAACATAGGTGCCGCGCACCTTAAAACTACCGCGACCTGTTTCATAAATCTTTTCCATTTCAGCGCGATCATAGAGAAGCTCGCCACCTATCGGAAAATCAGGCGCTAAAAGTGTGTCGGCAACATTTATGTCATTGTCTTTAATGTAAGCGATTGTGGTTTCGCATACTTCGCGCAGATTAAAGGGGCAGATGTTGCTTGCCATACCTGCCGCAATACCCATATTTGCATTTACAAGTATTGAGGGAAACGTTACGGGAAAAAGCACAGGCTCTTTCATTGTAGCGTCATAGTTATCTACAAAGTCAACCGTATCCTTATCTATATCAACAAATAATTCTTCGGATATAGGGGCAAGCTTTGCCTCGGTATATCTGGACGCCGCGCATTGCATATCGCGTGAATAAGCCTTACCAAACGAACCCTTTGACTTAACGTAAGGATGCAGTAGCGCCTCGTTACCTTCGGACAAACGCACCATTGTCTCATAAATTGCGGCGTCACCGTGAGGGTTAAGTTGCATAGTGCGACCGACAATGTTAGCCGACTTTATTGTAGAGCCTTTAAGCAAACCCATATTATACATTGTGTAAAGCAGTTTGCGGTGCGAGGGCTTAAAGCCGTCAATTTCGGGTATAGCACGCGAAACGATTACGCTCATAGCGTATGGCATAAAGTTTGATTTGAGTGTCTCGGTAACTAAGCTCTCAACCACGGTGCCTGCGCCCGCAATATAAGCATTGCTTTGTGGCTTTTTGGTGGTTTTCTCGGTTTCTTTTTTCTTTCTTGGAGCCAATTTTTATATCTCCTTTAAACTTATATGTTTAGCTAATGTCGGCATCATCCATATAAAGATAGCCGTATTCTGAAATATAGTCTTTACGCCCTGCAAGGTTGTCACCAAGCAACAGGTCAAACATTTCGCTTGTGTGCTCGGCATCCTCAGGCAGTATCTTTATAAGACGACGGGTTTCGGGGTTCATAGTAGTAAGGTTCATCATATCTGGCTGGTTTTCACCAAGTCCCTTTGAACGCTGCAAGGTATACTTTTCGTCGCCTATCTCGTTTAGTATATCCGTCTTTTCATTTTCATCATAAGCAAAATATGTCTTTGCTTTGGTGTTAATCTCATAAAGCGGAGTCTCTGCAATAAACACCTTACCCTCACTTATAAGTGTAGGCATAAGACGATAAATCATTGTAAGAATAAGTGTGCGGATATGGAAGCCGTCAACGTCGGCATCGGTACAGATTATTATCTTGTTCCAACGCAAATTTGCCATATCAAAGTTAGAAAGATTTTTGTTTGCCTTTGACTTAACCTCTACACCGCAACCCAAAACTTTAAGTAAGTCAGTAATGATTTCACTCTTAAAAATTTTGTCGTACTCTGCTTTTAAGCAGTTAAGTATCTTACCGCGAACGGGCATAATCGCCTGGAACGCCGCGTCGCGAGCCAATTTACAAGAGCCCAGAGCCGAGTCACCCTCAACTATATAAAGCTCGCGCTCGTTAACATCTTTGCTGCGGCAGTCAACAAATTTTTGTACCCTGTCTGCCATAGAGTTGCCTGTGGCGAGTGTCTTTTTAAGGTTTATTCTCTCCTTTTCACTACGCTCGCGGCTGCGCTTGTTTATAAGCACCTGCTCGGCAATCTTTTCGGCCTCGGCCTTATTTTCTATAAAATAAATCTCAAGCTGATGACGCAAAAAATCGGTCATTGCATCGCCGATAAATTTGTTGGTAATGCTTTTTTTAGTCTGGTTTTCGTACGAAACCACACCACCGGGTGAAAATGACGAAATAACAAGCACAAGACATTCTTCTATATCAGAAAAGGTTATCTTGCTCTCGTTGCTTTTATATTTGTTGTTTTGTTTCAGGTACGCATCTATTTGGTAAACAAATGCATTGCGCACAGCGCGCTCAGGAGCGCCACCGTATTCAAGCCAGCTCGAGTTGTGATAATATTCTTTTAAAGTGTGGCGGTTTGAGAAGGTAAGCGCCGCATTTATCTTTAACTTGTATTCGGGCTTGTCCTCGCGGTCACGTCCCTTGCGTTCGGTGTTCCAGAACTGAACAGAGGTAAGCTTTTCTTCGCCTACCGTTTCATTAACGTAGTCGGTAATACCATTTTCATAAATTATATCTTGTGTTATATAACGCGCACCCTGTTGCTCACGGAATTCAAACAGCAAACCGTCGTTAACAATAGCTTGCCTCTTTAATGTATCAATAAAATAATCGCGCGGAATATTTATATCGGTAAAAACCTCGATATCAGGCTTCCAACGAATTTTTGTACCTGTTTCACGTCCGTTGTAAGCTTCCTTTTTAAGTCCGCCTTTATTAAAACCTTTTTCAAAATGCAGATTATATTTAAAGCCGTCACGGCGAACCTCAACATCCATCCACTCTGCCGCGTACTGTGTCGCACAAAGTCCCAGACCGTTAAGACCTATTGAAGAGCCGTAGTTAGAGCCTTCGTCGGTGCTGTATTTACCACCCGCGTACATTTCGCAGAAAACCATTTCCCATTTGTCGCAATCGTATTTTGGGTTATAGTCTACGGGGCAACCGCGTCCAAAGTCTTGCACCTCGATTGAGTTATCACTATGGTATGTGATAACTATCTTTTTGCCGTGACCCTCACGCGCCTCGTCGATAGAGTTGGAGATAATTTCAAAAACCGAATGCTCACAGCCGTCAAGACCGTCAGAGCCGAATATAACACCGGGGCGTTTTCTGACTCTGTCAGGGCCTTCAAGCTTTTGAATACTGGTATTGTCATATTGTGCTTTTGCTTTAGCCAAAATTACACTTCCTTGCAATTAGCAATATTTTTTCACATTAATATACAGTATACATTATACACTAAATATTGTGGTTTAGTCAAGGTTAAAAACACAAAATTTAATGAATAGTGAATAATGAATGATGAATAATTTTGGTGTTCCGCCAAGACGAAACGGATATATAAAAAGTCCCGACAAAGTCGGGACACAATAATTATTCAATATTCATTTTTAATTATTCATTAATCCAACCCGATATACGGTGACGGGTCCATATTTCTGCCGCCTACAATAACCTCAAAATGCAAATGGTTGCCTGTTGACTGACCTGTAGTGCCAACAAGCGCGATTACCTCGCCCTGTGACACGGTGTCACCCACGCTGCAGCAAAGCTGACGCGCGTGCGCATAAAGGGTACGCATACCGTCCTCGTGTTCGATTATTACGCAATTGCCGTAATTACCCTTCCAGCCCGAATATACAACCTTACCGTCTGCTACGGCATATATTGACGTGCCGCTTTTAGCGCAGATATCTACGCCCTTATGGTTTCTGCCGTCGCCGTAATATGAACTTACTTTCCAACTACCTGCAGGAAGCGGGAATATAAAGCCGGCAGCATGCGCTGCTTGCTTTTGTTTAGCGGAAGCAAGTGTTTTTGCAGTACCTTTTACAACAACCTCGTTAACGGGGGCTACCACTACCTCGGTATTAACATCTACGCAAGACTGTACTTCGCCATTTACCATTACAACATCCTGTGTTACGCGGTTCACACCCGAAACGCCTGTAACAGTTACCGCACTGTAGCCAACTATCTGCTCATTAGTCTTTTGAACGGTACTTTTATACGGTACCATAACATCGGTAACCTGACGCATTTCGGTAACTACAGAAAGCGAGCTTACCACCGTTTGTACCTCTAATACATTATCAAGCTCACTTACCATAAAATAACCCTGCTCGGTTGTTACATTTTGAGCAAAATGGCTTGTACATTCCTGACCTTCAACATTAAAGCTGTTAAGGCGGTGATTTACAACGCCGCTTAGCATTTCGCTTTCAGCGCGAGCTATTTCCTTACCATCCACATAAAGAACAGTTGCCTCTACAATGGCATCGGTGTTATTTATGATAGCGTCTGCAACCTCTTGCGTATCGTTGATGTCGTTACCCAGCACAACGGCGGTATTAAATATAGGCTTGTCTACAACATTTAGGGCATCCTTATCGCCTACCATATCTACAACCAACTGTAGTGCATCGTTAAACTGCTTCTTGCTGCTGACGGTTGCGATTGTATGACCACTGTAGTTTACTTTATATGCTATGCGGGCGCCTGTAAAAGAAAGGCTGGCAACAATTGCAATAACTGCAATGCCTGCAAATATACCCCGCTTTGCTCTGCTTGAACTATTTTTAATTGTAGATGCTGCGCTTTTTATACTGTCAATAATCAGCGAAATCACATCACCCAAAATAATTCTCCTCTCAAAATTATTACAATTTTGTAACCTTTTCCCTTATCATTATACCAAAAGGTTACAAAATTGCAACCTTTTTCTTTGGAAAATAAAAAAATTATTGATTTTTTGTGCAAATTATACCGCTTTACAACGCTAATCCATACAGATATAATAAAAATATATAAAAGTTTTTGTGACCAACACTTATAAAAAGTGTACTTGTAAAGTGAAGGGGTGAATTTTATGGATGACAGCAGAATAATAGAACTGTATTTCGCGCGCGATAACTCTGCAATAAAAGAGACCAAAACCAAATACGGCAAATTGCTTTACACAGTGTCTTACAACATTTTAAAGACACGCGAGGATGCCGAAGAGTGTGAAAACGATACATATCTTTCTGCGTGGGATTGTATACCACCAAATAACCCGCAGATACTTTCTGCCTTTTTAAGCCGTATCACACGTAATTTGTCATTTAAAAAATTAAAGTCACAAACTGCGCAAAAACGCGGCGGCAACAGCATCACTCTGCCGCTTGACGAACTGATTGCCATAATCCCCGACAGCAACAATGAAATCTCACAGCTTGAACTTACCGAAATTTTAAATAACTTTTTGCGTTCACTTCCCTCGCGCGAGCGACAGGTGTTTATCTGTCACTATTGGTACTGTGACTCCATAAAAGATATATCCCGTCAGTTTGGTTTTACGCAAAGCAAGGTAAAGATGATGCTCTCCCGCACCCGACAAAAACTGCTTGACCATCTTCTGAAAGAGGAGGTATATATATGAACAATGATATTTTTGAAAACGCATTCGGCGCCATTGATGACGAGCTTATAGCCGAGGCAAAATCCCCCGCTATAAGAATTGCCGCGCGACGAAAGAAAATCATTATAAGCGCTGTCGCCGCCTGCGTTGCCGCAATACTTGTAGCAATCCCGTCGGTTAAAGTCATCGGCGATCTAAACGATAACAAATTCACCGAATCAGACGACATAGAGGTTATAACAGAATACGAAACAGTATACGAAAACGCGTCAAGCGAGCAATCGTCATCCAATGACATTAAAGACCACCCGCAAAATTCAAACAGCCTTCCCGGCAACAGCAATTCACTCACAAATGGCACCACAGGCTCAAGCATCATTAACGACAGTGCTTCAGGTTATCAAGGAATCACTATCACGACTAGTGACTTGTTTTCTGGCATAGGTGTGACGTCTAATGGCGGCACAACGTCCTATCAAAAAACATATGTGCCCGATGTTAAATATTTGTATATTAAACCTATTCCAGAAGATAAATATGTAACTGTTTATGAATATTTTCCTGCAAGCAAAAAAATATATCCTACCGAGCAAGAACTTCGTGCCATAGCCGAAAAATATCTTCCTAAATTTTCTGAGGCAATAGGGATACCAACACCAGAATATACAATTAAAACCTACGCCGAGGATGATATTAATGTAAATGTATCCACCGGAGAAAAAAACACCGATTTTTATATCAGCGATTCTATGCTAAAGTTTGGTAAATCATTTATTTATAAAGAAACTGACGTTCCTTTGACACTGTATGGTGAAACAGTTGCAATTGATCAAACCAAAAGCGATGAAGAAATAATCGCATCATTGTCAGGCATAAAAGAAAAACTTGGTAAGTTGTTTGAAACTACTTTTACAGATCCAAAAATAACCAGACGATATTCTTCTTACCACACAAATGGTGCAGATTGGATTTATGTATATTTTAAATCAAACGACAATTCGGGTACTATACAAATAACCTTTGATAATTTTGCTAATCACGCAGACGATATAGTAAGTTCAACTATTTTGTATAACGCCAGCATATACTATTTTACGGCAAGCAGAAACGAAAATTCAAGAATAAAAAACACTATGCAAACGGAACTGTTGCCCCTACAAAAAGCAGAAGAATACCTAAGCAAAGGTTATGTTTTAAGTATGGGTGGTTGTCCGCTATGTCAAGCAGCACAAACCCCTGTTGACTTTTCTGAATATGATTATGTTGGCATTTCAAATTTTACGAGAAATAATAAAAACATTCCGTACTATGAATTCTACAAAAATATTGGCATATCTGAAAACGGTAATATGACATTTGCGTACACCTACGTCCCTGCAGTAGAGGTTGAGGGGTATGAGGAATATTTTGAAAACAAGCACGCAAATCACTAAAAACACAAAAACTCTCTTGATTTTTTTCAAGAGAGTTTTTTATTCTGTGCTAAAATAATGACATCTGATTCGTATCGGGCAGATCATCCATAGCACCAAGATCGGCAAGATTCTGGATAATTGTTTTAGAAACGCCTGCTTCTACGGCAAAGTCCTCGCGCGACACAAAGTCACCCTTTTGTGCGGCGTCATAAATCGAATATGCCGCCTTTTCACCAACACCCGACAGCGCGCCGAAAGGCAGGCGCATTTTGCCGTTTTCGGGCAAGAATTTCATAGCGTGCGAATGTTTGATATCAATAGGCAGTATTTCGATACCGCGAGCCATCATTTCATTGATTATAAGCAAAACATCATAGGTATCAAGCTCTTTCTTGGTAGCCTCTTTACCCTTTGCCTTGATTTCATTCATCTTGGCAAGCACCGCGCCCCTGCCCTTTATAACGGTAGGCACGTCAACGTCTTCAGGTCGGGCGGTAAAATACGCGCAATAAAATTCGAGCGGACGGTAAACCTTGTACCAACCAAGCTTTATTGCCGAGATAACGTATGCCGCAGCGTGAGCCTTGGGGAACATATACTTAATCTTGTAGCAAGAGCCGATATACCACTCGGGCACGCCGACTGCTCGCATATCGTCTTCCATCTGACCCCATTCTTCTTTAGATACCTTACCCTTGGCAACAAGACCTTTACGTACCGTTTCGGTAATCTTAAAGGCTCTGCCCTCGTCCATTCCCTGATGTATAAGATAAACCATTATGTTATCACGGGTACCTATAACCTCAGAAATTGTGCATTGGCCGCTGTCTATCAAATCTTTTGCGTTGCCGAGGTAAACATCGGTACCGTGCGACAGACCCGATATCTGAAGTAGGTCAGAAAAGTTTTTCGGCTTACAGTCAACAAGCATTCCGCGAACAAACGATGTGCCAAATTCAGGCAAGCAGAATGTGCCGGTTTGTGACTCAATATCTTCAGGTGATACACCCAAAGCCTCGGTCGAGGTAAACAGACTATAAACCTTTGGGTCACTCATTGAAACCGAGTTAACGTCAATGCCTGAATACTCGGTAAGATACTTATATGTAGTAGGAACAACGTGACCAAGCTCGTCCAATTTCAAAATAGTATCGTGAATAGAATGGAAGTCAAAGTGCGTTGTTATAATATCACTGCTTGTATCGTCGGCAGGATGCTGCACGGGGCAGAAATCGTAAATCGTCATACCCTGCGGTACAATAATCATACCCGCAGGATGCTGACCTGTTGTTGTCTTAACCTTTGAACCTTCTACAAGAGAAGCCAGACGGTTAAGCTCTGCCTGAGAAAGCGTGATATTCATTTTTTCGGCGTAAGCCTTTGCAAAACCAAAGGCGGTTTTTTCGGCAATGGTAGAAATTGTACCCGCCTTATAAACGTTTTCTGCACCGAAAAGAGTTTTTGTGTATTCCTGTATTGTGTTTTGTACTTCATCAGAAAAGTTAAGGTCAATATCAGGCACCTTGTCACCCTTGAAGCCCAAAAAGGTTTCAAACGGTATATCGTGACCGTTTCTATTAAGCGGTGTATTGCAATGCGGACAGTTCTTTTCGGGCAGGTCAAAGCCCGAACCTACAGAACCGTCGGTGAAAAATTCGCTGTACTGACAGGTTGGGCAAACATAGTGTGGCGCTAACGGATTAACCTCGGATATGCCCGCCATTGTAGCAACAAAGGACGAGCCTACCGAACCACGCGAACCAACGTAATAGCCAAGCTCTTCACTTTTTGCCACCAGCTTTTGCGCCGAAATATACATTATAGAGAAGCCGTTGTTGATAATAGAGTTAAGCTCTTTATTAAGTCGCTTTTCTACTATCTCGGGCACGGGGTCGCCGTACATCGCCTTTGCGTTTTTCCAACAAATTTCACGAAGCAGATCGTCAGAGCCTTCAATCACAGGCGGATAATTGCCCTTTGGCACGGGAATAACCTCGTCCGATACCATATCTGCAATCTTGTTGGGATTGACGACCACAAACTCATATGCACGGTCACCAAAATATGAAAAGTCTTCGAGCATTTCGGTAGTAGACTTAAAGTAAAGCGGCGCCTGATTTTCGATATCGTCAAAGCCTTGTCCCGCCATAACTATCTGACGGATGTTGCCGTCCTGTTTTTTAAGGAAGTGCACGTCGCCCGTAGCCACAACAGGTTTACCCAGCTTGTCCGCAATCTCTACAACCTTGCGATTAAAGTCCTTTACAACCTCTATGCTTGTTACATGGCGGAAGCGGTTAGGTGTAACATTGCCCTTTTTATCAACCTTGTCGGGTTTTAAGCTGTCGCGTACCATAAATTCATTGTTACCAAGCGGCTGTATCTCAAGATAATCGTAATAGTTGGCAATCTCTAAAAGTGTTTTTTCGTCCTTACCGTCAATTATTGCGCGGTAAAGCTCGCCCTGCTCGCAGGCAGAGCCTACTATAAGCCCATCGCGGTGAGCGTCTAACATAGACCGTAGGATTACAGGTCTGCCATAAAATTTGTTAAGGTGTGATTCCGACACCAATTTATAAAGATTTTTAAGACCAACCAAATTCTTAACCAAAAGAATCTGGTGATTACGGAGCTTGCCTATCTCTTTGCCCGTAAGCTCTGAAATATTATATCTGGTGTCGTCGATAAAGTAATTTTCAACACCGTAAATAGCTTTAAACTCGCCGCCGCTTTTGCGGATTTTGCCAACCGCCTCGGCAACTGCAGGATACGCCTGCACAACACCGTGGTCGGTAATGGCTACCGCCTTGTGTCCCCACTTGTAAGCTCGGTTTATAATATCACCAGCGCTCGCTACCGCGTCTTTAGCCGACATATTGGTATGACAGTGCAGTTCTACACGCTTATCACCGTCAAAATCGTCGGTTTCTTCATATTTTTTAATGGTCGCGAGTGCCTTTACGTCAAGCACAAAATCGCGGGTCCAGCTATCGTAGGAATAATCGCCGTTTACAATAACGCACGCGCCGTTTTTAAGCGCCGATACCTCGTTTAAAAAGTCGGATGCAGCTTCATCCAGATTTTTGGTGTATTTAGGGTCAAAGAATTTTGTAAGAGACGCGCTGAAAGAGTTTGTGGTGTCGCTGAAATAAAATTTCACCTTAACCATTTTTCCGCCGCGCTTGGTATCAAGCGTTTTGCTTTCAACACCGAACACCTCACCCCACGCGCAAACATAAACACTTTCACCGTCATTTTGCGGCAACATAACGTCCTTAAGTTTTTTGACGTTTGTATCAATTTTTCTACCAAAGAACAAGTTTGCACTCTCAAGATATACAGGCAGGCCGTCTTTGGGTTTATAATCATATTTCTTTTCTTCTTGCGGAGCCTTTTCTTTTGGAGCAGTCTTTGGTTTTTCAGGCGCGCGTTGCACGGTTACAGGCTCGGGTTCGGGTAAAACTATCGGTGCGTCCTCGAGCACACCGTCAAAAGAGATATTAATATCTATACCAAAACGATTTTTTGCAAGCATTTTAAAAAGCTTTTCAAAAACACCTTCT
>JAFTTE010000116.1 GCA_017466905.1 Clostridia bacterium | reverse complement strand
ATGACAGTCCGGTGGACTGTCAGAGCCGCGAATGACCGAAGCCGCGACCGCGCGGCAAGAGTCAAGTCCCATCTTCAGCTCCAAAAAAATCTCGTTCTTCGGAACGAGATTTTTTATCCATTGCGAAAGCAATGGTATATCATCACGCGTTAGAGTGTATATCATTGCCGCACAAAGTGCGGCGTATCTCATCACACCTTTAGGTGTGTATCAAATAACTTTCGCAATGATGATATACAACACTTCGTGTTGATGATATGCAATTCCTTTGGAATTGATGATATACAATGCTTCGCATTGATTTGTTTTCGCTTTTATGCTATAATACATCCAGGCGGTGATTGTGTGAACAAGATTCATATTTCTAACATAACTGATATAACAAAAGACAAAATTTACTATCGCGACGATAACGGAGATGTTGCTTTTATTGACTTGGAAACCTGCGCAAGCAATTACGAGGCAATAAATGATGTTACCTATAAACAAGATTCTAAACATCGCTGTGTCGGTGAAAGATTGTTTGGATTTCGTGACTATGCATATTATGAGCTTTATACAGATGAGCGTACGCATCTTTATCTTGAATTAAAAACAAACGCATTTAGGCGTTTCGTTTATAGAGTTATAGGTTGGAATTTTTATGTAAAAGATTATCAATTGTTCTATTCTGTCCAAGAACGATTAAACAATAAAGGTTGGACAACATTAGATTTATCATAAAAAGTAAATGTTTTTTGACCGCCCTCAAAAGAGGGCGGTTTTTTAGCATCAATCAGTGTGTTATAGCATATACATTACGGGGAGTGATGTTATGTTATGCAGAATTGATGATTTGCGCAATAAACAGGTGGTTTGTGTAAAAGACGGTTGTGTTTTAGGCTTTATATCCGATGTTGAAATGGATACTGAAAGCGGCAATCTTACTTCGATAATTATTTTTGGCAGACGTAGATTTTTTGGATTATTGGGTCGTGAGGATGATATAATAATTCAGTGGGATGATATAAAGGTAATAGGCACTGAAACTGTTCTGGTTAATACCGAATCGCCGCTTTTTTTGCGTGAAAAGGCAAAAAAATACAGTTAAGGACTTGTTTTGTGTAGAAAATTAGCAAATTTTTGTGTACTATGCACAAAAAAGCAAAAATTGAGATAAAATTATTTCCTATTTTTTAACAAAAAGCATTGAAAAATAAGAATTAGTTTGATATAATAAATTCGTCAAAATGCGTAGTTTTGCGGAAAGGAAGCAAAAATGAGGGATTTTGATAACAGCTTTAATTCAGAGGTAAAAAATGACGCTTATGAATATTTAGGCTCGTTTTTGGCGGGCGATGTTGCTACATTTCGGGTGTGGGCGCCCGCAGCGGTGGCCGTCAGCGTTGTCGGTGACTTTAATAATTGGTCCTGTGACGCTAACCGGATGATGAAAATTGCCGACGGTGTATGGGAAACGCAGATAAACGAAATTAAAAATTTTGCTGCTTATAAATATGCAGTGACAGCTCCCGACGGTAACGTCACCTTAAAAAGCGACCCTTATGCGCGACATTTTGAAACAGCGCCTGCCAACGCATCAAAGGTTTACGCCGATGATGGCTACAATTGGCAGGATGACGAATGGTTATCAAATCAAAAGCAAAAAAATATAATGGCTTCTCCCGTGAATATTTACGAGGTGCATTTAGGCTCGTGGCGCCGTTTCCCCGACGGCAACACATACGATTATATTACCGCCGCAAATGAGATTTCAAAATATGTTAAAAAGATGGGTTATACCCACATAGAACTGATGCCGCTTACCGAGCATCCGTTCGAGGGCTCGTGGGGTTATCAGGTAACGGGTTATTTTGCGCCGACTTCACGGTTTGGCACACCCGCTGATTTTAAAAAATTTGTTGATATTATGCATAATGCGGGTATAGGTGTTATACTTGACTGGGTGCCTGCCCATTTTCCGAAGGATCAGGTTGGGCTTTATCGCTTTGACGGCACACCTTGCTATGAATACTCCGATGAGCGTAAGGGCGAGCACAAAGAGTGGGGTACCTGCGTGTTTGATTACGG
The DNA here is from genome assembly GCA_017466905.1 of Clostridia bacterium. Lineage (GTDB taxonomy): Bacteria > Bacillota > Clostridia > Oscillospirales > Acutalibacteraceae > UBA737. The sequence continues at coordinate 29,562 of JAFTTE010000116.1, read as the reverse complement.
TAAGGTTCAGGTTATGAATTTCCTTATCTCGAGCGCTGTGTTCTGGCTTAAAGAGTATCATATAGACGGTCTGCGTGTGGACGCGGTAGCGTCAATGCTTTATCTCGACTACGGCAGAAACGGCGGCGAGTGGTTGCCGAACAGCTACGGCGGCAGAGAGCACCTTGAGGCAGTCGAACTGTTGCGTCAGGTAAACTCGGCTGCATTTGCCGCAAACCCCAATGTTATGATGATTGCAGAGGAATCAACCGCGTGGCCTATGGTTACAAAGCCTGCCGCTGACGGTGGACTTGGCTTTAACTTTAAGTGGAATATGGGTTGGATGAACGATATGCTCAGGTATATGTCGTTGGACCCCTATTTCAGAAAGCACAATCACGATTGTCTTACTTTCTCGTTCTTTTACGCGTTCAGCGAAAACTTTGTGCTGCCTATCTCGCACGATGAGGTGGTTCACGGCAAATGCTCGCTTATAAATAAAATGCCTGGCGAATACCGTCAAAAGTTTGATAATCTTCGTGCATTTTACGCGTATATGATGGCGCATCCTGGTAAAAAACTGCTCTTTATGGGTCAGGAGTTTGCGCAGTTTATCGAGTGGAAATATGACGCTCCGCTTGATTGGCTGTTGCTCGGGTATGACGCGCATAAGCAAATGCAGGATTACGTAAAAGACCTTAATAAATTTTACCTGAAAAACAGTCAGCTCTGGGAGATTGATTATTCCTGGGAAGGCTTTTCGTGGATATCCAACGATGACTACTCACAGAGTATAATATCGTTTATAAGGAAAAATCGCGTAGGCGATGAAATAATATGCGTGTGCAACTTTGTGCCGGTAGACCGTAGCGGTTACCGTATGGGTGTTCCCGTAGCGGGTAGCTACAAAAAGCTGTTCAGCTCTGCCGATACAAAATACGGCGGCGCGGGCGGTGTGGCTGACACATACCAAAGCGAAGATACCGCTATACACGGGTATGAAAATTCTATTGCTTTGGACATACCTGCGCTTTCGGTAACATATTATAAAGTACCGAAAAAAAGAAAAACCAATTTAAAAAACAAAATATAATGCGCTGAGAGAAACCGCGGTGGGTTCGACTCTCCACGCATTAAGGGCAAATAAAAAAGGAGATGTTTTTGTGATTAAGAAAAAATGCGTTGCAATGCTTCTTGCCGGCGGACAGGGCAGCCGCCTTGGCGTGCTAACGGGTAAAATTGCCAAACCCGCAGTACCCTATGGCGGAAAATATCGAATTATCGATTTTCCGCTTTCAAACTGCACCAACTCGGGTATTGATACGGTAGGTATTCTTACCCAATACAAGCCGCTTGAGCTTAACGATTATGTGGGCTCGGGCAAGCCTTGGGATCTGGATAGACTGAGTGGTGGCGTGCACATTTTGCCACCGTATCAGGGTCAGAAGGGTGGCGACTGGTACAAGGGTACCGCCAATGCCATCTATCAGAATCTCGAGTTTATCGAAAGATACAACCCTGAATATGTACTTATTTTGTCGGGCGACCATATCTATAAAATGGACTACTCTAAAATGATAGAGCAGCACGAGGCAACAGGTGCCGCTTGCACAATATCCGTTTTAGAGGTATCGCTCGAAGAGGCTTCGCGCTTTGGTATTATGAACACCAACCGTGATGGCAGTATTTATGAGTTTGAAGAAAAACCGAAGAACCCCAAGAGCCAGCTGGCATCGATGGGTATATATGTATTTACTTGGGAAAAGCTCAAAAAGTATCTTACCGAGGATAACGAAAATCCCGAATCAGACAATGACTTTGGCAAAAACGTTATTCCACTTATGCTCAATAACGGCGAGCTTATGATGGTTTACCGCTTCAGTGATTATTGGAAAGACGTTGGTACGGTTGATTCTCTCTGGGAAGCAAACCTTGACCTGCTTAATCCAAAGATTGACCTTAATCTTTCTGACCGCGATTGGCGTATCTATTCCCGCACAGTGGCTTTGCCGCCTCAGTATATTGCGGATAGTGCCAATGTAGAACATTCGCTTGTAACCGACGGTTGCGAGGTTTACGGAGCGCTTGATTATTCTATACTTTTTGAAAATGTAACGGTTGAAGAGGGCGCCAGTGTTGAGTATTCTCTCGTAATGCCCGGTGCTGTTATCAAAAAGGGTGCAAAGGTTAAGTATTCTATAATTGCCGAAGATGTTGTTGTAGAAGAGGGTGCTGTGGTTGGCGTAGACCCGACCGAGATACCCGCCGATGAGTTTGGTATTACCGTAATCGGCAGCGGAGTAACAGTAGGAAAGGGCGCTAAGGTTGGCGCTAAAGAAATGATTACAGAAGATGTGAAAGGGGAGGAAGCATAATGATTTCATCAAGTGTAGCAGGTATTATTTTTGCAAATGCTCATGACGAGACAATAGCACGTCTTACACAAAAGCGCTCTATTGCGTCAATTCCCTTTGGCGGAAGATACCGTCTTATAGATTTTGGTCTTTCAAACCTTGTTAATGCAGGTGTTTCCAATATAGGAATAATTACAAAAGAAAAATACCGTTCGCTTATGGACCATATAGGCAGCGGTATGCATTGGGACCTTGACCGCAAGAGCGGCGGTATACGAATTTTGCCACCATTCAATGTAAGCAGAGTTCGTCTTTATCAGAACCATGTTGAAGCCCTTTACGGAGCTATGGATTTTATGGTTCGCTGTAATGCAAAACACATAGTGGTTTACGATGCCCGTACAGTAGCAAACATAGATATCGGCGCGGTTATCAAAACACACATTGATAATGATGCTGACATTACAGTTGCTTGCCGCAAGGGACTCGAGATTACAAACATTGACAACACAATGACCCTTGACATAAACAAAGAGGGTAAGGTTGTACTTACAGGTTTTCCTGCAACAATTGCTGCTGACGATTATCGCAGTATGGGTATATATGTGTTCAACCGTGAAAAGCTTATTGATATAGTTAAAAATTCTTACGAGACAGGCGGCGACACCATAAATGATGATATAATTTCTGCAAATATCGGTTCGCTTAAGGTTATGGCATACACATTTGACGGTTATTCAGCAATTATGGATTGTCCGAAAGCATATCGTCGCGCAAACTTTGATTTGCTCAAAGCTGATGTACGCAAAGATTTGTTTAACAGCGATCGCCCGATTTACACTAAGACCCGCGATGATATGCCAACCCGCTACGGCACACATTCAAATGTTACTAATTCTCTGGTGGCAGAGGGCTGTATTGTTGAGGGCACGGTTAAAAACTCTGTGCTTTTCAGAGGTGTAAAGGTAGCAAAAGGCGCGGTTGTTGAAAATAGTATCCTTATGCAGAGCGTATCAGTAGGCGAAGGCGCCGTTCTTGATAATGTTATTTCGGATAAAAATGCTGATATCGGTGAAGGAATGGTTGTAAAAGGAACTGAAGAAAAAGCATTTTTGATTGAAAAAGGTCAAAAAATATAATGACCGGTATAGGAGAAAGATAATGAAAATTTTATTTGCAACAAGCGAAGCCTTGCCATTTGCTATGTCGGGGGGACTAGCCGATGTTTCGGGCGCACTACCTAAAGCGCTTCGCCGCAGACTTGTTGGTTGCCGTGTGGTTATGCCGCTTTACAGCGCCATAAGTTCCGAGCTTCGTGAAAAGATGACATTTGTGGGCAGTATTACAGTGCCTGTGTCGTGGAGAAGACAGTACTGCGGAATATTTGAGGCGCATTTAGATGGCGTTATCTACTATCTTTTAGATAACGAATATTACTTTAAACGCGATATGCTTTACGGTCATTATGACGATGCCGAGCGCTTTGCCTTTTTTTCACGTGCTGTACTTGAAATTATACCTTATATAGATTTCAAGCCCGATATTATTCACTGTAATGACTGGCAGACTGCTATGGTGCCTGTGTATCTTAACGAGTTTTATAAGGCAGACTCGCTTTACAGCGATATTAAAACCATCTTTACAATTCACAATATTCAGTATCAGGGCAAATATGGAATGGAGCTTTATAACGATTTGTTAGGACTTCTTCCGGGTCGTGAAAGCCTCGTTGAATATGACGGCTGTGTTAATCTTATGAAGGGTGCAATACAGTGTGCCGATAAGGTTACAACCGTATCTCCGACCTATTCGCGTGAGATATTAGAGCCCTATTATTCGCACGGACTTGACAATATCTTAAAACAGTTTACCTACAAACTTACAGGTATTGTAAACGGTATTGACTATGATGTTTACAATCCCGAAACCGACCCGATGATATTTAAAAACTTTACAGCCGACAGCCTTGATATAAAGGCATACAATAAGGCCGAGCTTCAAAAGCAGATGGGATTGCCCGAGAAAGCAGATACACCGCTTATCGGTATTGTAACCCGCCTTGTAAAGCATAAGGGTCTTGACCTTGTAAAACGCGTTTTTGAAGAAATCTTGCAGGCAGATGTGCAGTTTGTGATATTAGGCTCGGGCGAATATGAGTTTGAAAGCTTCTTTGATGAAATGGCGCGCAAGTATCCCGATAAGGTAGGACTTAAAATCGGCTTTGACGCAACACTTGCGCACCGTATATATGCGGGAGCTGATATGTTCTTAATGCCAAGTAAAAGCGAGCCTTGCGGATTGGCGCAGATGGTGGCGCTTCGCTACGGAACGGTGCCTATCGTTCGTGAAACCGGCGGTCTTAATGACACCATTACTGACAGCGGTGATGGCGAGGGTAACGGCTTTACCTTCAAAAACTTTAACGCCCACGAAATGCAGGACGCTGTTTGGCGCGCACTTGCAGGCTACAGCGACAAAGCGGGCTGGGATATACTACGCCGTCGCGGTATGAATTGCAACAACAGCTGGGGTGCGTCGGCAGGCGCGTATATAGGCCTTTATAAAGAACTTGTTGGCAATAAATAGTTAAATGATTTTGCAGGGCTTTTCAGCCCTGCAAATTTAATGGAGTAATATATGATTTTTTTTGAAATTATAAAAACCATTGTTTTAGGCATAGTCGAGGGTATTACCGAATGGTTACCAATAAGCAGCACGGGACATATGATTCTGGTTGACGAGTTTATGAAGCTTGATGTCCGTGACGAGTTTATGGACATCTTTTTGGTGGTTATTCAACTTGGCGCAATACTTGCGGTTGTGATTTTGTTTTGGAGCAAGCTGTGGCCTTTTCATTTAAAACACACACAAATTAAACCGTTTTTTGAGGAAAAGGGCAGGTGTCAGGGCTTTAAGCGACTATGCAATAATTATATATATGTAGATAAAATATTGCTTTGGGTAAAAATACTTATTGCAAGTATACCTGCGGCAATTATTGGTCTTGCCTTTGATGACCAGATTGACGAGATGCTCACAGGCGATATGCGCGCTTTTGTGGTAGCGGCGGCGCTTATAGTTTACGGTATTCTTTTTGTAATTATTGAAAACCTTAAAAAGCGTGAAAAGATTACCGACCTTAATAAAATGCCGTATAAAACCGCTCTTTACATAGGTCTTATTCAGTGCCTGTCGTTAGTACCCGGCACTTCGCGAAGCGGTTCGACGATACTTGGCGCGTCACTGCTTGGCACCTCGCGCACAGTGGCGGCAGAATTCTCATTCTTTCTAGGTATTCCCGCAATGTTTGGTGCAAGCGCGATAAAGCTGCTTAAGTTTTTCCTTGACGGTTTTTCATTTACTGCATATGAGCTTATGATACTTGCGGTAGGCTGTATAGTATCATTTATAGTATCAATACTTGCCATCAAATTTTTGGTATCATACATTAAAAAGCACGATTTCAAGGCGTTTGGCTGGTATCGCATAGTTTTGGGTGTGGCGGTTATTTTGTATTTTGTGCTAATGTAAAATATTGACAATATATTCAAAAATACTATACTGAATATAATAAAAAAATTAACAGACCGTGTTCTGTTCAGTTTCAAATAGTTTAAAATAATAAAAACGGTCTGTTTTTACAGGCCGCTTTTGTGCTTTTTTGAAATTTTAAAATATATAAACGTGACCGCATAGGTAAAAAAGCGTACTATATAGTTGGAAGGGGTGTATGATATGAAAAAATACGTATCACTAATTTTAGTATTTATTTTGTTGGTTGGTCTTATTGCCTGTCGCAAGGACGATACCGTGACATCTTCCTCTTTGAACCGGCAAGAAACGGTGGAATCGCCGGAACAAAGTGATTCAACACCTGAAACTTCGCAAATAGGCGACACACCACAGACAGAAGAATCGTCCAAAACCGAAACACCACAAAAAACCAAAAGCACCATTACGACTCCTTATGAAGTGCGCTTTTATAAAAACGGTATGCAGACTATATCCACCGATAAAGAGTTAAATTTAAGAATTGCCCGACATATAGAAGCCTGGTTTGACGGACAAGATACGATAGCCGCAACAAACCTTGCAGCAACCACCGATCTTATAAGAGAAATCAAACTTAGTGAATGGGCGATAGAGCTTAACTTTGACAGTGAGATAAATGACAAAAACGCTGTTTTTGGTAAAAACACTCGTACGTTGTTTTTGCCGATAACGGGTGAATATGACTATTTAATATTTAATAATTCTATAACCTCACCGGATTATTGGGGTGGTCCCAAAGGTGCCGGAGATGGACTCGAAAAGTTTTTTGAAGAAGTTACCTTCATCCCTCTTACCGAAGAAGAAATGCGTTGGCGTAGCACAGTCAGTACGCCAAGTACGGTAAAGTTCTATTCCAGCGGTAAACTTATAGGCGAGTCAAGGGATATGAAAGGATACGCATTTAACCGTGAAATCGCACTGAAAATTGAATCGTGGTTTTACAAAAAAGATGATATACAAACAAAAACAGTTAGCGAAATTCCGCTTGAGACTGCATGGGGAAGCGATGACTATATTGAGTTGTCGTTCTTTGACGCACCAACGTTTTACGGTGAGCAGATAATTGATGAAAAATATTCAAACTTGATAATTCCGCTTACAGGTGATTATGCGTATCATATTTTTGTAGGAACGTACAACGAAACATCAGACGTAGCGATTGATATTGGTGGTTCCGGTCTAGAACCGTTATTTGAGAAATTTATTATCGGTATATCTTTGTCTTAATGAAACACAGATGAAGATGTTATATGGTTATTGATAAAAAACACTTGATTTTATTATAATTTGTGTTATAATAGATGTAACGAATAACTTTAGGAAAGGTGAGTGGACATAAGTCCGCTCACTTTTATTGTGGCAGGTTTGAGTAAAATTGCCTGCAGCGCCGCTTTTGTGTGGGCGGTATAAATTATACAGCTCCCTGCACTGCAAGACGGCACCGCAAACAATTTTCTTTCAAACCTCAAGTTAAGGAAAGGATGAAGTAATCTTATGGCAAGTATAGCCGAAAAGGTCTACGGTCTTGTAAAGCCGACGGTAGAATCGTGTGGCGTAAGTCTTTGGGACGTCCGCTTTGTAAAGGAGGGCGCGTCACATTATCTGCGCATTTTTATCGACAAGCCCGAGGGAATCAGCATTAACGATTGTACCGATGTTTCTCACGCGGTTGACCCTGTAATTGATGAGGCCGATCCTATTGACGGTTCTTATTATTTAGAGGTGTGCTCACCGGGTACCGATCGAGAGCTTGTCCGTCCGCATCATTTTGAATATGGTATCGGCAAAGAGGTTACGGTAAAGTTATTTAAAGCACTTGATGGCAAAAAAGAGTTTACAGGTACTCTTAAGGCTTATGACGGTGGCATAACGCTTGATATAGACGGCGTAGCAACAAATTTTGAAAAAGGTTCTTTTTCAAAGGTATATATTTCTGAGGTATTTTAAAATTAAATAAGGATAGAGGTAATTACAAAATGGCACGAGTAAAAATGACAGCAAAGGAAAAGAAAAGCAACAAAGAATTTTTTGAAGCTCTTAAGCTTATGGAGCAGGAAAGAGGTATCCCCTGCGAGTTTATAGCCGACAAAATTTCAGAGGCAATCACAGTAGCGGCTCGTAAAGACTACGGCGGCAATGATATTGTATCTTGCGTTATTGATGTTGAAAATGAAATTTTCTCAGTCACAGCGCGCAAGGAAATTGTTGATGAGGTTGAAAACCCCTACACACAAATCAGCCGCGAGGATGCTATGGCTATTGATGCAAAATCGGTTGAAAACGGTTTTGTAGATATAAAGCTTGACCCCAAAAAGTTTGGCAGAATCGTAGCCCAGAACTCTAAAAACAACTTCCGTCAGGGCGTTAAAGAGGCAGAACGCGGTCAGGCGCTTGCTGAGTTCCAGAGCCATAACCGCGAGGTTGTAACAGCTCTTGTTAAGCGCGTTGACCCCAAAAGCGGCAATGCGGTTGTTGAAATCGGTCATAATGAAGCGGTGTTGCCAAAAGCTGAGCAGGTTCCGGATGAGGAGATTTTTGAAGGTCAGCACATCAAGGTTTATGTTGTTGATGTTAAGGAAACCGATCGCGGACCGCGCATAATGCTCTCCCGCACACACCCGGGTCTTGTTAAGCGTTTGTTTGAAACCGAGGTTCCCGAAATATTTGACGGCACTATTGAAATCAAGTCAATCTCACGCCAGGCAGGCTCACGCACCAAAATGGCAGTCTGGTGTGAAAATACCGAGATTGATGCTATCGGCGCATGTATCGGTCAGCGCGGTGCCCGTGTAAACAAGATTGTTGAAGAGCTTGCCGGCGAAAAGATTGATATTGTTAAATACAGCGAAGACCCTGTAGAGTTTATCAGTGAAGCATTATCACCTGCAAAGGTTGTTTCAGTATCGATTCAGAGTGCAGATCCCAAGGTTTGTGTTGTCCGCGTTCCCGAATCACAGTTGTCACTCGCTATCGGTAACAAGGGTCAGAATGTTCGCCTTGCTGCAAAGCTTACAGGTTGGAAAATTGACATTCATCCCGAAAGCGGATTTTTTGGCGAATAATAATTAAGCAATTGATATATCGAAAGGAGAGACACACGTGGCTGCAAAAAAGATACCGCTTAGAATGTGCGTTGGCTGTCGAGAGATGAAGCCAAAGTCAGAGCTGTACCGAATAGTAAAAACACCCGTCGGTGAAATTCTTATTGATAAAACAAATAAAGTTTCCGGTCGGGGCGCATATATTTGTAAATGTGGTGACTGCTTAAAAAAGGCAGAAAAAGCAAATGCATTGGCGCACACCTTTTCCCAATCGGTAGACCGTGAAATATATTCGCGTTTAGCGAAGGAGCGTGACGCAGCTGATGAATAAGGTGCTAAGTCTCTTAGGCTTTGCGTCAAAGGCAGGCAAACTGTCGTATGGTTTTGACGCCACGTGTAGCGCGCTAAGCCAAAAAAAGAGTAAACTTTTGCTGATAGCAAACGATATTTCGACCAAGAGCCAAAAAGAAATTTTATTTTTTGGCAATAAGTTTAAAACAAAGGTACTTGTTTTAGATGAGTGTGATATGGAAACTGTGTCACATGCGGTGGGTCGCAAGTGCGGAATAATATCGGTTAACGATACCGAATTTTCAAAGGGTTTGATATCAGCGATTAACGCAGGGAGGAACTTAAATGATAAGTAGATATAAAATTAGTGATTTAGCTAAAGATTTCAATATGCCTTCAAAGGAGCTTATTGCTCTCGTGATGTCACTCACAGGCGAGGAGAAAAAATCTTCAACCGTGCTTATTGAAAATGAAATTGCTATGGTATTTGATGCTATTACAAAGAAAAATTCTGTAAAAAGCTTTGATGCTTATTTTGCAATGGGCGCCGAGACGCGTGCTGCCGCTGCTAAGAAAAAGCAGGACGAAAAGGATAGGAAATTTGCCGAGCAGATGGCAATTCTTGAGCAGTTAAAAGCTGCGGCTGCCGCTGCCGAGGGTAAAGCGCCGGAAAAGAAGGAGGCTCCAAAGGCAGAAGCGCAAGCAAAACCTGCCCAAAAGTCAGAAAAGAAGCCTGAACCCCAAAAGGCAGAGCCTAAAAAAGAAGACAAAGCTGAAACAAAGCCTGAGAAAAAAGCAGAGCCTAAGAAAGAACAGCCGAAGAAGGAACAGCCTAAAAAGGCTGAGGCTAAACCTCAGGAGAAAAAAGAAACCAAGCGTGAGGAAAAGGCTTATGACGGTCCACTTGTTGCACCGCCTAAAAAAGAGAAAAAACCCGGCGAAGCACCCAATCGCGGTCCTGCACAGCTTCGCAACGTCGATATGCGTACCTCTAACGTTAATATCGAAAAATATAATGAAAAATATGAAAATATTGCGCCTGCAAACTCAATGCGTGACAACTATTCACGCAAGCAAAAGATCAAGCAAAAATCACAGGATTATAAACGTCCGCAGGGTGCAAAGCGTGAGACCGAGGCAGATAAACTGCGCCGTATGCAGCTTGAACGTATAAAGAAAACACCTATTACTGTAACTGTGGGTGACGAAATTACAGTAGGTGAGCTTGCTGCTGCTATGAAAAAGACTGCCGCAGAGGTTATCAAAGAGCTTCTTAAGCTTGGTATGATGGCTACTGTAAATCAGGTAATCGATTACGATACCGCAGAAATTGTTGTTACCGAAATGGGCGCTAAAATTGAGCGTGCGGTAGTAGTTACCATTGAAGAAAAGATTATGGATGTTACCGAGGACTCAGCGGAGGATTTAAAACCGCGTAGCCCTGTTGTTGTTGTAATGGGTCACGTTGACCACGGTAAAACCTCACTTCTCGACGCTATCCGTGACACAGCCGTTACCGATACAGAAGCCGGCGGTATTACACAGCATATAGGTGCGTATCGCGTTAAGTGCAAGGGTCAGGACATTACCTTCCTTGATACCCCCGGACACGCAGCATTTACCGCTATGCGTCAGCGCGGTGCTATGGCTACCGATATCGCGATACTTGTAGTTGCTGCCGATGACGGTATTATGCCTCAGACAATAGAAGCTATAAATCATGCAAAGGCAGCCGAGGTTCAGATAATTGTTGCTATAAACAAAATGGATAAACCCGAGGCTAACCCCGACAGAATTATGCAACAGCTTACCGAGCATTCACTCGTTCCGGAAGAATGGGGCGGTGATATAATCTGTGTGCCTGTTTCCGCAAAGACACATAACGGTATTGACAATTTGCTCGAAAATGTTCTGCTTGTAGCCGAAATGCTCGAGCTTAAGGCTAACCCTGACCGAAGAGCTAAGGGTGTTGTTATTGAAGCACGTCTTGATAAGGGTCGCGGTCCCGTGGCTACATTGCTTGTGCAAAACGGTACTTTGAACACAGGTGATATTATTGTTGCCGGTACTGCCGTAGGACGCGTTCGCCAGATGACCGACGAAAACGGTAAGGTTGTAAAAACAGCAGGTCCTTCTGTTCCTGTTGAGATTACCGGTCTTGCAGAAACACCTGACGCAGGTGACGGTTTTGACGCCGTATCAGATGAGCGTCTTGCGCGTGAGCTTGTTGAGCAACGCAAAGAAAAGATTAAGAACGAACTCTTTAACGCAAAGGAAAAGGTTACGCTTGATAATCTCTTTAGCCAACTCAGTGATGGTGACCTGAAAGAGCTTAATGTTATTGTTAAGGCAGACGTTCAGGGTAGCGTAGAGGCGGTTAAAGACAGCCTCCAAAAACTTTCTAACGAAGAGGTTAAGGTAAGCGTTATCCACGGTGGAGTCGGCGCTATCAATGAGTCAGACGTAATGCTTGCACAGGCTTCAGGCGCGATTGTAGTAGGCTTTAACGTTCGTCCCGATGCAGTGGCAAAAACAACTGCAGAGCGCGACGGAGTGGATATTCGCACCTATCGTGTAATTTACGATTGTATAGAAGAAATTGAAGCTGCTATGAAAGGTATGCTGGCACCCAAATTCCGCGAAAATATACTTGGTACAGTTGAGGTTCGTGACCCGTATAAAATTTCTAATGTTGGCACAATTGCAGGTTGCCACGTTACAAACGGTAAGGTAACCCGTGCCTGCCAGATACGTGTAGTGCGTGACGGTATAGTTATTTGTGAGGATGCTATCAAGTCATTGCGCCGCTTTAAAGATGACGTTAAAGAGGTAGCGCAGGGATATGAGTGCGGTATAGGTCTTGAAAAATTTGCCGATATTAAAGAGGGCGACATTTTTGAAGCCTTTATTATGGAGGAATACAGAGATTAATGGCTGGATTTAAAATTAACCGCGTAACAAGTGACATAAGACTTTGCCTGTCCGAGCTTTTGCGCGAGGTAAAGGACCCCAGAGTCAGTAAGATGCTTAGCATTGTAAAGCTTGATGTTTCGGGCGATATGTCTTATGCTACAGTTTATGTCAGCGCTATTGAGGGCAGCGAAAAGACGGATGAATCGGTAAAGGCATTAAATAAAAGCGCGGCGGGATACATCCGCCGCGAGCTTGGTCGCCGTCTTAAATTACGCAAGGTGCCCGAGCTTCGTTTTATTGCCGACAACTCAATCGAAAACAGCGCTCATATTTCAAAAATTATCGAGTCCTTTGACAAATAAAATGTTAAAAGATGTAGTGAAAGGAAGTGACACATTGTGAATAATTGCATTGATTTTACATTAAAGGATACAGTAAAATTCTTAAAAAAGAATGAGAACTATATTATTTTAACCCACGCTTCGCCAGACGGCGATACCTTGGGAGCGGGATATGCTTTATACTACGGACTTAAGCAGTTGGGTAAACAAGCAGAGGTAATCTGCCCCGATGTTATACCGCAAAAGTACGAATATTTTTTGTGTGACACCGACCACGTAAGCCGCGAAAATGCAGTGGTAATTGCCGTTGATGTTGCGGATAAGCGTTTGCTTGGCGCGCTTCAGGATGAATTTGGCGACAATGTCCACCTTAACATCGACCATCACGTATCTAATGCTCGATATGCCAGAAATTTGTATCTTGATGCTGATGCTTCGGCTACCTGTGAAATAATATATGAACTGCTTTCAAAGTTAAAGGTTAAATTTAATGATACAATAGCCAAAGCGCTTTATACGGGGCTTGCTACCGATACAGGTTGCTTTAAGTATTCGTGTGTTACTGCTAAAACGCATAAAATAGCGGCGGCTTTGTATGATTATAATATTGAAGCAGACGTTATCAATAAGATAATGTTTGATACCAAAAGTAAGAATTTACTAACACTTGAGCGTATGGTGCTTGATACCGCGGAATATCATTTTGATGATAAATGTATGATTTTGACTGTTACCGCCGCAATGCAGGAAAAGACAGGCTGTATTGGCCCTGACCTTGAGGGAATAACAGAAATTTCACGCAGTGTAGACGGTGTTATAGCGGGTGTCACCATCAAACAGACAGGTAGCGACACCTATAAAATCTCTTTTCGAACCTATGATCCGCTTAATGCGTCGGAAATTTGCAAAACACTTGGTGGCGGCGGTCATAAAAATGCTGCAGCGGCTACGGTTTATGGTAGTTTATCTGATGTGAAAGCCCGAATTTTAGATGCTATAAAACAGCAAATGGAGGAAAAGAATGCTTGGACTTCTGCTGCTGAATAAGCCCGAGGGTATAACCTCTTTCGGTGCGGTTGCACGCATAAAACGACTTACAGGTGAAAAACGTGTCGGGCACACAGGTACGCTTGACCCTATGGCTACGGGCGTATTACCTATATTTATAGGTAGAGCAACTGTTTTATCGCAATATCTGATAGACGCCGACAAAAGTTATTCTGCTACTGTAAAGCTGGGTATTACTACAGATACCTGTGATATTATGGGAAATGTTATATCGGAAGGTAATGTTCAAGTCGGTCAGTCTGATATTGAAGGCGTATTAAAAGGGTTTGTTGGCAAGCAAATGCAAACGCCGCCTATGTTCAGTGCGATAAAACAAAACGGTGTGCGTATGTATGAGCTTGCGCGTCGTGGCGAATCGGTAGAAATACCAGCCAGGGAGATAGAGGTTTTTTCGCTTTTGCAGACTTCGCCGATAAACGACGAATTTGAATTTGATATAGAAACCACAGTTTCAAAGGGAACCTATATTCGTTCGCTTTGTCGGGATATTGGTGAAGCGCTTGGATGCGGCGCTACTCTTACAAGACTCACACGTACCAAAACGGCAGGTTTTGGTATTGAAAAATGCGTGAATTTAGATATTCTGACAAGCGACAATATAAATGATTATATTTTGCCTTGTGATTTAGCGATAGAATATATGCCTCAAATAACGGTAAGTCAAAAACAGGCAGTGCGCTTTTGCAACGGCGGCGAGCTTAGCCTTGACCGTGTTAAAGTGAGCGGGATATATGATGGTAAAATTTATCGTGTGTATTTTGACGAAAGATTTTTAGGCTTAGGCTTTGTTGATATAAGCAATAATTCTTTAAAAATTCAATGTTTGGTAGACAGGCAGGTGTAAAAAATGAAAACTGCAATAGCGCTTGGCACATTTGATGGTTTGCATATGGGTCATCGCGCTGTATTGTCACAAACGTCGGATTTTTTCAGTGTCGCAGTTACATTTGATATACCGCCTAAAAGTGTGCTTACAGGTGAGCCGCAGTTGCTGATTTTACCCGACGACCGAGAAAGACGCCTTAAAAAACTCGGCATAAAGCAGGTGTGTATGCAGAGCTTTGAAAAAGTCAGAAAAATTAATGCTTGGGATTATCTTGAAATTTTAAAACGAAACTATAACCCTGCTCGCGTAGTTTGCGGTTTTAATTACAGGTTTGGATATAATGCAGAGGGTAATACAGAATTGCTTGCAGGGTTTTGTAAAGAAAACGGTATAGAATTCGTCTGTGTTCCACCTATTGAAAAAGGTGGCAAGGTGATTTCTTCTACCCATATACGCGAACTTATGCGTGAGGGTAATATTGAGGAAGCTGTATCGCAGATTTACGGCGGCTTTGGGTTTACTGCCCCTGTTTTACACGGCGATGCCCGTGGTAGAACCTTGGGCTTTCCTACGGCTAATCAGTATTATCCGGAAAAATTGGTGAAACTAAAGTTTGGAGTATATATTTCACGTGTTACGCTAGACGGAAAAGAATATAAATCCATAACAAATGTTGGAGTTCGTCCTACCTATCGGACTGATAAAGTAGGATGCGAAACCTTTATTAAGGATTTTTGCGGTGATATTTACGGCAAAGAAATGAAAACCGAGCTGTTGCATTTTGTGCGCGGTGAACAAAAATTTGAGTCTATAGATGCCCTTAAAAACGCAATTATTAACGATGTAAAGCTGTTAGATTAATTTATAGGAGGTAAAACTGTGAAAAAAATATTAAGCCTGATTTTATGCTGTTTGTTTGTACTTGGCCTTGCAGCCTGCGAAAAATTTGATGCCAATTACGGTAAATCTTCGGCAAAACAAGAGCTCGAAGATACAAACACCAAGACTGAAAGCAAAAAAATTAAAATTCCCGAAATAAAGTCGGATGACAGTGTAATGCCCACCTATATTGATATAAGTCTTTATGACGAGGAAAACTACGCTGATATTTATTTAGGTGAAGATTTTAAATATAAAATTACCTATGACGGTAGCGCACTTAGCGTGCCGTCGTCATATAAAAATATTACAAAAGAAGGTTGGTCATTGGTGCCTTCCGATGAATACAATGAGGACTCGCAGATTTTAGCCGGTAAGACGCTCACGGTGGATTTTCTTAATGAATACGAAAAAACAATAACAGCGGTTTTTTACAATGATAAAAAATCATCTGTTTCGCTTAAAAAATGTCCGATAGTTAAGTTTATTATAAAAGAAAACAACCTTTTAAGCGCCGAGTCGCAGTACGGTCAATTCTGGGTTAACGGAGTCAGCAATGTATCGGTAATAACCGATATAATTGAGTGTTTAGGTTCGCCCTCGCATTTCTATTGTGTGTCTGAAAACAAATATTACCTTGATTGGTTTATAACCGAAAGCGACCGTCGCAGCGGAATTACGGTTTATGTTGACACATTAGAGGACCATATTGATTCTATAGAAATCTCATATTATTAAAAGAGGTATAAATATGAAATATAATCACTCTTTTTCATCGGCAGATATTCTTTTGCCAAAAACAGATTTTGAAAATTGGGCGACTATTGCCTGCGACCAATATACCTCAGAGCCTGAATATTGGGAAAAGGTAAAGTGTGCGGCAGGGGATAAGCCATCTGCGCTTAACATTGTTTTGCCCGAAGTTTATCTAACGCCCAATAATAGCGAAAAAATTGATAAAATAAATAAAAATATGCAGGAATACCTTGTCGGTAAAATTTTTGAGTGTTATCCCGACAGTCTTATATATGTTGAACGCATACAGTCTGACGGCAAATTACGTCACGGTATTGTGGGCAAAATCGATCTTGAGTGTTACGACTACCACTCGGGTACTGACGCTGAAATTCGAGCTACCGAGCAAACGGTAATATCGCGTATCCCGCCTCGTGTAGAAATACGCAAAAACGCACCGCTTGAGCTGCCGCACGTTATGTTGCTTTTTGACGATCAAGAAGATGTGATTTTTTCATATTTAGCTGATAATGTAAATAACTTTAAAAAGGTTTATGATTTTACACTTATGTGCGATGCCGGCAGCATAAAGGGTTATCTTTTGAGCGAAGAAGCAAAACACACAGTATTGTCAGAGCTTGAAAAAATTAAAACGCAGAATGAAGGTTTTCTTTTCTGCGTAGGTGACGGTAATCATTCGCTTGCCACCGCCAAAGAATGTTATAATCAAAACCCGACAGAAGCCTCCCGATATGCTCTTACGGAAATTGTAAACATTCACGATACAGCCTTACAGTTTGAGCCTATTTACCGCGTGGTATTTGGCGTAGACCCTGAGGCGCTTATTGATGAGTTTGTAAAATCTACAGGCGAAGGCAATCAGAAATTCACCTGCATTTACGGTGGTAAAACGCGTGAAATAGGCGTAAATCCAACCGCAAAGCTGGCGGTTGGCACCTTGCAGACATTTCTTGATGAATATGTAAAGGTGCATAGCGGCGCAGAAATCGATTATATTCACGGAGAAGAGTCACTTAAAAAATTGGCTTCACGCGAAAATGCGGTAGGCTTTATTTTTGAAGGTATGCAAAAAAGTGAGCTTTTTCCTGCGGTAAACGCTGACGGTTCATTGCCGAGAAAGACCTTTTCTATGGGTCATGCAGATGATAAGCGCTTTTATATAGAAGCAAGAAAAATCAAATAAAAGATTACAATGTTGTCACAATACCCTTTTTATCTTGACAGGTTCAGGATAAAGAGGGTATTATAATTTAAAAGAAACATTGACAAAACAGTCTATTTGTGGTAGACTTAAAGCGTAAGAGTATTGATAGGGGGATAGCGGTATGGTTTTTTCTTCACTTGAATTTTTGTTTTTTTACCTGCCTGCTGTTCTTCTTATTTATTTTTTAATACCTGCAAAATATCTTGCGGCGCGCAACTTTGCGTTGCTTGCAGTAAGTCTTTTGTTTTACGGTTGGAGCGAGCCGACTTATATATGGATAATGTTTTTGTCAATTGCTGTCGATTATACCTGCGGCAGACTTGTGGGCAAATATAAGCAGTCATCACCCAAAAAGGCAAAGGCGGCGCTTGTGGCAAGTATTGTTTTAAATTTAAGTATATTAGGCTTTTTTAAATACGCCGATTTTATAATACAAAATTTATCATACATACCTCTATTTTCAAACTTAAAACCGCTCGGCATAACGCTTCCTGTAGGTATTTCCTTTTACACCTTTCAGACAATGTCATACACACTTGACGTGTATTTGGGTGAGGCTTCTATCCAGAAAAATATTGCTACATTTGGCTCTTATGTTACAATGTTTCCCCAGCTTATTGCAGGACCGATTGTGAGATACCGTGATGTTGATAACGAATTACGGACACGCTCACATACGCTTGACAATGCCGCGCGTGGTATCAGACGCTTTGTTTGCGGACTTGCTAAAAAGGTGCTGCTTGCTAACACCGCGGGTGTTTTTTATGAAAGCTTTGTTCAGGGGGTCAGCAATAGTCCAAGCATTTTAGGCGCCTGGATGGGTGTTATATTCTTTGCCTTTCAGATTTACTTTGATTTTTCGGGATATTCTGATATGGCAATAGGTTTAGGATATATTTTAGGATTTAATTTCCCCGAAAATTTTAATTATCCTTATATTTCAAAAAGCATTACAGAATTTTGGCGCCGTTGGCATATAACGCTTTCTACCTGGTTTCGTGAATATGTTTACATACCGCTTGGCGGCAATCGTAAGGGTAGGGCGCGCACCTTTGTAAATCTTATAGGAGTATGGTTTTTAACGGGACTCTGGCACGGCGCGTCGTGGAATTTTGTGCTGTGGGGACTTTATTTTGCAGCGCTTCTTATTATTGAAAAGGCATTTTTGGGCAAGATGCTCGAAAAAATACCAAAATTTATTTCTCACATATATGCTCTTGTATTTATTGTGTTTGGATGGTTTATATTTATTTATTGTGATCTTGAAAATCCAACCGCATATTTCTCGTCAATGTTTACAGCGCCTATGGTATCACAGATTGCTATATATGATTTAGTTCGCGGATTGATGTTTTTAGCGGTTCTTGCGCTGGCATCAACAAATGCACCGTATAAGCTTTATTGTAAGCTTAAAGACAAAACGGTATTCAGCGTAATAATGTGCATAGCATTGCCTGCACTGCTTTTGCTTTGCACTGCTTATCTTGTTGATTCGTCATATAATCCGTTCTTATACTTCAGATTTTAGGAGGATAAAAATGAAAAACTTTTTACGAAGCATTGGTTTTATTCTTGCAATGGTATTAGCGGTCTGCCTTTGCGGTTGCAGTAAGCCTTCTGGCGATATGTCATCAGGAGCAACAGACACAATGAATGACGAAACAGCAATAATACAAAGTGGCGACAACACCGAATCAGTAATATCAGGCAGTACATCATCCAATAACAACAGTACTGATAACGATAGTAGCAGCGGCAATAACGATCAGCAACAAAATAATACTTCGAGCCATGGGGATAACGATTCTACATCTTCTACCCCTTCAGAGGCGGTCAATCCCAACGCAAGTGCGGCACCCGACATCACACTTTGCGCGCAGGTAGCAAGCAATATTTATATAGTGGGAGGTACCTGCGCGTCAGATACAGAGTATATAAGTATCAGCGGTATAGGTGTTAAAGCCAATAAGATAACACCTACAAAAGCTCAGAGCAACAGTTATTTTATAGCTCAGGTGCAAATTGACTATAACACGACTATAGAAATACAGGGCAAAGAGACGGGTAGGGATTTATCGGCAAAGGTTAAAAAATTTATTACCACCAACATAGGAATGAAAAATCTTATGACCAATACCGACTATCAGCCTGTTTTTGGACTGGACAACCGTATGCATTTTTACAGTGCAATTTTAAGTTACACGCTGTCAGACAAAGTGAACAGTTACATAAAAGAAGAGGCTAAGTATTATATGGGTGAGACTGTTAATGCCGCTAAAAGTGTAGGAGCGGAGGTTATATATCTTGTAGTTCCGTCTTCAGTCGCGGTTTACCCCGAAACACTGCCTTCAGAATATAAGGCAGCATCAGGAGAAACAATTTACGAGGCATTCAGCAGCATCGCCAAGCAGCAGGGAGCTACCGTTATTTACCCGCTTGATACTATGAAGGCACACAAAAACGACGGCAACGGTTATGAAATTTACAGTCGCACAGACTCGCATTGGACCACCTATGGTGCATTCTTTGGTGTAAATGAGCTGATGAGCCATATTTCTAAAACAGTACCGTCAGCCAAACCACGCACCGTGCAAGAAATGGGGTTTTATACCACAGAGCTTTACGCCGGTGATGCGCTGTTCTCTTTTGGTGATAATACAGGCTTTGAGAATTATAGCCAAGCGACATCAAATGGCGGTGCCACCAAGATAACGGGTATAAAAGAGCTTACGACGCTTTATACGCTTAAAATGCCAACCGACACTTTAAGTAAAATAACACGAAACAAAAAGAGCCTCTATCTGACCAAGGATATAGAAAAGGCTGATACTTTTACAAATGCTAACGATTCAGGATTGCCCACAGCGGTTGTAGTTCGTGATTCGTTTGGCAGAACAGCCTACGATATGATAAACGATCGTTTCAGCAAGGTTTGGTGGATGCAGGAAAATAGCTTTAAATATGAAAATGTGACAACTGAGGTATATCAAAACAAACCCGATTATGTTATTTATATCATATCTGAACGTAATCTTCATAAGATTATGATGGACCGCGAAATATCTATGAAAGACTTGTTTGGCCAATGATGAAAAAAATTACTGATTTAATAACGGTAGCAGCAGTATGTATGGTAATTTTGTGTTTGTCGTTACTGTTTTTTATGCTTCCCGACAGTCAAATGTCTGAAAAAGAAAATCGTTCACTGGCAACCATGCCCAAATTTAGCTTAAACGCTTTGGCATCTGGGCAATATACAGCTGATTTGGCGAATTACATAGCAGATCAATTTCCTGCAAGAGATGTGTTTGTATCGGTTAAGGCTTATAGTGAGCTGGTATTTGGAAAGCGTGAAAACAATGGAATTATCTATGCTGAAAATGATACACTTATCGAGCGTAGCGAAATATCGGAAAACAGAATAGCGGATAATCTTAACGCTGTGAAAGAGCTTCAGGCGTCTGCTGATGTACCTATTTGCGTAGCAGCAGTTCCTCGCAAGGTGGATGTGTTCAGCGGGCTTTTACCAACCGAATATCCAAAGGAAGATGATGCTCAGCTTTGGACTGATTTTTATAATACTGCAAAGCAGTTGTCGCTTACGGCGCCAAAGCTTTATGATGCTTTATGTGATGGCAACAATTATTACCGTACAGATCATCACTACAACATTTATGGTGCATACAGCACATATCAGATTTTGGGTGAGCCATTAGGGTACACCCCTGTTGCTTTGTCAGAATTTTCTGTCGAGAAGGTATCTGATGATTTTTGCGGAACTGCTATGCGCACATCGGGATTTTATCTTGCAAAAAGGGATGAAATAACACTTTTACGCTACAAAGGAGATACCGATTATACCGTAACTGCTGATGGTAAGAGCATAGAGCTGTATGATATGTCAAAGCTTGAAGCCACAGATAAGTATGCTGTGTTTTTAGGCGGAAACCATGCAAGAGTGGATATAATCTCGAACGGCGAAAAGCCAAAACTGCTTGTTATACGCGACAGTTTTGCCGATTGTTTGGCGCCGTTTTTGGCAATTCATTATGATATAACACTTATTGATCTGAGATATTATAACCAAAGTGTGCAGATGCTTATAGAGAACGAAAAATTTGACCGTGTGCTCTTGCTTGAAAGCATTGACGAGCTTGCAACAAATAAAAATTTATCCAAGTTAAGGATGGTGGAATAGTGATTAAAAAAATAATAGTTTGTGTAATTGCTACGGCGGTACTGTTGTTAACTGCTTGCGCAGAGCAAAAGGCTTTTCCGCCGGACGTTACATGTAAACAAATTCTGGATGCGGCAAAGACGGCTGTAGGCACATTGCTACAGACAGAGGAAGAATATATTAAGGGTGAAGACGACTTTGACAGCTATGATATGTCGTTATGGGCAGATTCGCTTTTTGAAGAATGTGAAGAATACAAGCTTTTGGATGATTATGCGCTGTATTACAGCGGGGACAATACAACCTACGAAATTACGGTATTAAAGGCAAAAAACTCTGATGATACACAAAAGCTTGTTGCTTTGCTTGAGCGAAGAAAGGAAACCCTGTTCGGCGGCAACAAAGCAGCGTATGACCCCAATTTTAAAAGCTTGATGAATAACTCTCGTATTTTGACAGAGGATAGTTTTGTTATACTTTTAATAACACCAGACAACGATAAAGCGATTACGGCAATAGAAAATTTAAAACAATAAAAATCTGACAGGAGTTTTATGGACTCCTGTCAAATTTTTTCGGTTGACATAATACGACATAAAATATATAATATAATTGAAATAAAATGGGATATTATCCGTTTGGAGTGAAAAATGCGAATGCAAAGATTAAATAGACTAATAAGTTTATGCTTAAGCATTATTATATTATTTGGTTGCATGACAATTACTGCCTCAGCAGAAAATGATACCGCATATATACAAGGAACTAATATAAATGTAAGAAGCGAAGCGAATACGAAATCAACAATAGTTGGCAGTATTAGTAATGCAGAGGTTATTGTAATTGGCAAGACGGATGGGGATAAGGTTGGTAATACAACAATATGGTATAAAATTAAATATAATGATATAGAGGGTTATGTTTATGGTGAGTATGTTTATGAATATGACCCATGGAATAGTCGAAGAAAAGCGATAATTCGCGGTGCGCAAAAATATGCAGATGGTTATATAAGCATAGGTCAAGATACGTATTATTACAAAGATTTTAATGTAGTCAACAAAATATGGTATCATCAATATGCAAGCGCGCTTTATGATGCTTGGACAAACGGTAAAATTTTGCGCAAGGCATTTGCTGATGAAAATGGCGTGACTATTGTAAATAAGGATGCAGTTATAGAATTTAAAATTCCCGTATATAGGGATTTACCTGAAAATCCATGTGTAAAACCAAATACGCTTGGCGAACAATCTCAACCGGTAGTAGAAGTTCCGGTAACCGACGTTGAGTTTGAAAAAACTTTGGAGGGTTTTCCCGACGATTACCGATATTTGCTTAGAACTCTTCATGCAACATATCCAAATTGGAAATTTATAGCGCACGACGTTGACTTAACGTTTAAAGAAGCGGTTGAAGCTCAGTATGGTGTGTCAGATGTAAAAAACACGCGCAAATGGGTAGAGTTTACATACGGCGGTAATGAGTGGCGTGATATGAGGGCATACGATGATGCGTCGGGTAAATGGACAACACTTGAAACGCGTTGGACATACGCCTCGTGTGCGGCCATTGAATATTTTATGGACCCAAGAAATTCGTTAAATGATGAAAAAATTTTTGCTTTTGCAAAACAATCATACAACGAAGAAACTCAAACAAAAGAGGAATTAAAAACAGTGGTCAAATCAACGTTTTTAGAAAATGGATATGACGGTAATGCCGATGCGTATCTTGACGATATAATGGAGGCAGCTCGTTTGAGCGGTGTGAGTCCTTACGTGCTTGCGGCTACAATAATTGTAGAACAGGGTGCGGCAGGAACTTCGGGTCTTATTTCGGGAACCTATCCAGGCTATGAGGGCTATTACAATTTCTTTAATTTTGCTGCAAGCGGTGAAGATATAGTAGGTAGTGGACTTACATATGCTAAAAACGCAATGACACTCAAGTATATATACGATGACCCAAATGCTGTAATACCAACACCCACCCCCACACCAACACCAACACCTACTCCACCCGAACCCGTAATTAAAAAAGGTGACACTAACGGCGATGATAAAATAAATGCAGTCGATTTGGCGGCTGTTAAGATGAATATTTTAGGTGTTAAAAAATTAGAGGGCAATGCCGCAAAGGCAGGAGACATTAACGGTGACGGCGCAATAAACGCGGTTGACCTGGCGGCTATAAAAATGCACATTTTAGGTGTAAAAAGTATAACTTGAAACGAATTGCCTGACGGCATTAATTGAAAGTAAACTTTCATGAATTGTTCTTACAGAACGTGAATTGCATTAAAATGCATTTATGTGTTTTCGCTTTGCGAAAACGGATATATTTGTCCGCAACGGCGGACACCGAAATGACGGTGAAGCCGTCAATTTATGTGCATAGCACAATTCATGCGGCTATTGCCGCAATTCATCAAATGTGAAAAGGAGATAAAAATGAATAAACATATTAAATCTATTTTGTGTGTGATTACTGTGATATGTCTTATAATATCCGTATTTACATTTAATGTATCGGCGGCAAGCGCTTCCATAAGCGGTACAGGCGAGTATGAGGTTGGTAAGTCCTTCAGCGTGACAATACGATTTAACGCCGATGCTACTTTATACGCAGTTGAAGCCGATGTTAGTTACAATTCGAGTGTGTTGCGTCTTAACAGTGTTTCGGGCGCTGACTACAATGTAGGCAACGGAAGCGTAAAAATTGTAGATGACGGATTTAGTGCTACTAACCCATCAAAGACAAGTTCTTATACATTAAACTTTACTGCTATTGCGGCGGGCAATTCAAATATATCGGTGTCACTGCTTGGTGGTGGCGAGGCAGAATCAAGGGCATCAGCATCTGCTGCTGTAACGGTTGTTACTCCAAAACCGTCTTCAAATGCAAATCTTGCTTCCATAAAATTAAGCAGCGGTTCTCTGTCGCCTGCATTTAACGCGAATACTACAAACTACAGCGCAACCGTAAAATACAGCGTTGACTCTATTACCATTACAGGCGCAGTGGTCGACGGCGGCGCTACCTATACAGGCGGTGGCACATTTGGACTGAATATTGGCGATAACAGCCGTGTACTTACCGTAACTGCGGCTGACGGTACCAAAAAGTCATACACAATAAACATCAAGCGTATGACCGAGCAGGAAACCCTTGATGCCGAACAGGCAGCAAGGGATGCAAACCCATTGCTTGTTGTAATAAACAATGTTGACTATACAATAGTTAACGATTTTACAAATATTACAATTCCTGCAGGTTTTACACAGGGCACAGCAACACGTAAGGATACCGAAATTGCTGTTTTAAATGATGATAATGGTGAGTATCAGCTTTATTGGCTCACAGATGCGGCAGGCGAGAACGGTGCATTTTACATCTGCGATGAAAACGATAAATTCACACGTATTAACTGTATCCGCGCAAATGGCAAGCTCTATATTATAGAGGAATTAGATTCAAATATTATTCCCGCGACATATGTGGTAGCAAACCGCACTATCGACGGCGAAAAGGTTGAGGTTTATGCATATCTTGATGATGCATTAAAGGATTTTTATGTTGTAAAATGTTATGTAGACGGTGCGCGAGCATATTATCGTTTTGACTCTGTCGAAGGTACAATGCAGCGTGCGGCAGAGTTTGACTTGGCTGTTAAGAATGCCAATACAATACCTTTGGATGAAGAGCAAGACACGGGTAAGTTTGCCTGGTTTACCAATATGAACACCACGGGTAAAGCAGTATTTATGATTATTGTGCTTGTAGCTATAATATTAATAGTGGTGGCTATACTTTTTATAGTTAAAATTACCTCGGCAAAAAATGATGACTTTGAAGAAGAGTTTATACCGATGGCAAACAATGATTTTATTTTAAATGACTTCGCCGATGAAGCCTTTGAAGAGGCAGGCTCCGAGGTTGCAGAGCAACCCGAACAGGATGCCCAGGAAGCCGATAACGAAGGCGAAACAGACGAACAAAAAGATTAACATAGAATTAACACCGCAACGCAAAAATATATGTTATAATGAACACAATGTTAAGATAGTTAACATTGTGTTCTTTTTTGTAAATACTATATTTTTATATTTATGAGGTGAATTATGGGTATTAGTGAAGTGTTAGAACTTATCCTCGGCCTATGCCTGTTTTTATTCGGTATGAATGTAATGGGCGAATCGCTTGAGCGCAGTGCAGGCAACGGGCTTCGCAGCCTGCTTGGACGTCTTACAAGCAATAAATTTGCAGGCTTTTTAACAGGTCTTGGTGTTACGGCTGTTATTCAAAGCTCGTCGGCTACTACCGTTATGGTTGTAGGCTTTGTAAACTCGGGTATTATGACACTCAGACAAGCCATCAGCGTAATTATGGGCGCTAATATAGGTACCACAGTTACTGCTTGGATATTAAGTCTTGGCGGTATCGACGGCGGCGCTTGGTATATTGCTATGTGGAAGCCGTCAAACTTTACACCTATTTTAGCACTTATAGGTATTGCAATGTGTATGCTTTCAAAAAGCAGCAAGAAAAAGGATATAGGTACTATTCTTTTAGGTTTTGCAACACTGATGTTTGGTATGGACACAATGTCTGCTGCCGTTTCAGGTCTTAAAGACATACCGGAATTCCAGCAGTTGTTCCTCCTCTTTAAAAACCCGATACTCGGCGTGTTGGTTGGTGCAATTCTTACAGGTATTATTCAGTCAAGCTCGGCATCGGTTGGTATTTTACAGGCTCTTGCAGCATCAACAGACAGCGTTTCTTACGGTGCGGCTATTCCAATTATAATGGGACAAAACATCGGTACCTGCGTAACCGCGCTTATTTCATCAATCGGTACCAACAAAAACGCCCGCAGAGCCGCGCTTGTACATTTAAGCTTTAATATAATTGGTACAATAATATGCCTTACAGGCTTTACAATAGTTTCTAATGTGTTTACCGTGCCGCTCTTTGACCAGTCGGCTAGCGCGTTTGGCATTGCAATAGCACACTCAATATTCAATGTTATCTGTACTGCAATATTGCTGCCTATGTCGGGTCTGCTTGAAAAACTTGCAATCCGTCTTGTGCCCGATAATGACAAAAAGGACGTTAACGCAGAACTTGATGAAAGGTTGCTCGTTACCCCCGCTATTGCGCTTGACCGTTGTAATACCCTTACACTCGAGATGGCTGAAAATGCTGTAGGCGCGTTAAAACAGAGTATTGCTTCTCTTAAAAGCTGTGATGTAAAGGCTGCTACCGAAATTCGCGAAAGCGAAGAAAAGGTTGACCACCTTGAAGACATTCTTGGCACCTATCTTGTAAAACTTAGCGGACAAAAGATAAGTGAAAACGAGAGCGCCGAGATTACAAAGCTGCTTAAGCTTATAGGCGACTTTGAAAGAATTTCTGACCACAGTGTTAACATTCTTGAATCGGCAGAAGAGCTACGCGATAAAGAAATCAGTTTTACAGAAGAAGCTGGCAAGGATATGACACAGCTTACCGCAGCTATTTCCGAAATACTTGACCTTGCAAGCAATGCGTTTATCAACAACGATATTGCCGCCGCGCGTCAGGTAGAGCCGCTTGAGCAGGTTGTCGACAAGCTTATACTCAAACTTCACGACGGTCATATAAAGAGACTCAAAAGCGGTGACTGCTCTATAGAGTCGGGCTTTATATTAAACGACCTTACCACCAACTTTGAGCGCGTTGCTGACCACTGTTCAAATATTGCTATTCGTGTAATAGATGCTTCGGAAAACAATATGAATATTCACGAGTCGCTTCGCGACATTAAGCAGAACGACCCGCGTTTTGAAGAACAGTATGCACTTTACAAGCAAAAGTATTTAGCATAATTTCAGGCTGACGGAATCAGTGTTCCGTCAGCCTTATAAATTTTACTTGACTTTTGTTAAAATTTTCTTAAAATAGATATTAGTGAAAGGGAGTAGTGTGCAGCGTATGCTGTGGCGCGGTTCGTCATCACGAAGAAATTCCGGACTGTGCCCAAAACTCTTTAGTTTTGTAACGAGACTTTTACTGCTTTTTATGCAGTAAAAGTCTTTCTTATTCCCACAAAAACAAAGAAAGGACACAAAAAAATGGATTTTTTAATGAACACCCTTAAAGAACTCAGCTTCCTTGTTGAAAATCTTTCGGCATTTGCCGAAGCAGGCGGCTGGAAGTATCTTGTAATGTGGGTAATTGGCGGCGTGCTTATTTATCTTGCTATCCGTCACGATATGGAACCCACACTCTTGTTACCAATGGGCTTTGGTACAATTCTGGTTAATATTCCTTCTTCAGGCGCTATAACGCGTTTTAATGAGACGGGCGAGGTTATAGCAGAAGGCGCTTTAACCACACTTTTTAACGCAGGTATAGCCAACGAGTTATTCCCACTGATTTTGTTTATCGGTATCGGTGCGATGATTGACTTTGGTCCGCTTCTTACCAATCCGAAGCTTATGATTTTCGGTGCGGCGGCTCAATTTGGTATATTCTTTACCTTCTGCTTAGCATCTATGTTCTTTACCACACCCGAAGCTGCATCTATCGGTATTATCGGCGCGGCAGACGGTCCTACAGCAATTGTTGTTGCCAACAAGCTTTTAGGCGCAGACAGTGACATTACAGGCGCTATAATGGTTGCGGCATATTCTTATATGGCGCTCGTTCCCATTATCCAACCCCCTGTTATCAAGGCTCTCACAACCAAGAAAGAACGCCTAATCAGAATGCCATATCAGGCAAAAGAGGTTTCCCGCCTTACAAAGATTTTGTTCCCGATAGTTATTACAGTTGTTGCAGGTGTAGTAGCTCCCGAATCGGTTTCACTTATCGGTTTCCTTATGTTCGGTAACCTTATCCGTGAATGCGGTGTGCTTAACTCACTTTCAGAAACTGCTCAAAAAGTGCTTGCAAACCTTATTACCATATTCCTTGGTATCACAATCGCTTGCCAGATGGAAGCATCCAAATTCCTTAATTTCAACACCTTGCTTATTTTAGGTCTTGGCCTTTTTGCTTTCATTTTCGATACAGCGGGCGGCGTTCTGTTTGCAAAGCTTATTAACCTTTTCTTACCCAAAGACAAGAAAATCAACCCAATGATTGGTGCCGCAGGTATTTCGGCATTCCCGATGTCAGGCAGAGTTGTTCATAAAATGGGACTTAAAGAAGATCCACAAAACTTCTTGCTTATGCAGTCTATCGGTGTTAACGTTTCGGGTCAGATTGCTTCGGTTATAGCGGGCGGTCTTATCCTCAGCTTCTTTATGTAATCGGGAGGTAATGTATTATGTTTAATAACTTGCTTAGCATATTCAGCACCTTTAACCCAATGGCTTTTATTGATAATCTTAAATATATGCTTTCGGGTATGATTGCAATATTTATCGTTATAGGTGTAATTATTATTATCACAGTTGTGCTTAATAAAATATTCAGCAAACGTAAATAAGATAAAAATAAAGCGGGAGCGGTTCAAAAACGAACCGCTCCTTTTTTGTTTAATTAAAACTACCGTCCCACACAGGCATATTTGATATATATTCACTCTCAACCGCAGGGACATAATATGCGCCGTAATTTTTAAGACCATATCCGAAACGATTTTCTAATTCGGGCAACTCAACATAAAACTTATAATACGGCATATAAGTGTTGTCAAGCCAATATGTGCTGCGGTAAACAAGCTCAACCTTTTTTACATATTCCATACCGGGAAATTTGTATGGTACTGTTGTAATAAAATTGCCGCTTGCCAATAATTGCGTAGCTTCATCTGTGGTAATGATAGGGTAATCGCCAATTTTTTCTGATAAATCAGGACTAAAAACCCTTATCATATCCATATTACCATCGTCATCGCAGTAGAAAGCTACTTGATTAAAATTATAATTTATAATATCTTGTACAAGGTCACCACTGCCGTCAAAAAACTCAATACTATACGATTGCTGATTATAAATATTATAATCACCGCGTGTTATATTAATTTGCGGTTTTTTAAAGTTGATGAGGCTACTGTATTCTGATTTAAAATATTCCGCGGCGGTCAACATATCTTCATATGATGAATGCCTATGAGCAGGGTCTTGTTACGGAAGAAACCATTACAGAAGCAGCAGTTCGTTTGTTTACAACAAGATTTATGCTCGGTTT
>JAFTTE010000115.1 GCA_017466905.1 Clostridia bacterium | reverse complement strand
TTAGCAAAACACAAATCACCATGTATGATATTAAATTTTTTAACATCATACAGCGTTTGTGGAATAATTTTCTTTAGTAAATCCATAATCTCACTTAAAGAATGGTTGACAATTCCATTAATTACAATTTTATTATCAAAAAAACTGGTAAAATTAACATTATTCCTGAGTTTTTCCAATCTCTTTAGTGTTTTTGTTAAATATATTTCTTCTAAAGCAGATGTAATTTCATGGTCTTCTACTGAATAACGCTCAAAGTCATTAATAACAAACTTAATTCTTCTGAATATATCATTCCACTGATGATAATTTAGGTCACTATATAAAAACAATTCATGAATTGTATGATAAGCATAATACTCCATTTCTATATATGGATTGTCATAGGTGGTGGAATAACCAAAAATTCGAGGTCTTACATATTCTATATCTGTCGGAAGTTTGAGATACCAAAGAATTTCACCAATAAATTTTTCTTTATCCTCACTTGTTTTTTTTAACAAGCCTCTGTTTGTATCAATTTCAATATGATTAAATTCTCGTGCTCTTACTTCTAATTTTGAATTATAGTATGTATCTACATGACCAATATCAAACCAGTTTTCAACTTTGATAGCCGTAAGTTTTTTTAATTTGCTATACATATACAATGCAAAATAAAAAGTACTCATTGAATCGTTTTTTGTATTAAATGCTTTTTCTAAACAATCACAAAACAATTCACAATCTTTAATAACAAACAAACCTGTAAATAGTTTTTTCTTTTCGTTCGAAATTATATTTTCCTTATCATATATAGCTGTGATAATGCCATTTTTAATTTCGAAAAAAGTCCAAACATCAGACATATAGTCTTCTGAATAAAATATAGCATCATTGTCAACAGGAATTTCTTCATCCATAATGATTGTATCTGCAAAATTGATAAT
The DNA here is from genome assembly GCA_017466905.1 of Clostridia bacterium. Taxonomy (GTDB): domain Bacteria; phylum Bacillota; class Clostridia; order Oscillospirales; family Acutalibacteraceae; genus UBA737. The sequence goes on along the minus strand of JAFTTE010000115.1, from coordinate 15,954 downwards.
AACCGTATTTTTTTTATCTTTTAAAGCAAAATATATAGTATGTCCTAAATCATCAAGAACATCTAAATCTTTTATACAAATTTTACTATCACAATATGCTGATAATCTACGGTAGATTTTATCCTTTTCCTGGTAACAAATAATATCAATATTACCTGAAATATTTTTGTACTGATCATATAAATAATCGAATACGATTTTTTGATTAATTGGATAGATAATTCCCGGGAAATTTCCAATGTTTCTCAATTGTTCCGGAACGAGCGTTGCACTCGGTATTACAACATCAATTATTTTATCCATTTTCAAAAATCATCCTTTCTTTTCTGCAAAAGAATTTTCAAACCAAATTTTTTGTTGCTTTTCTAAATCATGAATCAATTTTTCAGCAACTGCATTTCCGTTAAAATGTGTTCTAACGTATTCGCAACCTGTCTTTGCAATTTGTTCAAGTTCAGCCTGATGCTCGTCTGCCTGATAGTACTCGATAACTCGTCTTAAATCTTCTATCGTACCATCATAAGTAATGTAATGCAAACCTGGTATTAATCCCCAATCGCGATATGGCTGAATATCAAGTCCTATATATGCGCAACCGCACGCCATACCTTCAACAAAACCTATACCCGGTATACCGAGAATTTCCTCGCCGACAATACACATCTTGTAGCTGTTAAAGGCTTCAACCATATCAAAAGAAAAGTATTTTTTTTGTTTACCGACATGGGTACGGTTATAAATCTTTTTATACAGTTTTACAGGGAAAATATCGTTTTCATTAATTTTTTTGCCTGGATTATCCTCAAGATAATCACTGCTTGTGCAATAAATTGTATCTTTAAAATAATCGGAATTATCTTTAATTTGTTTGCGTGTAGGCTGGTCGCAAGGGTCACCGTAGGTATCAACAAATTCTTTGTGGAGTTTATATGTGATTGTACCTGTTGCAAATGCCATATTTTTACGCTCAGCAAATGGCGTTTTGTTTTTAAAACGCTCGGCATATACAAAAGGATGCACAACCCAAGGCTTGTCAATATGGTAATATCTGCGATATAACTCGCAGCTTTTTTCAAGATTAACTTCGCCAACCAAGCAACTAATGTTTGCAGCGTTGATAATATCATTCTCTTGAGCTTTACCATGAAAATGAAGCATACTTAAAGCCTTAAAAGCGTCAACATCTGATATACCATAAAAATTATCCTGACATACGTTATAAAGTATAACGATATCATCTTGCCTGATATCAGAAATATCTTTTAGCACCGTAATATCTTTTTTGGGAATACCATTTACTTTTAATGTTTTTCTATGATCCGCAAAACGAAACAGGCGTAAAAAACGCATTAAAACAGAATTATCGTTTCTGAGCCACGAAAAACCTTTATCATTGATATAACTGCATATCTCATATTCAGGGTGTTCGATCAAATATTTAAAAAGGTATCCGTGTTTAACAGCAGCAGAATATTTAAATATATACACCGATGCTGTTTTTAGCAACATCCAATCCGAATGCAAATTTACAAAAACAATACGCTTTTTATCTGCCATTATTCAAATACCTCTTCCATTTCTTTAATCATATGCTCAATAGAATATTCATCTATTTTTTCTCTATCAATATCCAAATTGCAATTACCGTCAAGAATATTGCTGATTTGTTTAGCCCAATGCTCTGCGGACTGCTCTAATGAAAGCGATAAACACAAACCGCAATCCACTTCCTTTGGAATAACATCAGACATTATACACGGCAACTTTGCCGCCTGCGCTTCTACTAAAACTATTCCTAAGCCTTCAAATCTGCTGGGTAACAAAAACACATCAGAGCAGCATAGTATTTCAGGAATATCGTTTCTTGTACCTAATAAGTGAACTCTGTTATCTAATTTAAAATCATTGATCTGTTTTTTTACAACACTTTCCAATTCACCTTTACCGCACCAAACTAAATCGACATCGCCTCTGATTTTAGATAATTCATAGAATATTTCCAGCAAAAATTCAGGATTTTTTTGAAAAGAAATACGCCCGACAGTTGATATATTATAGGTGTTTGTGAGTCCTAATTCACGTTTCTTTTCTTCAAAATCAAATTTTTTACTGTATTCTGATAAATCTATTCCGTTATGTATTACTCTTGCCTTAGGGTCCTTTTTCCATTTATCACCAAACAAAAAATCTAAAGCCGCCTTCGAACAGCCACAGCGCCTATTTGAGAATTGCCAGCAAAGCCACCTCATAATGCCTTGATATAATTTTACAGAAAAAGTACGACCTTCTCTTAATTCGCGACCTTGCTGTGAATTGTGAGAGTGACAAACCCTGACAGGGATTTTAGCCAACCAAGCAATAAACATTTGTGGGCCGTTAAAAAGGTCAATATTAGTTTGAAAAACATCATATTTTCCTTTTTTTAACTCCTTATATAGCAAAACTAAATGTTTTAATTTGCTTTTTAATCCGCCTTGTAAAGAAGATGTTTTAACTATATTTACACCTAAATCAGTTAATTCGCTTTCTCTTAAAGCTATCTTTTGTTTGTCGATTGATAAAACGACTGTTACATCATAATTATCACAGATAAGTCCCTGACACAGATTTAAAACAAAAGTATCTGTTCCGCCAAATGCAAGATCATTTTGTAAAATACAAATTTTTTTCATAATATTTCCTTTAAATTATAAATGAATATGGTAAAATTTGCGATTGCCCTAAAATAGCATATTGGAAAATAAATATTGCTACTTGATATATTACTAATAAAAACCACGCTAATTTTTGACTATCTTTAGTAAATACGCAAGTCAATTGAGGAATTAAAATACACTGAGAGACCAGAAAATATTCGCCGATACGCTTCGAGAAAGCATTAGTAAATCCTAGTATCTGAAAAATTGTTCCTATAGTAAACATAATTATTAACAAATCATTTTTCGGATTTAATGCTACTAATTTTTTTCTGAAAACCAAGAAAATAATGCACCAGAACAAATACATCCAGAATATAAGATTTCTACCTTCTACCTCAGAATCAAGATAACCTAAATATCTTCCACCGACACTTGCTATAATAAAATCTATTTCAAAAATAGCAAGAAATGCAATAGAAATAACTAAAACTTTCTTCCAAGATGTTATCGTGCCACTTTTACTACACAAAAAGTATATAGGAACAAACACAAGTGCTGTAGAATGAAAAATTGTAGCAACTAAAACACATATGGCGAATTTTATGGGTTTTCGCTCATATACATAAGATAACGATAATAAGCAAAATGCCATCGCAATTCCCTGGCGAATAGCCGCAAATCCAAACGGATAAAAAGAAAATAAAAAAGTAAACAGCGAATAGGATAAAAGCTTGCTATTGCTATTACTGTCATCCCAATCCTTACACAAATAAATAACCACAGGTATGTATTGCAATGCAGAAGTGATTGTAAAATAAACAAAACTGGAATTAAAAATTGCTGAGAATTTCTGAACCAAAAACATCCCTATATGATCATTGATAAAACTGTATGTTTTTAAGTATGAAGCGATAGATTGATGTGAATAGATAACTTCATTAAACTGTGCAAGATAACCGCTGTAATCGGCACCAACATAATATCTAATGCCTCCAAAAATCACCGGAAAGAATGCGATTAATAAAACTCGCAACCATTTATTATTGCTTTTTATTCGCCGCGCCGTATTGGATGAAAGGGAAAAAATTATAAAATATAATAATACGCTCCCCCATTTAGACAAAGTTACAATCATAGATTTTTCCTTTTTTAGTTATTTACTGTTAAACTTTTTATAAATCGTGCCGGCACTCCGCCGTATAACGCATACTCTTCGTTAATATCTGAATTAACAAATGACATACTGCTTATTTTTACGTTATCACAAATATTTATTTTTCCGATAATTTTTGTTCCGACACCAACTACTACATTATTTCCTATAACAGGTGCATCAAACGGAGAATACCCTGCACCCTTATTACCAATACAGTTATTACCATGAAGTTCACAATCGTCACCAATAACTGCGCCCGCGTTAACAACAATATTTGAATGATAAATTTTGATTCGTCTGCCAAATTCGCTCGGACCAAATTCTATATTTAATTTTTCACCTAAAACATTCTTTTTTCTTGTGTAATAAACAAGAAGAAGTTTATCTAAAAGCGTTTTTGAATGTAAATGATAATAGCCCGCTTTTCTGCAAACGATAATATATTTTCCCATTCGATATACTGGATTATTAGTTATTCTTCTTGCAATATATTTTTTAAAATTTCCATAATAATACCGCTTATCTTCTTTTATAATTTCTTTTAATTCTTTATTCATAGTTATACTCATTTCTATTGTTTTTTATCATCTTATAGTCGATAAAACATAGATTTGAAAAATCAATCGATGTTTTAAACAAAAGTGAAAAAATCCAAGAGCAGTGAATGGTGAAAAATGGCTACTGTCGATTGCATTATTATATATAGGTCTCATTAACTGGCTATTTATTTCTTTAGCCAAGCTATAATAGCGATCATGCCTATAAAACTGCGTTTTAACAACATTTAAAAGCGCGTGAACTGTTCGTCTGCTTATCTGCTCCTGAAAATCAGCTTCATCAAATTTTATTCTTTCTCTAAGATGTAACTCTATTAACTCTGGTACATCCCACGAAAATGGTTTTTTATTCTTTGTCATAGATATATTATTTCTTCTATAATAATATAGGCTTTTATCTAAAATATATATGCTATTCGCATCGACAATACACGGAATAGTACAAGCAACATCTTCGCCGATTTTAATTTGATTATCAACGCTAAGTTGCTCTTGTCTGTAAAGTTCCATTTTATAAACCTTAGCCCAAATAGTTGGTGGAAATGTAGTTCCTTTGGCTGTATGTATTAGTTGCGGATATATTTCATCAACTATGTTTTTCTTAGAATAATAGCCTTTTCTGAAAGGAATTGTTTTTTCAATCTTTTTATCAGAGCTCACCTCAATATGATTAAAACAAATAATATCTGGCGAATATTCTTTTATTACTTTGGACAACTCAAGAAGATGATTTTTAGCTATCCAATCGTCGCCGTCTAAACAAACGGCATATTCGCCTTTGGCTACTGCAACACCTGCTTTTCTAGCGCTAACCAAACCACCATTAGTCTTATGAATTACTTTAATTCGTTTATCCTTTTTTGCATATGAATCACATATTTCAAATGAATTATCTGTTGAGCCATCATCAACTAATATCAATTCAAAAAAACCATATATCTGATTTAAAACACTTTTTATGCAGTCATCTAAGTATTCTTCTATGTTATATATTGGAACAACAACACTGAATAATATGTCTTTGTTTTCCATTACAATAATCTCCTTATCAAGTTACAGTTGTATCTTTTTTATGTAATGATGCTCGCGTTTATCTTCATCCGGAATCTGCATAAAATTGCCATACAAATTTTTTAAATATCTCTTATAATTTTCGGGAACAGGCATCATATAACCTTCAAAAGGCAGTCGAATCAATGGAAAAAACGTTTCCCTTGGTAATATTTCTCCAAAATAATGCTTTCTTCCTGTTGGAAACCCATACAATTTTGATTTTTCATTCTTGTATTGAACAACTTTATCTACCAAATTGTTATATGTTGAAACACTAAGAAATGAAAATAATTTTCCAATACACAAACGGATATAATAACTAACTGCATCGTATTCTTTATACATTTTTCGTTCGTCTACTGTTGAGTAGCGTATAAAATGCACTTGTCCGGATATAAATTCCAAACCGTTGCAAAGTATGCCTTTTACCGCTCTCACAAATTTATTTTCGGGAACATTTTCTAACAAAAAAATATCTATATATAATTTACAAAGATCAATATTTGTTGTATCTCCGGTTATATATACAGAGTCTTTCTTCAGCACTTTTGGAAAGCGTGATATCGATTCTTTTGAATAATTTGGCGCATTTAAAATATACTTATCGCACATATTAGATTCAAACACTTCGACAAAACGCATGTAAGCCTCTCTTGTCATTGCAATATCAACATCATCATCCCATGGAATGAATCCGCTATGCCTAACGGCACCCAAGCATGAACCACCACATAAAAAGAATTCAATTTGGTTCTCACTACATACTTTATCTATATCTACGAGCATTTCAAGCAACGAATTTTGAATGGTTTTTCTTAATTCATCATCTACAGCAATATAGCCGCTTTTAGTTTTTATTGTATTCAATACATTTTTTCGACTGGAAAGGTTTTTAAAAATCCCCACAACTACACCTCTATATACTTAGTAAATATCGCTTTCGCTCTGCAATCTTATCACACAAGATATTGCTATCAAACTTGTCCCTACAATAATACGCTGCATTTTGTCCTGCTGTTTTGTAATCAATTTTATATATTTCTATCATAGCATCTTCGAGCGCTTTCACATCCCCAACTTCAACCGCCAGTGCCGTCTTTCCAACCTCAATTGCATCAATTGGTCCAGGAATATTACTGACTATTGACGGTGTTCCAACTGCTCCTGCTTCAATTACAACATTGCCAAAACCTTCACGATAACTTGGAAGCACCAAAACATCAATAGCTGCAAAATAACGTTCAATATCTGAAACAAAGCCATGAAATAGAATGTTATTATTTTTATGTGCTGTTTTTAACAACGCGTTATCTAAACGATTTTCTTTTTCTATATCTCCTACCAAAAGTAATTTGCTATCATCTTTCAAATTAAGAAAAGCCGTCAGCAGTTCATTGATACCTTTATCTTTAGTAATTCTGCCAACAAAACCGTAAATGAAGTCATCTTCTTTGTATCCAAGCGTATTTCGTATTTCATTACGCCACCGCTCACGCTTCGAAAAGTCAAATCTCAACAGATCGACTCCGCCTGTACTGCCGTTCCATACTACAGTTGCCTTTTCTCTGGGAAACAACCCCTCTTTTATACCAATTTCTAAATTAGATTTGCTGACACACTCAATCGATGTTGAATTTTTACATGCAGTCTTCTCAATCCATTTTAAAATTGTTTTTGCAACACCTAATGCCCCAAGAAACCGAAAACCCATCAAATGATAATTTCTGACCTTGCAACCGGCACTTTTAGCCGCAATAGATGCGTAAAACGCAGCATTAGGCGTAGAATATTGAATAAGATCAAACTTTTGCTTCTTAAAAATAGAAGTTAATTTTATAATTGATGCTATTGAGCCACCTATAGAAATCCCTCGCGGCATAGCAACTGGAACAAATTTAATTTTGGAACCTAGTATATCTTGCAATGAATCATCGGGAGAACAAATAACAGTTACATCAAAACCATTTTCAGAAAGATATTGAAGTTGCTTTACAAAAAAGGATTTTATTGTTAATGAAATCGTAACAACATAGCATATTTTTTTCATAAATATTTCTGTCCTCCTAACTTAAGAAATCATTAGAATTTTCTTGCAGTGTATTTATTCTTTTTTTATCGCAGGAACACCTAGGTAAATTCCCGACTCCGTTATATTATTTACAACCACAGCACCTGCGCCAACTATACAATTTTCACAAATGCTTAAATTGTTACTAACCACTGCACCTATACCAAGCCAGGTTTTGTCGCCTATTTTTACAGTGCCTGCCGTATGAGCTCCAACTGAAATATGAACATAATCACCTATTGCATTATCGTGGTCAACCGATGAACAGGTATTTATAATACAACCTTTACCTATTGTTGTAGCGGGATTTATAACAACTCCTGCCATAACAACTGTGCCTTTTCCAATTTTTACATTATCAGCAATTACAGCATTTGGATGAACGAGTGCTACAACTGTTTTATTTGCATTTTCAAGTTGCAATTGTATTTTTTGACGTGTGCCTGCATTGCCTATAGCAACAAAAAAATCATCATCAAAATTTACAAATTCACTAACTTTTCCTACAACCCGATAACCGTCACACTCAAACGCTTTGTCATTATCATCTAAAAATAAAATATTTTCATAACCGTTTATCTTGGCAATATCGGCAACAACCTTACCGTGACCACTGGCACCGATAATAATTAACTGTTTCATTTAGCGGTTGCCTCGCTTCCCATAAACTCTTCCATAGTTTCTGACGTTTCGGATGAAATTCCATCGCGCTTTAATACTGCTTTTACAGTATCAAAAATAATCTTTACGTCAAATGCAAAACTGATATTATCAACATATTCTATATCAAGCTTAAACTTTTCTTCCCAAGAAAGCGCGTTTCTTCCGTTTGCCTGTGCATTACCCGTAAGGCCAGGTCGCACACTATGTCGGCGCCGTTGTTCATCGTTATAGCGTGGCAAATATTTTACAAGTAACGGTCTGGGACCAACAATTGACATATCGCCTTTTAATATATTGATAAGCTCGGGAAGTTCGTCAAGGGAAGTGCTACGCAAGAATTTGCCAAATTTGTTAAGTCTTACATCATCGGGTAAAAGATTGCCATTTTTATCTTTTTCGTTGGTCATTGTGCGGAATTTTATTAGTTTGAATATCTTTTCGTCTTTACCTGGTCTTTGCTGTGTGAAGAAAGGATTGCCTTTCATAGCGATGGCAGTAACAATTATAAGGATCAGCAAAATTGGTGACAGTACAATAAGCGCTATTAACGATAATGTAAAATCAATTACTCTTTTAAAATATTTAGCGTACATATGTAACCTCAAAAGCAACTTTTAATTATTTCGATTATCTTGTCCTGCTGTTCGGGTGTCATTTTGTTATCACTCGGCAAGCATAATCCACGAGCAAAAATATCTTCATCAACAGCTACACTGCCGCCTGCGATATATGCATTTGTAGTGGCTCTGCCGTTGCCATCTTTTGTAACAAATGGGTTCATTCGGAAAAACGGCTGCATATGCATAGGCTTCCAAATAGGTCTGCCCTCTGCATTGTATTTTGCTAACTTTTCAAGAATCTCGGTAGGACAGGTTTTACCTACCTCATTTATGTAACAAGACTCATTATCGCTGCGAACCTGCTTACACATAGCGTCCTTATCAATTATCATACAAGAAAGCCAATAATTAGGAACCGAGTTTTCTGCATCAAAAGGATTCATCTGCACAGGCAAATTTTTAAATGCCTCTTTATAACGCTCATATATGGCTTTCTTTTGAGCAATATGCTCATCAAGGTGTGGATATTGACCACGGATAACCCCTGCAATAACATTGCTCATACGGTAGTTGTAACCAACCTCTTCATGCTGATACCAAGGCGCATTTTCACGGCTTTGAGTAGACCATTTGCGCGCCTTGTTAGCGGCGGCAATATCATCGGTTAAGAGCATACCACCCGAAGAACCTGTAATAATCTTATTACCGTTAAAAGAAATTGCATTATATGTACCAAATGTACCAGTTTGTCTTCCTTTATATGTAGCGCCCAATGACTAGGCTGCATCTTCTATTAAAATAGCACCGTGCTTTTTACAAATGGCGGTTATCTCATCAAGCTTAGCAGGAGTACCGTAAAGATTAACAAGTATAACAACCTTTACATCGGGATACAATTCAAATGCTTTTTCAAGCGCTACAGGATCCATATTCCATGTGTCATATTCACTGTCAATAAAAATGGGTTCTGCGCCTTCGTATACCGCAGGGTTAACAGTTGCAGAAAAAGTCATATCAGAGCAAAATACTTTATCCCCTGATTTTACACCAGCGAGTTTAAAAGCAAGATGAAGCGCCGCAGTACCGCAAGAAAGACCAACAGCATCCTTGCATCCGATATATTCACTCGATATCCGCTCAACTTCGTTAATATTTTTTCCTACCGTAGACATCCAATTGGTTTTATATGCTTCGGTTATGTATTCAAGTTCTTCACCGTGCATTGTCGGCGAAGAAAGATACACTTTTTTTTCAAAAGGTTTAAATTCCATAACTATCCCTCTTTTTTTAGGCATAATGCACCCAATCATACAGTGTATATTATACACCTTTTAATTTTAAAATGCAATAACTTTGTAGCAAATACTTATATAAAAAAACAGCGCTCTTTTACAGAACGCTGTTTAAATTTGGTTTTATTAAATTATTTTACCATGCTTGCAACTTCGGCTGCGAAATCGTCAACGCGCTTTTCGATGCCTTCGCCCTTTTCCATACGAACAAAGTCAACGAGCTTAATGTCTGCGCCGATTTCTTTAGCGCAGTTAGCAATATACTTGCCAACATTGATGTCGCCGTCCATAACGAAAGCCTGCTCAACAAGGCAGTTTTCCTTATAGTACTTGCCAATTTTACCTTCAACAATTTTACCGAGAACTGCATCGGGCTTGTTAGCCATTTTGGGATCCTCTTTCATCTGAGCGATGAGGATTTCCTTTTCTTTCTCGATAACCTCTGCAGGAACAGAAGCCTGATCAAGATAGCTTGGGTTCATAGCTGCAATCTGCATTGCAACATTTTTACCCATTGTGATAAAGTCAGCGTTGTCATCAGCAACGTCGCCTTCAAATTTTACAAGAACACCGATTTTGCCGCCTGCGTGAACATAGTTTACAACCTTGCCTTCAAAGCGAACAAAACGACGAATTTTGATGTTTTCACGAACTTTAAGGAAGAGTTCCTGAACCATTTCCTCAACGGTCTGACCGTTTTCTACACAAGCGTTAAGAGCATCAACATCAGCAGGATTCTGAGCTGCAATAACCTTGGCAACCTTGAGTGCCAATTCCTTGAACTCGTCGCCGCCTGCAACGAAGTCGGTCTCTGCGTTAAGCTCTACAGCAACGCCTACGCCGTTTTCGCAGATAGCGCAAACAGTACCTTCTGCAGCGATACGGCTTGCTTTTTTAGCTTGAGATGCAAGACCCTTCTCACGAAGATAGTCTGCTGCTGCATCCATATTGCCGTCGCACTCAACAAGTGCTTTTTTGCAGTCCATCATACCGCAACCGGTTTTTTCTCTTAAAGCCTGAACGTCTTTAGCAGTAAAAGCCATGATATATATCTCCTTTAGAGTAGTATTAAATTAAAATTATTCAGCTGCTTCTTCGGTAGCCTCTTCTGCTACTTCTTCAGCATCATTTGCAGCGGTGCCCATTTCTTCACCCTGTCTGCCTTCGATAACAGCAGCAGCGATTGTTTCAGCGATGAGCTTAACTGCGCGGATAGCGTCGTCGTTACCGGGGATAACTGCGTCGATTTCGTCAGGATCACAGTTAGTGTCTACGATAGCGATGATCGGAATACCGAGTTTCTTTGCTTCAGCAACAGCGATTCTCTCTTTGCGGGGGTCAACAATGAAAAGTGCGCCGGGGATCTTGTTCATATTCTGGATACCGCCGATGAACTTTTCAAGCTTCTCAATTTCAAGAGTAAGGGTTGCAACTTCCTTCTTAGGAAGAAGGTCAAATGTGCCGTCATCACGCATAGCGCGGAGCTGCTCAAGACGAGCAATACGAGTGCGGATGGTGCTGAAGTTTGTAAGCATACCGCCAAGCCAACGAGCGTTAACATAGGGCATACCGCAGTGCTCTGCTTCTTCTTTAACAGAATCCTGAGCCTGTTTCTTTGTACCTACGAAAAGGATATCGCCGCCTGCTGCTGCGATGTCACGAGCAAACAGATAAGCCTCGTTAAGCTTCTTAACGGTCTTCTGAAGGTCGATAATGTAGATACCGTTTCTTTCTGTGAAAATGTACTCAGCCATTTTCGGATTCCAACGTCTTGTCTGGTGACCAAAGTGTACACCTGCTTCAAGAAGTTGTTTCATTGCTACAACTGCCATAGTTTTTTCCTCCTGAGGTTTTTCCTCCATCCCGTAAAGCCTGCGGTATTGACCTTGTATCAGCGGTCACACCTCTACCTGCATAAAACGGAATGTGTGTAATATTTTCTGCCACCTTTACAGTAGCCGATAGATTATATCATAAACATCTGCAAATTGCAAGTGTTTTTTATTACTTTTTGTAAATTTCTAAAACCTTCTCTGCCCTGTCCCTTATCTTTTCGCGAAGTTCGGTAGGAGTTATGACCTCAATATCGGCGCCATAGTTCATAATCCACGTGCCAAGGGCATCACTCACGGCGGCTTTGGCGGTAAATTCAAAGGTTGTGTCGGTTACATTGGTGATAAAAATTTTATCTCCAAAACGGTCGGTTACCTGCTCTAACATTTTATTACTGCAACGAAGTTTTATTTCCTGCATATTGCCGCCAAACATACCGAAAAGCTTTTTGGTATAGTCGGCAACATCAAATGTATTGCGGTAATCGCTGACCTCACTGAAATGGCGTATAGGCTCGTCCAAAATCTCTACCGAATGAATACGGTCGATACGCAAATTCATAAGGTTATCGTATTTTTCATAGTTGCCTATCAGGTAGTAATAGTCAAACTGCCATGTCATAGCATATGGGCTGACGATGCGGGTTTTTGATTCTGTCGCAATCTGCCTGCCATCGCGCAGAACGCGTTTGCTGTATGTGAAGGTAATCTTTTTACCCTCTTCAATAGCAGTATTTATGCGGTCAATATTATAAAATAATTCTTCGTTTTTTGTTTTATTGCTGCTGTCAATATAAATAGCGCTGATATTACGCTTTGCCTGATGCTTACTTAAAAGACTGTCAAGCTTAAAAGTAAGCTCGCGGGTTTTCTTTTCGCTGATAAACTTTGCAGTTCGCACAGCATCGCCAAGTAAAAACACCTCGGGCAGTTCAAAATCACGGCTTGCTAAAAAGTAGCCGCTTTTGGGCACACGGGTCTGGATAATATCATAGCCAAAAGCGATAAGACACTCGATATCGTCATATATCGCCTTTCTTTCGGCAGTTATGCCATAAGCCGAAAGTTTTTCACAAATCTCGGTTGCGGATAAGGGATGCTCCTCATCTGTAAGCTCGGTCAAAATCTTTATAATATAAAGCAGCTTTACCTTTTGTCCTCTTCTTGCTGCCATAATTCCACCGCCTTTAAAAATTCATCATAATCGAATATTGCGTTTAAGCAATCTAAAAATGCGTTAGATGACAAACCTTGTGGTAGTTTTAAATACACCGCTAAAGCATCACGCAACGCGGAACTGTTTTTGCCACCCGAAAGTCCTAACCCGTACATATCGGTTTTGGTGATTTTTTTGCCACTTTTTTGTTGACAAATTTCCCCTGTTATACCGCTACGGGCAAGAGCGTCAATAAGTGTTTGGCGGTCTAAACCCTCAACACCCAAAAATCCCTCTTTAGAACGCTTGGTCTTACGTTTTTCCTTACCGGCAAGTTGCGGCACATAGACATTGGTGATAGTGCCCTCAGGACAAATTTGCTTTAGGTGCGAACGTATAACCGCACCCGCACTATCCGAATCGGTTATTACAATTATGCCGCGACGCTCTGCCAAAAGTCTTATTAAACCGCGTTTTTCCTTATCTTTAAAAATACGAAAACCGTTTGTGGTGAGTATTGTAGCATCTATAATATTTTCAAGGGTAATTTTATCGTACTTTCCCTCAACAATTACAGCCTGATTTAGTTTAATCAACTGCTTCACCCTTTGCGATAATATACACAAGTTTTACCGTCAATTGCTCAAGCACGGTGCGCGGCTCTGCGCCAAAGCTTTTAAGCGCTTTATCGGCTTCGGCAAGGCTGACAAGACTTAACCTTAATTTTGCACTGTTAAAGCTTTTAAGATTTTGTATAGCACGGTCAATTAAAAACAGTTTGTTTTTAGGATACTTAAAGTCGGCGGCAATATCCGCTTTTTTAACACCCTTGATATTGGCAGTATATGCGCGGTAAATATCTACATAACTTGACGCCGCAACGCTTAAAATAATCATCGGCTCTATGCGCATAAAAAACATATCGTCAAGCATTTTAAGTGCGTTTGATACGTTACCGTTTAGTATCTGTTTTACATATTCATAAACCGAAGCGTCAACCGATTTTACCGCAATTTGCTCTACAATTTCCTTGGAAATATCTCCGCTACCCACATAGGCGCAAAGCTTATTAAGTTCATTTTGCAGAGTGCTTAAATCGTTTCCCGATATTTCAATTAAATACCGTGCTGCAATCTCCCCGAAATTGCAGCCGCGTTTTTTTGCGCCGTCAGACAGCATTTTAACGAGAGCAGTAATACTGCGGTGATTTATTTCGGCACATTTACCACCCATCTTTTCAGCTGCAGCTAATATCTTTTTTTCTTTAGCACCTTTTTTGGCATCAAAATCTATAGTATCAAAGCAAATTATCAGAACACAGGTGTCGTTTGCGTTTGAAATAAGTTCTAAAAGGCGATCAAAATCACTTTTGGCACAGTGCTCAAAATCAAAGTCAGACAGCACAACCGTCTTACGCTGCGCCATCATAGGAAACTGATTTACAGCATCAAAAACCTCTTGTAAATCACAATCTCCCTCAAATTTTTGAAGGTTAAAAAACGGATCTCCGTCAGAAGCTTTTTTTGCCAATGTATCTTTGTAATGATTTTTCAGATATGAATCATCGCCGTAGATTATATATATAGGCGCAAAACGTCCGCTTGATATATCGCGTCTTAATTCGTCCTCATATATTGTTGGCATTAAAATCACTTCTTTTCTTTTTTAATTCGTAAAAATACATATAGCCGATAACCGCTGCAATTAATAGTAAAGACCACCCAAACGCACTTTTGGGTAGAACTGCAACGGTTATAGGTAGTTTTGCTATGCTGTTAACAAAAAACACCATAAATCGCGAACACAAGCCCGCAATCCACAATAGCGGATAACTTAAAAATTCAATTATAGGTACAACCGATAAAACAAGCGCTGATATATTAAATACAAGCGCTATTGTTATAGGATATGTTACAACAAGATTTGTAATCGGTGCCACCACCGAAGCATATCCAAAGATTTTTATAGTCACAGGCAATGTGAAAATCATAGCAAAAATTGAACATAAAACTATGCTGATTACGGTTTTTAAAATTTTTGACGATATATTAAACCGTTCAACTATAACCCTGTAATAAAAAGGCAACACCCAAATTATTGCAAGCGTTGATAATACCGATAATTGAAACGATATGTTAACAACAGCAAACGGCGCGCCGATAAGCACCGCTGTAACTGCCGTAAGCAGAGAACTAAGCGAATCGTTTTCACGGTTAAAAACAGGTGCCAGACCCGCAATTATAAACATAACCCCTGCTCTTGATATCGACATTGTAAAACCGCAAACGCCCGAAATTAACACAACTGCTGCAACCGATAACAGACTACGTATATATTTATTATAAAACAGTCGGTCTACACACCAGAATACCGCCATCATTATAATTGACAGATGCATACCTGAAACTACAATAACATGACTGATGCCGGTGGTTTTTACATTTAGCAAAAAATTTTCGCCGAGCATCGATTTATCACCTATGGTAAGCGCAATCAAAAGTCCTGCTGTATCGCCTTTAAAATAAGAGGATACTGTATTTTTTACATAAGAGCGAATATTACCAGCCATCTTGTAAAAGTTATTGCAATCCCCTGTTTTTTCAAGCTCCTTAACACTTGCGGTAGCATATATGCCATTGCTGTAATCATAGAGCCTGTATTCATCGTATCTCTCTATGGCGCTCAATTTTAAAGTAGCGTCAATAATATCACCCATCTTTAGTTTTGTCTGGTCATAATCAAACACTAAATACTTGGTGTTTTTGGGTAAGGTATCAGCATCCACTGCTTTTAAGGTAATTGTATTAAAATTTTCATACGGTGTTGGCTTAGATACGACCAAAAATCTGCCGTTCACCTGCTTGTTATCGTATTTGTTTATTTTTTCAATCTGATTAAATTGAAAAAATAAACTAATAGCAAACAAAACAACTGCCACCATAACCGTTATGTATTTATACTTTTTGAAAACAAAAGCG
>JAFTTE010000114.1 GCA_017466905.1 Clostridia bacterium | reverse complement strand
TTCTGTGTAACAGGTCTGTATTTCTACGACAACCGTGTTGTTGAAATGGCTAAAAAGGTTAAACCCTCTGCTCGCGGCGAGCTTGAAATTACCGACCTTAACAAGTTGTATCTTGAGGATGATACCCTTAACGTTGTAACACTCGGTCGCGGCTACGCTTGGCTTGATACCGGCACAATGGACGCTCTGGCTGAAGCTACCGAATTTGTAAAGGTTATTGAAAGCCGTCAGGGTATTCAGATTTCTGCAGTAGAGGAAATCGCTTACAAAAACGGCTGGATAAGCAAGGAAAAGCTTATTGAATCGGCTGAAAAGTATGGTAAGTCACCTTATGGCGAGCATCTTAAAAAGGTTGCCGAGGGTAAGATACTTTACTAATGCACAATTCACAATGCATAATGCACAATTACTAATGTTAGAGCACTTGCTATAGAGATATGGCAGGTGCTTAAATTTTATTACTTTATTACAATTATGTAACACTGCTTGACAGGTTGGTCTATTTCTGATAAACTTAAAATAACAGCTTTTAGAGGGTAGTGATTTTTGTGGAAAAAGAAAACAGAAAAGAAATTCTGACAAAAGGCATAGTGGAAAAAGAATTGACATCCATTTATGTTAAAAATATGTTTTTAAGAATAGCAGTGGCTATTCCTTCTGCATTATTGGTGTTTCTTTATTTTTTGATATTTCGGGAAGAAGGTGCGCGTTCAGAAGAATTTGCTCAAGTTGGGGTATCGTTATTTAATATAGTTGGTATTGCTTTTCTAATTGTAGTGAGCGTGTGCTGTTTTCATTTACTACACAGCATTTATAAACTTGCATCGTATTTGTTTTTGGTGAAAAAAGGTAAGTTTGACATAGTGATAGACAAGCTTGTATATTCTGAAAAAGATGGCGGACATAAATTTAATGTTACCGAGTACGAGCATGAGTATCAGCCCGACCATAGAATACCATATGTTTTTCTTTATCCTCAACTTGCTATGCATATGAATAAAGGCGCACACTATTTATTCAGATTACAGTTTGCAAAGCACAAAAATTTTTATATTCCTGAAGGCAAATTATATCGCTGGTCGGATAAATACCGTATGGAGCATTGGGCGGTATACCGTTGGGCCGAAGTTGGCGATGAGTTTTATGTGATTGTTATAAAAAACAGAGTGGTTTATGTATATAACACAAAGCATTTTGATTTGCAAGAATAACAGGTGATATTGTGAGAGAAAAAGACAAAAGAGAAGTATTGACAAAAGAAGTCATTGAATTAGAAATTAAGAATGAATACAAAAAACTGATAGGTTATATGTGTTTGGCATTAGTTTTTTGTATGATATGTTTTATTGTTTGTGTTGCTTTGATAAAAGATATAGTTGGGCTGGGGTTTGCTCTTTTGCTTTTGGCGATTGATGTCGGCATATTAGCGTATATCATACGCCTTAATATGCGGCGTAATGCAAATCCACTTGAATATACCATAGTAACCGATCGATTTACTGGCTTTAAAATGATAATGTCGCGCAGATATTTTTGCTTTGAAAAGCACGGAGCATATTTGCTGCCCGAACCCGGCGCTACCTTTTACAAGTATTCAAAATATTATCCGATGGATTATTTTAAATTACGACAAACATCTATAGTCGGTGATGAATTTTATTTGATTTTAGTTAAGAAAAAGATATTTTACATATACAATACACAGTATTTTAAATTGGAAGATTGAGATTGTGGAACAAAGAAATTCTGACAAAAGAAGTAATCAAAAAAGATACAAAAAGTTTTTTGTGGTATAATATTGTAAATTATTTTCTTTATGCTATTTTTTTCATTTGCTGTTTTAAGTTGGCATTTAATGTTTTTATTTAGCGATATTCCAAGACAAATTTTAAATATATCTACTGCAATCGCAATTGTGACAATTTTTGCAATATTCTTTGTGGCAATAATAGTGCGTTATTTTAAAATGATATTAAAACTAAAAAAAGACCGTTTTGATATAGCGATTGATAAAGCATACGACATGAGAGATGCCTACCGTGTTCGAGGCAGAACAGGTGGCGGAATGGCAATTTTGGCATCAAAACCGATTTTACCGTTTTGGATTTTCAGGGGAACTATAAATTTATATTTTACAAAGCATAAGAAATATATTTTCCCACTTGATACGCATTACAATTTCAGCCAGAAAAATAAATACGATTATTACCAGATGGTAAGTTCTTCTAAAATCGGTGATGAATTTTATCTGCTTATCATTGATAACAGAATTGTTGAGATATATAACACCAAACTTTTTGAATTACAGGAATGAATCTTACGGACGAGCAATGCTCGCCCCTACGGTATTACTATAATTTTACTGCGTAGGGACAACCATTGGTTGTCCTTTTATATTTATAAAAAATCCTTGCTTTAACAATTTGCATATTGTATAATGTTTACAGTAAAAATTTTAAGGAGATATTGCTATGAGCTTTATTCACGATGATTTTATTCTGACTAACGAAACGGCAAAAAGGCTTTATCACGATTATGCCGAAAAAATGCCGATTATTGACTACCATTGTCACATAAATCCCAAAGAGATTTATGAGAACAAAAAGTTTAAAAACATTACTGAAATCTGGCTTGGTGGCGACCACTACAAGTGGCGCCTTATCCGCAGCAACGGTGTGCCCGAAAACGAGATTACGGGTGATGCTGACGATTACACCAAGTTCTTACGCTTTGCCGAAATGCTGCCACGCGCTATTGGTAACCCGATGTATCACTGGAATCATCTTGAGCTTAAGCGTTATTTTGACTATGACGGCATTTTAAGCGCTAAAACTGCCGAAGAGGTCTGGAACCTTTGTAATGAAAAGTTACAGTCGGACGATATGTCGGCTTGCAATATTATAAAGAAATCAAATGTTAAAATGATAGGTACTACCGATGACCCGATCGACACACTCGAATGGCACAAAAAGATTGCCGAAGAGGGTGTATGTGGGGCTTTGGTGCTTCCGTCATACCGCCCCGATAAAGCGGTTAATATTGACAAGGCAGGCTTTGCCGATTACATAAAGGCATTGGCTGTTGCCGCCGAGATGGAAATCAACAGCGTTGCTGATGTTAAGGCCGCTCTTATAAAGCGCCTTGATTTCTTCTGCGAGATGGGCTGTAAGGCTACCGACCACGGTCTTGATTATATTCCGTTTGCAGTTGGTACCGATGAAGAAATTGAAGCCGCATTCCAGAAAGCGATGAAGGGCGAAGCAATCACAGCAAATGAAGCAGATATATACAAGACCGCTATACTTGTATGTCTTGGAAAAGAGTACGCAAAACGCGGTATTGTAATGCAGATTCACTACAGCGTTCAGCGTAACACCAATAAAGCAATGTTTGCTAAAATCGGCGCTGACACAGGCTTTGACACCATTTCAAACCGTCCTTGCAGTGAAGCGCTTACAGGTCTTTTAAATGCTCTCGCTATTGACGATTTGTTACCAAAGACTATTGTTTATTCACTTAATCCTCACGATAACGAGATGATCGATACCGTTATCGGCGCATTCCAGGGTACTGAAGCGGCAGGTAAAATTCAACACGGTTCGGCTTGGTGGTTCAGCGATACCAAATCAGGTATGGAAACACAGCTGAAATCTCTTGCTAACCTGTCACTCCTTGGCAACTTTGTCGGTATGCTTACCGATTCTCGCAGTTTCTTATCATATACCCGCCACGAATATTTCAGACGCATACTTTGTAATGTGCTTGGTACTTGGGTAGAAAACGGCGAATACCCCGCAGATATGGAAACACTCGGTCAGATAGTAGAGGATATTTGCTATAACAACGCAGCGCGCTATTTCGGTATAGAGTAAAAATTAAGCTCGGGCTAAAAGCCCGAGCTTTTTACATGATCACAGGTTGAATTTGTTTTCCTTGTAAAGCTGCTTCAATCGTCTGCGGTATTTGTGTGAAATCGCATACAAGCGAATTGTTTTTGCTGTGCGGGTCATCCTGACCGTAGGGGACAAAGTAGATGTTTTTGGTATTGTGCAGCAGTCCTATGTTTTTTGCCGTAGCGCCCAGCGCGTCGTTTGTGGCAATGCCAAGTACCACGGGCTTGTTATTGCGCAGATGTGCCTTAACCGCCATAGTAACCGCGGTGTCGGTAATGCCAAGCGCAATTTTTGAAATTGTGTTGCCTGTAGTGGGGGCTACCACGATTATATCAAGCAGATTTTTAGGTCCAATCGGCTCGGCGGCGGGGACTGTGTGTATAATTTTTTTGCCGCATATTTCCTCTACAGCCTTCTTGAATTCGTCTGCCTTTGCAAAGCGGGTGTCGGTGCTGTAGGTGATTTCGCTCATAATCGGTGTTATATCAATATCCTGTTTTGCCAGCTCTTTAAGTACAGCGAGGGACTTGTTTATTGTGCAAAAAGAGCCGCAAAACGCATATCCTAATTTTATATTTTGCATACCCATTCTCCAATCAATTCATTTACTGTTTGCGCTATGATTTTGCCGGCAGTAGTGGGCGCGATTTTACCTGGAATTCCAGGCAATTTTACCGCCTTTATACCGTGTTGTTGCGCTGCTTCAAAATCTATGCAGCCTTTAGTGGAAAGGTCATATAAATAGCAATCCTTAAGCTTGCTGATATCGTCAAAAAGAGTGACGTCAATAGTGTTGAAAATAATATCAAATTGCTCTGCTGCCTGCGGTACATCGCGTGTGTGAATGCGTTTTATATCCAAAGCGTCAAGATAGGCAAAATCCGACGCTTTTCTTGCCGATACAGTGACATCGCATTTAAGACCCACCAGCCTGTCGGTAAGTATTTTTGCAACCCTGCCGTTACCAATGACCAGTACCTTTGATTGCCATAAGCAAAACGGCGTATCGTTTATTGCTCTTGCGATAGCGCCCTCGGCGGTTGGCACAGCGTTAAGCAAGCAAAAGGAATCAAGCTTTAAATAATCAATATAGTTTGTATTTTCAAAACTGTAGCCACAACTTAAAATCAAAGCATTTTCTTTTGCCTGATATACAGCATCAAGCGGTATTTTTTTGTCAGTATCAGGGCAAAAAATTGTTTTACCGTCACGCGTTGTCGGTACGGGAAGCAATAAAACATCTGCCTCTTTAATTTCGCCGTTATCACTACTTTCAAGTCCAAGACTGCTTACTGTGTAACCTTGTTTTTCAAGCTCTTGTTTTTCAAGCTCTTGTTTTGCGATATTCATTCGGCGGTCGCCGCCTATAATCAATATGTTCATAAAACTCACACTACCGTAAAAAATTGGGGCGCCATAAACTGTAATTCAATACATTTTATGGCGCTTTTATCGGTTTAGTTACATATTAAATTTAAAAGTTTTTCGCGTTTGTTCAGTGATGGTTTTTTTATAACCTCGTTCAGCAAAAACTCCAACTTTTCACCAACCGCCTTACCGTCAAAGCCAAGTGATGTTATGTCTTTACCTGAGATATCAAGGTGTGATATTTTATATGGCTCTCCGGTTTTTATAATTTCATCAAGTAACGCTTTGTGGCGTGAAATATCAATATTTAATATATCGCGGTAATAGCGCAATATATCAAAGATAATATCCTTATCTGCAAAATTTAAAGCCTTTTTAATACTGATTTTATTATCATCCACAATATTTTGCGATAGGTAATTCATTTTAAAACAGTAATCTTTAAAACTATTGCTGCATTTGAAACTGTCAAGCGTGTTTTGTAAATCATAACTTGTTAAATTAAGCAGGGCAAAGACGCGTAAATCTTGTTTTTCTTCAAGTTTTGATATATTACTAAAGTCGGCATTTTTTAAAGAATAATTATTGAGTGCATTGGTTTCAAGCAGCGGACAAAGAGCAGTAGGATTATTGCTTGCGGCCACTTTTTGCAATTCTACAAAAATTCGCTCGGCGCTTATGTTTTTGAGGTTTGGCGCGCACTCTATCGCCGCATCAAAGGTTTGTTTTTCTACCCCGAAACCGAGTGTTGCGGCAAAGCGGAACAGCCGCAGTATTCGTAAGGCGTCTTCATTAAAGCGTGTCTTTGCATCACCGACCGCTTTAAGAGTTTTGGCTTTAATATCTTTCTGACCGCCGAAACAGTCAATTAAACCTTCATTGTTATTGTAGCACATAGCGTTTACGGTAAAATCCCGACGAGATAGATCTTCTTTGACATCACGTACAAAATTAACGCCGTCGGGATGTCGGCTGTCATTATATACGCCTTCTGTTCTAAATGTTGTAACCTCTATTTGTTCGCCGTCGATTATTACTGTGACTGTACCGTGTTTTAGACCTGTAGCGATTGTTTTTTCAAAAAGGGCTTGGGTTTCTTCAGGTAGAGCCGAAGTGGTTATATCATAGTCGTGAGGCTCTTTACCGCACAGCAAATCACGCACACAACCGCCTACAATATAGGCCTTGTGTCCGTTTGCTATTAAGGTATCAAGTACAAACTTAATGTTTTGCGGTAAATTAAACTTCATATTATTTGCCTTTCTTAAAAAGGGGGTTTATTTTTTATATAAAAAATAGTATAATATAAATAACTATGATTGTTTGAGGTGTTTTTATGAAAAAACAACTTGGTGAAGATAAATCTTTTTTAGATGCCAGCCATATCCATATGATAGGCATCGGCGGTAGCGGTATGTGCCCTATAGCCGAGCTTTTGCTGTCACGCGGATACAAGGTAACAGGCTCTGACAGAAGCGAAAACGCTAATGTTAAGCGCCTCAAAAGCCTTGGTATCACCGTTTATAGCGAACACACTGCCGATAATATAAACGGCGCTGATCTGGTGGCGTACTCTGCGGCTGTTCCTGCTACTAATCCCGAAATGGTTGCGGCAGATGAAGCAGGTGTTTCAAAAATGGAGCGCTCACAGCTGCTTGGCGCAATCACTCGTTGTTATGACAACGTAATAGGTGTCAGCGGTACGCACGGCAAAACTACCGTTTCTTCTATGATAACACAAATCTTGCTACTTAACAAGCAAAATCCTAACGCAGTTATCGGCGGCAAGCTGCCGATAGCAGATTCATCCTGTGTTGTGGGTGACTCAGAAACCTTGGTTTGTGAATCTTGTGAGTTTGTTGACAGCTTTTTGCAGTTTTCACCGGATATTACCGTTTTGCTTAATATTGACGACGACCATATGGACTATTTTAAGACTATGGAAAATCTCGAAAACTCCTTTAAAAAGTTTGTGTCAATGGGTAAAATCTGCTATGCAAACGGCGATGATGAGCGTGTTAAAAATGTAGTATCTTGCATAGATTCAAAGATAGTGACATACGGATTTAATACTGATAATGACTATTATCCGCAAAATATCGTGGCAGGCAAATACGGCTTTTGCTTTGATGTGATGTGTCGTGGCGAAAAGGTGGGTCAACTCCAGATGCACGCGCCCGGTAAACATAATATCTATAACGGCTTGGTATCGTTTGCGGTATGTTATGAAATGGGTGTAGAGCCTCAGGGAATCGCCGATGCCATAGCACGCTTTACGGGTGCCGGCAGACGCTTTGAGTTTATTGGTGAGGCGCAGGGTATTACAGTGGTTGACGATTATGCGCATCATCCAACTGAAATGATGGCAACTTTACAGGCGGCAAAAACACTTGATTATAAAAAGGTTATCGTTGTTTTTCAGCCCTACACATATTCCCGCGTAGCGCTTTTAAAAGACGGCATGATAAGTGCTCTGTCGGTTGCCGACAAGGTGTTTATGACACCTATTGTTGCTGCGCGTGAAGAAAATGTTTACGGTGTAAAATCGGAGGATGTTACCGATAACTTGCCTGACGCGTGCGTTGTTGCCGATTACGATGAACTGGCAACAAAAATGATTGATAGTGCCGATGAGGGCGATTTAATAATCACTATGGGCGCAGGTGATATTTACAAGGTGGCTCACATTATTTTGGAGAAATTAGGATGACCGAAAAGCTTTACGAAAAAGACGCGTATATAAAAGAATTTACAGCCACAGTTCTGGATTGTAAACCGTGTGACAGCGGTTTTATGGTTGTGCTTGATAAAACCGCTTTTTTTCCAGAGGGTGGCGGACAGGCTGCCGATATCGGTGTTTTGGATGACGCTAAGGTTTTTGATGCGCAAATTGAAAATGGCATAGTATATCACTATACTGATAAACCGTTAAAAATGGGTGACAAGGTTCAGGGAAAAATTGACTTTGACCGTCGCTTTGCCTTTATGCAAAACCATACGGGTGAACATATAGTATCAGGCATTGCGCACGCGCTTTTTGGTGTTAATAACGTAGGTTTTCATTTGGGCGAAGACCTTGTAACAATTGATTTTGACAAAGAACTTACACGTGATCAACTTAATGAGATAGAGTATCTTGCAAATCAGAAGGTTTGGCAAAATCTTTCGATAAACGCTTATTATCCAAGTGAAGAAGAACTAAAAAATACCGATTATCGCAGTAAAAAGGAAATTGACGGTGCGGTGCGTCTTGTAAATATTAAAGATACCGATGTTTGCGCTTGTTGCGCGCCACATGTTAAAAACACAGGCGAAATCGGGATTGTAAAACTACTTGATACCGAGCGTATGCGCGGAGGCATTCGCATTGTGCTAAAATGCGGGGCATTTGCGCTTTATGACTACCGTACAAAGTATGAAAATGTATCACAAATATCGGCATTGCTTTCATCAAAACAAGAAAGTGCGGCGGATGCTGTTAAAAAGTTAGACGAGAAATATACTCTTGAAAAGCAAAAGATAAACGAATTTAAAAAGAAAATATCGGAACTTACCATTGCTGCTGTGGATGAGAACGCAAACTGTCTTTTTGTTGATAACTGTGACACAAAAGACTTGCAGCTTATTGCCGACAAGTTACATAAAACATACGGCGGAATTAAGGGTGCGTTTTCGGGAAACAATGAAAATTACTCTTTTGCAATTTGCGGTGAGGACACAGAGCTTCAGGAATTTTTTAACAAATTTAAGGGTGAGTTAACTGTTCGAGGCGGCGGTCGTGGCGGTATGGTGCAGGGAACTGTAATCGCAACACAAGAAAATATAAAATTATTCTTTTAATTTTACACAGTTTATGATATAATAATTTTTCGAGGTGTTAAAATGGATTGGACCGAAATTACGGCTAAAGTGCCTACTGACAAAACCGATGAGGCAGCGGCTATTGCAAATATGACCGTGCCCTACGGAATTTATATTGAAGATTACACAAATCTTGAGGCAGACGCCGAAGAAATCGCGCATATTGACCTTATTGATGACGAGCTTGTAAACAAGGACAGAACTCATTCTATAATTCATATGTATATTGCTGAAAGTGATAACGCTGTTGAGGCAGTTTCATATTTGCGCGAGCGTTTTACCGCTTGCGGAATAGAAAACGAGATACACTGTGAGCTTGTTGACGATGCCGATTGGAACGAAAATTGGAAAAAGTATTTCAAAGCCTTTGAGATTGGTGAGAAATTAGCAGTTTGTCCAAGTTGGGAACAGTATGATAACCGCGATGGTCGTACTGTTATCAGTCTTGACCCAGGTGTCGCTTTCGGTACGGGTTCTCACGCGACAACCTCACTTTGTCTTGAAATTCTTGAAAAAAGTGTAAACGAAGATACAACCGTGCTCGACATAGGTACGGGTAGCGGTATACTTGCTATTGCGGCAGATTTGCTTGGGGCAAAGTCGGCAATTGGTGTTGATATTGATGCGCAGTCGGTTAAAACCGCAATTGCCAATGCCGAAATTAACGGTGTTAGTGACAAAACCGAGTTTTTAGTCGGCGACCTTGCCGATAAAATAAGCGGTAAATATGACATTGTGTGCGCAAATATTGTTGCTGATGTTGTAATAAGACTTTTCCGGAATGTAGCTGACTTTATGAAAGCTGACGGCATACTTATTGTATCAGGCATAATTGATATGCGCGCTGCCGAGGTTGAAGCCGCCGCAGTGGAACACGGTTTTACAATTAGTGAAAGCCTTACGCGTGAGGAATGGCACGCATACGTGCTTACAAAATAAACTCTTTGGAGGAAAATAAATGCTTGAATTTGAGCAGTTAAAATTGAGGCTTACGGCTAACGAACAAGAGATAAAAGACTTGCGCGACGCAATAGGCTATGACAAGCTTACCCGCGAAATTGAAGAGCTAGAGCAAAAGCAGGCGGCGCCTGGATTTTGGGATGACATCGAAAACTCACAGCTTGTTGTTCAAAAGACAGGTAAGCTTAAAAATAAGATAGAGGAATATGATAACATTGCGTCTTCTTATGACGATTTGCTAATCCTTATTGATATGGCGGACGAAGAGGGCGACGAGTCAATGGTGGATGAGCTTACAGCATCTGTTGATGAACTCGAAAGCAAACTTTCTTCACTGCGGCTTGGCACTCTGCTTACAGGTGAGTACGACGGTAACAACACATTGCTTACTTTTCACGCAGGTTCGGGCGGTACAGAAGCTATGGACTGGGTGTCAATGCTGGTAAGAATGTATACCCGTTGGAGTGAGCGTCACGGCTTTTCGGTTAAGGTGCTTGACTTCCTTGACGGTGATGAGGCAGGTCTGAAAAGTGCTACAATGTTGATTTCGGGCGAAAACGCATACGGCTATTTAAAGAGCGAATCGGGTGTTCACCGTCTTGTGCGCGTTTCGCCATTTGATGCTTCGGGAAGAAGACATACATCATTTGCATCTCTTGAGGTTATGCCTGAAATTACCGACGATATGGATATCGAGGTTCGCGAAGAGGACATCAAAATGGACGTTTTCCGTTCTTCGGGTGCCGGCGGTCAGCATATCAATAAAACCTCGTCTGCCGTGCGACTTACACACATACCAACAGGTATAGTGGTTGCTTGCCAAAACGAGCGAAGCCAGTTCCAGAATCGTGAACAGGCAATGCGTATGCTAAAATCCAAATTGCTTGAAATAAAAGAGCGCGAGCATCTTGAAAAAATCGAGGATATCAAGGGTGTTCAAAAGGAAATTACCTGGGGTTCACAAATCCGTTCCTATGTGTTTATGCCGTATACTATGGCAAAGGACCATCGCACAGGATTTGAATCAGGCAACATCAATGCCGTAATGGACGGCGATTTAGATGGCTTTATAAACGCTTATCTTAAAGCCGCCTCAAAAGGCGAATTACAGGTTTAAGTAAAATCGTCCACAGCACCGCCTTTTGTGAGGGGTGGTATTGATATACAGCACCCTCACGTCAAAACGGCACTGTGAACAATTTTCTTTTAAACCACGCTTGCAATTTTAGATACCAAAAATTTTATAATAATTAAGGGTGACGAAAATGAAAAGAATAACAGCAATTTTACTCACAACAGTTTTAATGATGACATTACTTACAGGCTGTGGCAAAAACCGTTTGCTTTACAGTAAGGCAAAGCTTGAAAATTATGTTGAGGTAGGCGAGTATCTTGGCATAGTGGTTGACACTAACAGCGACGAATATGCCGATTATTATAACGAGATTTTTAGTCTTGATATTGAAGATTACGGTCTTTATAAAGAGGTTAACGAGGGCACCGTTGCAGACGGTGATATTGTAAACCTTGATTATGAGGGTAAGCTTGACGGTGTTGCTTTTGAGGGTGGTACTGCAACAGGTGCAGACCTCGAGATAGGCTCAGGTACTTTTATCGACGACTTTGAGGAAGAGCTTATCGGTGTAGCTGTAGGTGAAACCAAGGATGTTACCGCAACATTTCCTGATCCTTATACTAATAATCCTGATCTTGCAGGCAAAGAGGCTATATTCACTTGTAAAATTAATTACATAAAAAAGGCTATGACAGAGGAAGAAGCCTACAGCGAAATGGATTTTGACACGGCAGAGGACTACATTGCAGATATAAACGAACGCGCTGTGAAGACCTATATTCTTGATACGGTATGTGAAGCTGCCAAATTTACTGATTATCCTGCAGAGGATAGCGAAAAGCTATGCGATGCTATTTTTGAATTTTATGTTGATGCATATAAGACCTCTTATGATGTTGACTTGGAGGAGCTCTTGGTTGCTAACGGTTCAAGTGTAGATGAATACAAGTCTCAAATTTCCAGTCAGATGGTTCCTTCAATGATGGAAACAAATATGGTAATGTACTATATATTGGACGCAGAGGGTCTTGAACTTTTGGAAAGCACTGTAGAAAGTCAGGATGTAGAACAAGAAGTTATTGCAGAAAGCTATGCCGTTCAGGACATTGTTTTAGAATATCTTTATGATAATGCCGAAATAAAATGATAAAGCTTTATTTTGCAAAAATTACAGATTTTACGCAAGCAGACTATACAAAGGTGTATAGTCTGCTTAACTATGCAATAAAGACAAAAATTAACAAAAAAAAATCAAATTACAAAAAAATGCAGTCTCTCGCAGGCTTATTATTACTTTATCGCGGTGCGTATGAGCTTTATGGTAAAACAAATTTTGATATAACCTTTAATGAACACGGAAAACCGCTTTGCGACTTTTGTTTTTTTAGCATTTCGCACTGTGATGAGCGTGTTGTATGTGCTTTTAGTGATGAACCGATCGGTGTCGATATCCAGAAAATAACTGATATAGAATCTCGGAAGAAGTATAAGTTTTTCAATGAAAAAGAAAATTTTTATGTAAACCAAGACAGCGATTTATTATCTATGCGATATATCGAAATTTTTACCAGAAAAGAGGCAACCATAAAAATGTTGGGTCTTTCGCTGGTGTCTGCTGCTTCAATTGATGCTTTTTCAAATGAATTTCACTATGAAACACAGTATGATAACGGTTTTATTTTTACTGTTTGCATAAAGAATGTATAAATTATGTAAACTTTTCGCTATTTATAATTATATTACTTGCAAAATGTTAGATTTTAGTGTAAAATATATGTGTATGTAATAAAATTTCAAAAAGGATGTGTAATTATTATGTCTAACAGATTATTTCAGGCTGTAATTCATCAGATGAAGGATGCAATAGACAAGACTTTCGGTGTTATGGATGCAAACAATGTTATAATTGCTTGTAGCGAGCTTGGTCGTATAGGCGAGCAGCTTGATGTTGCGGTTTTGCCTGTTGCCGAGGGCTTCACTGATGGCGGATACACCTTTAAGCCAGTTATATCTTCTCAGGGCGCCGACTACACAGTGTTTGTCGAAGGCACAGATATTATTTGTAATAAATACGCACTTGTTATATCAGTTGCTTTTGCTAATATTAAAAATTATTATGATGAAAAATACGATCGCGGTAATTTTATAAAGGATATAATTCTTGACAATATTCTGCCGGGTGATATTTATATCAAAGCGCGCGAGCTTTATTTTGACAGTGATGTTGCGCGCACTGTTATAAT
Source organism: Clostridia bacterium (assembly GCA_017466905.1). Lineage (GTDB taxonomy): Bacteria > Bacillota > Clostridia > Oscillospirales > Acutalibacteraceae > UBA737. Next base: position 2,292 of record JAFTTE010000114.1, on the reverse strand, counting down.
TATACGTAATCTTGATGCGAGCGATGTTTCGGTTTACGAAGTTTTGCAAAATCTTTTCCCTGAAAAAAACAAGGATTTTGTTATCAATATAAACGAAACCGATATTGCGCTTGTTAAGGAAACAAAGCCTGATATTGACCGCAAGGATATTGAAAATCTGGCTTCATCAATTGCCGACACGCTTTCGGGTGAGTTTTATGTTCACACTGTTATCGGTATCGGTACTACTGTAAACAATCTTAAAAATCTTGCAAAATCATTTAAAGAGGCGCAGACTGCTCTTGAGGTAGGTAAGGTGTTCGATACAGAAAAAACAATTATTTCATATGATAATCTTGGTATTGCAAGACTTATCTATCAGCTACCTACCACTCTTTGTGAAACCTTCCTGAAAGAAGTTTTCAAGCGCGGTTCTATTGAAAATCTTGACCAGGAAACCCTGTTTACAATTCAGCGCTTCTTTGAAAATAATCTTAATGTGTCAGAAACATCAAGAAAGCTCTTTGTTCACTGAAATACGCTTGTATACCGTCTTGAAAAGATTAAAAAGATTACAGGTCTTGACCTGCGTGAATTTGACCACGCAATTATATTTAAAATTGCATTGATGGTAAACAAGTATCTTAAGAGCAATCCTATAAAATATTAATTGAAAGAGTGATTTTTTCTTATGTCTGAAGAGCTACTCGAGTCTTTTGCGGAAAAAGTATCCGCAGAGCCCGTAATAGAATTCAGGGGCGTATCTAAAACATATCCCAGCGGCACACACGCGCTTGAGGATGTTAATATACGAATAAACAAGGGAGAGTTTGTATTTGTCGTTGGCTCATCGGGTGCCGGTAAAAGTACCTTTATGAAGCTTATTATGCGTGAAGAAAAGGCAAATACCGGTATCATAAATGTAAACGGCTTTAATCTTACTAAAATGCCCAGAAAGCAGGTACCTATGCTGCGCAGAACTATGGGCATCGTGTTTCAGGACTTCCGCCTTATTCCTACAATGAATGTTTTTGACAATGTGGCTTTCGCTATGCACGTTGTAGGCGAGTCAGGCCGTGAGGTTCGCCGTGAGGTTTCAAAGGCACTCAGTAAGGTTGGTCTTGGTGACAAGGCGCGTTCAATGCCTATGCAACTTTCGGGCGGTGAGCAGCAGCGTGTGGGTCTTGCGCGTGCGCTTGTAAATGCACCAGACCTTATAATTGCGGACGAGCCTACGGGTAACGTAGACCCCAATATGTCTTACGAAATCGTATCTTTACTTACCGAGATTAATAAGCGTGGCACCACGATTTTGATGGTAACACACGACCACAATCTTGTGCGCGATTTTAAGCACCGTGTAATTATGCTTGACAGCGGCAGAATTGTTGCTGACAATGCAGCAGGAGGTGCCGAATAATGAAATTTGGAAGTATAAAATACCTCATAAAAGAGGGCTTTAAGGGCGCATGGGCTAACCGCCTTATGTCACTGGCATCCATCGGTGTGCTTGTTGCTTGTATGGTGGTTATCGGTCTTGCAATTCTGATTTCTGAAAACGTTAATATGGCTATAGGCCAGCTTGAGCAGCAGAATGTGGTTCAGGTTTACCTTAAAGACTATGCTTGGGCATATCTGTACGGCGAAAAGCCCGAAACAGAAGAAAAAAAAGATGCCAATGGAATAGCCGATTCTTATTATTTGATACATAACGAGGAAGAGGCTTTGGCAGTTCGTGACCAAATTTTAAAGATGGACAATGTCGCAGACGCCGTATACGTATCCCGTGAGGAAGGACTTGCTCAGATGACGGGCGAGATGGGCGAGGAATATAAAGAGTATTTCTCCTTCCTTGAGGAAGATGACGAAAATCCTATATCTGCAGCAATTGACGTCACAATGAAGGATATGAGCAAATTTGACGAAACGGTTGAAGAGCTTAAGTCCATTGATGCTGTATTTAATATTCAGACATATGACGGTCTGGCTGAAAAAATTGATGCCATAAAGCAGGGCATTTATGTTGCGGGCTTTTGGATTATAGCAATTCTTATTGTAATTTCACTTGTAATTGTATCTAACACGATAAGAGTTACAATGTATAACCGTAAGCTTGAAATAAGTATTATGAAGGCTGTTGGCGCTACCGATGCATTTGTAAGAATTCCCTTCGTTATAGAAGGTGTGCTTATCGGCCTTATATCAGCTATAATATCAGAGTGTCTTATATATTTCTGATACCGTGTAGCCACAGAAAATATTTCTGCAATGATTGGTAGTGTTGTAGCATTTTGTGATGTTTAGAATTATCTT
>JAFTTE010000113.1 GCA_017466905.1 Clostridia bacterium | reverse complement strand
GGTACAGATGGTATATGATTTGGTTGAGAGTGGTGAAAAGGTCTGCACCTTGGGGCCTATCATTCACAATAGCCAAATGGTAGAAGAGCTTACACAAAAGGGTGTTCGTGTAGTAAATTCACCCGATGAAGCAAAAAGTGACGAAACGCTTGTTATCCGTTCGCATGGTGTTGGCAAAAGCGTTTACGAGCAGGCAGATAAAACAGGGGTAAAGGTGTGCGATGCCACCTGCCCCTTTGTAGCAAAGATACATAAAATAGTAGCCGAGCAGTCTTCTCTTGGCGATATAATTTTGATAGCTGGCGATGAGGCTCATCACGAGGTTATAGGTATAATCGGTCACTGTGTAGGTGATTATTATGTTTTTGACTCGGTCGAAAAGCTTGAAAATCTTATAGAAAATCATCCAGAACTTAAAGAAAAACCGATTTCAGTGGTGTCGCAAACCACTTTTAACGCAAAAAAATGGGATTTTGCGCAAATTTTTTTAAAAAAAGTATGTACAAATGCAAAAATATTTGATACAATATGTAGTGCTACGTCAACAAGACAAACAGAGGCGAGAGAGCTAGCATATGTCAGCGATGTAATGGTTGTAATCGGTGGCAGGCATAGTTCAAACACCGTCAAATTATATGATGTGTGTTCGGCTCTTTGTCAAAATACCCATTTGATAGAAACTGCGGCAGAAATTCGTGCCGATTGGTTTTTAAAAGCAAATAATGTTGGCGTTGTCGCGGGTGCATCAACACCTGCGGGTATTATAAAGGAGGTTATTAAAACCATGTCGGAAATTTTACAACCTGTTGATGAACAGATGGAGGTAGAAGAAACTGTTCAAAAAAGCTTCGAGGAAATGACAGATGAGGAAGCATTTGAGGCTTCGCTCAACAGCCTTACAGGCGAGCAGAAGGTGTGCGGTACTGTTGTTGCAGTAAATGCATCTGAAATCACTGTAGATATAGGCAGAGGTGTAACAGGCTATGTTACAGCTGATGAGTACTCATCAGAGTCTGTTGATCTGTTAAGCGAAGTAAAGGTAGATGATAAGCTCAATCTTATCATTATGAAGATCAGTGACCAGGAAGGAACCGCAATGCTTTCAAAGCGTCGTTACGATGCTATTGCAGGTTGGGACAATATAGTTGCTGCCAAGGATTCGGGCGAAGTGCTTCACGGCGTTGTTCGCGACGTAATCAAGGGTGGCGTTGTAGTGTACTCAAACAATGTTCGCGTATTTATCCCTGCTTCGCAAGCTACCGCTTCAAGAAACGATTCACTTGAAGATTTAAAGGGCACAGAGGTTGATTTCAGAATTATTGAAATCGGTCGCGGTCGCAGAGCGATTGGCTCTATCCGCAGCGTGCTTCGTGAGGCTCGCCGTGAGGCAGAAGAAAAGGTATGGGCATCTATCGCTGTAGGTGACCGTATCACAGGTACCGTTAAGTCGCTTACAAGCTACGGCGCGTTTGTTGACATCGGCGGTGTTGACGGAATGGTTCATATTTCTGAGCTTTCCTGGAACCGCATCAAGAATCCTTCTGAGGTAGTTTCAGTTGGTGACGAGATTGAGGTTTACGTTAAGGCGCTTGATACTGAGAAGAAAAAGATTTCTTTGGGCTACAAAAAGGCAGAGGACAATCCCTGGACAATTTTCCAGAACAACTATAGTGTTGACGATGTTGTTACAGTTAAGATTGTTAGTATGACTACATACGGCGCATTTGCAAGAATTATCCCCGGTGTTGACGGTCTTATTCATATCTCACAGATTGCTAATAAGCACGTTGCAAAGCCGCAGGATGAGCTGAACATTGGTCAAGAGGTTGAGGCAAAGATTACTGCTGTTGACCTTGAAAAGAAGAGAGTTAGCCTTTCTATCCGTGTTCTTCTTGAGCCTGAAGTAGCAGAAGAAGCTGTTGCTGAAGACGAGGTTGTTGCAACAACCGAAGAGGCAGTTGTGGAATCACCTGTTGTAGAAGAAGTAGCAGAAGAAGCTGCCGAATAATTTAAATTTACATTTAACGCCTAAGGAAAACCTTAGGCGTTATTTTGTACGAAAGGAAAAACGAATGCTTGATTTTGATTTCTATACACCAACCAAGGTGTTTTTTGGCAAGGGTAAGCAACACGAGGTTGGCAAAATAATCAGTGATTACGGCTATAAAAAAATAATGCTACAGTACGGTAAGGGCAGTATTAAACAAAGCGGTCTTTATGATGAGATTATGTCGTCACTCGGCAAATATGATATTGAGGTTGTTGAGATGGGCGGCGTAGAGCCTAACCCTAAAATTGAATTTGTGCGTGACGCTGTGCGCCTTGCAAAAGATATGGGTGTCGAGTTAGTTCTTGCCGTGGGTGGCGGTAGCGTTATAGATGCCGCCAAATACACAGCGCTTGGCGCTGTCAGTGATTACGACATATGGGATTTTGTAACGGGAAAAGAAAAACCGAAATCGGCTTTACCCGTGGGTTGCGTGCTGACAATCGCAGCGGCAGGCAGCGAAATGAGTTGGTCGGCGGTGGTGACCGATTTATCTCAAAATATGAAGCGCGGGCTTGCAAGCGATTTGATAAGACCGTTATTTGCGATATGTAATCCCGAGCTTACCTATACTGTAAGCCCCTATCAGACAGCCTGCGGTATAACCGATATAATGGCTCACACAATGGAGCGTTATTTTACACCGTGCGATCCGACGGACATTACCGATCAGATTGCCGAAAGCATTTTACGCGCGGTTATTAATGCCGCAAAGGTTGTTATGAAAAATCCGTGCGACTATGAGGCGCGAGCTAATATTATGTGGGCGTCAAGCCTTTCACATAATAACCTTACAGGCTGTGGTAGGATTAACGCGCTGCCTGTGCATCAGCTTGAACACGCAGTCAGTGGTGAGTATGACTCTGTAGCGCACGGCGCAGGTCTTGCGGTGCTGTTTCCCGCGTGGGCTAAGTACGTATACAAGCACAATATTCCGCGTTTTGCGCAATTTGCTCGTCGAGTATGGGATGTAAAGGAGCCTGACGACAAAAAAGCGGCAGAGGCTGGAATTGAGGCTATGGCGCAGTTTTTTAAGTCAATTGGTATGCCGTCGTCGCTTAATGAGTTTGGCATAGATGCAGATGCAATACAAAGTCTTACAAACCTTTGTACCTTTAACGGACAAAGAACCATAAAAAGCGTTATTGAACTCGGTAATAAAGAGATAAAAGATATTTTCTATATTTGCTGTAAATAAAAACGGAACGGCACACAGGCCGTTCCCTACAAAAAAGGCTATGCTCTAAGCATAGCCTTTACTCATTTTATAAACTTAAATTCTGCCGCATTGTAGTCGGCGGGATTGTAGTTTTCGATATGTTCTATTATTTCTTGTGGATTATCCGAAATAAACAGCAAGTCCATATTTGTGTCTGGCATAAAGGACTTTTGGATCGCGTTACTTAGCATATCAATAAGTGGGTTATAATAACCGTTAGTGTTGAATATTACAATTGGTTTTTTGTGAACACCAAGTTGTCTTAGAGTGTAAATCTCAAAAAACTCATCAAAGGTGCCGATGCCACCTGGGGTAATAACAAACGCATCGGACATTTCTTCGAGCAGTTGTTTTCTCTCGCGCATAGTTTCGGTATAAATCATTTCGGTACAGTCTGTAAAGAGCGCGCCGTCTACATTAAAGAATGACGGACAGATGCCAATAATTTCACCATTCTCGCTGTGTGATCCGCGTGCTACAGCGCCCATAAGACCTGCGGCACCGCCGCCGAATACAACCGAGTGATTATTCTGTGCGATGGTTTTGCCCAACTGCTCGCCTGCATCAAGAAAAGAGTTGTCAATGGCATTTGATGATGCGCCGTATATACAAATTTTCATATAATAACCTCGTCATTAAGAATTGCGTTCACAAGTGTTTCACCATGATATTCAAGCCGCAGTGAAAAGAACGGGGTGTCAGGGTTTTCAATAAGCCGCAAGAAGATTTTATCGCCTTCCCATAAAGGCAGATTATAAATTTCCTGCTTGTCAACCCATTCGAGCACACCCTCATCACATTCTTTAAGCTCGCCGCTAAAATCGGTGCAGGTAAAAATGTGCATATACTCGGTTTCCCATCGGTCTGATACAAAGGTAACAATTCCGCGGTAGTCACATCTACCGAGTGTAAGACCCGTTTCCTCAAAGGCTTCGCGGCGGTTGCATTGCTCGGGACTTTCTCTGTCCTCAAATTTACCGCCGATACCAATCCATTTGTCTTGGTTTAAATCATTTTGTTTTTTGATACGGTGAAGCATTAAATACTTGCCGTCTTTTTCAATGTGACAAAGAGTGGTGTTTTGCATCAGCTGTTGTCCTCGTTATCTGATAATTCCGGCATCGTATATCCTTCAAGGAAGAAAATATCATTATTTTGATGTTTAGAGTCAAAAATACCGTTATACTGAATTTTTTCGTATTCGCTGAGTATTTCGGTGTATTCGCTGGTGTCACTCCACTTATAATAGTTATTGTTTGAGTCAATATAACCGACAGTATCTATTACAGGAAGAGTTTCAGACAGCTTAAGCAGATATTTGTTGTATTCGGTCAGCTTGACCCCCGCGATATCCAGCATATATGATGAGAGGTAGTTAGCGCTAAGCTTATCAATTTGTTTTTCTTCAATGTCATAGTTAGCCCAGATAAAGAAAGGAGTTATATGACGAGCCTGCTGTTGCTCAAGAGTAAGGTTGTTGATATTGTTGACACCCAAAAGCGATGCAATAAAATCAGTCTCTATATTGGGCTGATGGTCACCAAACATACAAATAACGGTCGGTTCATCTACATTAGAAAAATATTCGACAAGGTCTTTAAAGGCATCATCGCTCGCCTTTACAAGCGACAGATATTTGCTTGCCTTGTTGTAATATACGGGACTGGAGGTAATTTGTATGCACTCGTCAAAGTTGCTTGCGCCCTTTGAATAACCACCGTGATTTTGCATAGTCACGTTAAAGGCAAAATACGGTTGCGATTTATCGCGGTTTTCGTAATTATCTATAATGATATCATAGTTGTAACTGTCGCTTACATACTGACGGGTAAGCATATTTTTACGGTCAGGATAGTAGGTGTCAATAAGCGACTGCAGATATTCAGCGTCACCGCTGTTTTTGATGTAGTCATTAAGAATTGATACATCAATAAGATTTTCCAGAAAGGCAAAGGAATTAAAGCCAAAGTTTGTATAAACGTTGACACGTTCCCAACCTGTTGAGTAGTAGGGGTGGAATGCCCATGAGGAATAACCCTGACCTTCTAATGTTGATACAAGAGAGGCTAACGGATTTTTAATATAAAGCATATAAGCATTACTGCCCGACGGCAAAAATGCAGTTGTGTGGCCTGTTATAAATTCAAATTCTGTATTAGACGTACCCGCACCTATAACCGGCACGTAAAGATTGCCTTTAACCGTATTTTCAGTAAGGCTGTGCATAAAGGGCATATAATCCTGATTTGTAGTAAATTCACCCAAAACACTTAAATCAGAAAGAGATTCGTTCATTATGCAGATAATGTTAGGCTCATTACCTGTAGGCTTAATTACATTTGTTTCGTCCTTATCAACGGTGCTTGAAACATAATCACCTACAGAGTTGGCATCATAACCGCTGGGCTCGGTCATATATAAATATTTCGTATTGCAGAAAAAGCTGAAAACAAAGCCGTAGTTGCGGTATCCGCGTGATTGATTCCAGAAGTCAGGCTTAACACCTGCATCTGCAAAAATAGATGTAAAGTAAAACAAACACATCAGACAGGCGAAAAAGGTACCCATAAAAGTGCGGGATACAATTTTTGTTATCAGGTTGTATTTTGGGGTATTCATCTTTATGCCCAAAACAACAATAAAGATAAAGATGAGGGTGCCGATTATTACCGTATGTGTGGGGGTGTAGTTATAGGTGTTTGCAACATTTGCGGCGGTTGTTATGCTTAAAAAATCCATTGGTATAAATGGGGTGCCGCGGAATTGAACAACATAGCAATGCGCAAGAGCCAGACCGTAGCATAAAGAATTTACTACAAGTAAAGAAACCCTGAAACTACCGCAAATTGCAAAAATTATAAACTGGAACAGCAATATAACCATATAATTTGCGAAAAAGCCAAGGTAGGTCATATCGTAAATAAAAATGTTATTAAGACATTCGGTCATAGTCATTGTGACTATAGGCATTGCCATAAAGAAAACAAAATGCCATATCTTGCTAAAAAGTTCATTTTTAATTCTTATTTTGAAAGCTGTGTAAGCGCCTATGATTAACGGCGCAACAAGAGCAAAGGATAGCAACCACCATTTAGCGCTTGTTGCAAGCTTTGTAAACTGTGCGTTAAAAAACACTACCACCAACAACAATACAGCAGCAATAGACACACCTGTGATTTTGCTTTTCTTTGTGCTCGTTATTTCAAATGTGTTAACAAAAAAGCTTTTTATTAAATTTAAAAATTTTGTAACTGTGTTCGCGCAAAAACGCGAAACTGTATTAAAAATCTTTGCATCAGCCATTTTTAAATACTGTCCTTTCTGCAATAGAAGTTTAAGTAAAAACATATTTTATAGTTCAAGGTATAAAAATCTATTTTAGTGCTAACTTACATTATACCACTTTTTACATAAAAAACAAGATTTAATATATTAAGAAATAATTAACACTATAGTTATTTGATTTCTATATACAATTTATTAGAAGTATGTTATAATAAACACAAAACCACGGCAAACTGCCGTTGAAATGCTTCGCATTTGAAAATTAAAATTTTCTTTTATGTTTATTGAATGGCTAAAAGGCAAAATGAAACAATTCATTTTGCGGCGGCTATACCGC
>JAFTTE010000112.1 GCA_017466905.1 Clostridia bacterium | reverse complement strand
TCAAAAAAATCAACCCCCTTTTTTTCAACATAGTGTTGATTTTATGAAAATTTTAAAGTGAATTTACAATTTGTTATTGAAGAAAACCAAAAAATATTATATAATCAGTTAGGATTTAGAAAGGAAGTGAAAACACAATGCCCACAAGCGAGGAAAAGCTACGCGAATATTTTGCAAGAAATTTAGCTCACTACCGTAAAGCGTTAGGTCTTACGAAACTTGAACTGGCCGAAAAATTAAATTATTCAGACAAATCAATCTCAAAGTGGGAACGCGGTGACGGTCTTCCTGACCTTGCGGTTACGGTGCAGCTTGCCGAAATATTCGGTCTTACGGTAAATGACCTTATTGCCGAAAAGCCGCGTCGTCGTCTTATGACAACCCGCAACAAGATTATCATCACCCTGCTTTCTATGGGCATTGCGTGGTTGGTCGCGACTGTGTTGTTCTTCCTTTGTGAAATTATTTTCCCCGACATAAAATTGTGGTGGTTGTTTTACATATATGCCATACCGATAAGCGCTATAGTAGGCATTGTGTTTTCTTGTATATGGTGGAAAAAGATACATCTGCTTGCCGCTATATCAACTCTTATCTGGTCGGTAGCGCTATGTGTTATGCTTACAGGAAGCGTTGCGGCGGCGGTCCCCAAGATATCGCTTATATTTATAGTAGCTGCCGTTGTGCAGATTTTAACGATACTGTGGTTTTTAATCAAAAAACAATAACATACCGACTTGGTGTCTTTTAGATGCCAAGTCTTTTGTTTTTACAAAATGGGTAAATACTATTGAAAAATTAAATTTAATAAGGTATAATATAAAATTAGTAATCAGAAGAAATAAGGAGTTTTAAATATATGAAGCTTGGTATGGTGGGGTTGCCAAACGTTGGCAAATCAACCCTTTTTAATGCGATAACAAATGCAGGCGCACAGTCGGCTAACTACCCTTTCTGCACAATTGAGCCTAACGTTGGTATGGTAAGCGTACCCGACGAGCGACTCGAAAAATTGGCAGAAATCTACAACCCCGATAAATTCACCCCCGCGGTAATTGAGTTTGTTGATATTGCGGGTCTTGTTAAAGGCGCGTCAAAGGGCGAAGGTCTTGGCAACAAGTTTTTAAGCAACATCCGCGAGGTTGACGCGGTAGTTCACGTAGTGCGTTGTTTTGAAAGCACCGATATTATCCACGTAGAAGGCTCGGTTGACCCGCTTCGCGATATTGAAACCATAAATCTTGAACTTATACTCTCTGACATAGAAATCGCGCAGCGCCGTCTTGACAAGGCGACTAAAGCGCTTAAGGGCGACAAATCTATGCAGGCAGAGGTTGACTTTTTAAAGCGACTTATCACGCACTTGGAGGAGGGTCTTCCCGCGCGCTCGGTAGAGCTTACAAGCGACACAGACGCCGAGGTTCTGGCTACTACTTCCCTTCTTTCTGCAAAGCCCGTAATCTACGCTTGCAATATGAGTGAAGATGATTTCAGAAACGGTATTGACACCAATGCAGGATATAACGCTGTAAAAGAGGCAGCCGAAAAAGAAAATGCCGAGATTTTGCCTATCTGCGCAGCGCTTGAGGCAGAACTCGCAAGCCTTGATGATGAAGAAAAGGTAATGTTTCTTGAAGACCTCGGTCTTGAGCGTTCGGGTCTTGACCGTATGATACAAAAATGCTACAGTCTTTTAGGCCTTATTTCATACCTTACCGCAGGCAAACCCGAGGTAAGAGCGTGGACAATCGAAAAAGGCACCAAAGCGCCACAGGCTGCAGGCAAGATACACACCGACTTTGAGCGTGGCTTTATCCGCGCCGAAGTTATCGCCTATGATGACTTTATGGCTTGCGGCGGCAATATGGTTACCGCAAAAGAAAAAGGTCTTGTTCGCAGCGAAGGCAAAGAATATGTTATGAACGACGGAGATATTGTTCTTTTCAGATTTAATGTATAAGAACCCAATAATCACCCAAAATATTTTTGGGTGATTATCTTGAAAAAAGCAAAGTGTGATTTAACTACCTTTGGTATAGGGGCTATAGGATATTGTCTTATAGAAATTCTATGGCGCGGTCGCACGCATTGGTCTATGGCTTTAGCCGGCGGAGCATCATTTTTAGGACTTTCAAAAATATCTGCCGCTATGAAAAAGTCAAATCTTTTAAAAAAAGCGATTGCAGGTTGCGCCCTGATTACAGCGATAGAATATATTTTTGGTGTAATTTTTAATATAATACTAAAGCGCAAGGTCTGGGATTACAGCAAAATGCCGCTGAATATTAGCGGTCAGGTGTGCGCGCTTTACTCTTTTTTCTGGTTGATATTAAGTTTTTTGTTTATACCTTTGGCTGATAAAATACAAAGTAAGATGAGGTGATACATCGTGGCAAATTTTTTACGCAGAACCTGGGCAGAGATTGACGAGTGCGCCCTGTTACATAACTTTAACATTATAAAAGAAACTGCACAAACACCCGTTTGCGCGGTTGTAAAGGCTAACGCCTACGGTCACGGTGTGGATATTGTGGCACCTCTTTTGCAAAAAGCGGGCGCAGACTTTTTTGCCGTGTCGAATTTAGAAGAGGCTATCGAGCTTCGTGACATAGGTATAACAAAACCGATACTGATACTTGGCTACACACCGTCTGAATATGCGCGCGAACTTGCCATACATAATATTTCACAGTGTGTCTATTCGCTTGAATACGCTGAAGAACTGTCAAAGGAAGCCACAAAATATAACTTAGAAATTAAAATTCACCTAAAACTTGACACAGGTATGTCGCGCATAGGCTTTGACTGCCGTAATGACGATTTAAACGGAATAAATGACGCAATAGCGGCGGCGCGTCTTGACGGATTTAAGCTCGAAGGCGTGCTCACCCACTTTGCCGTATCGGATAGAAATGAAACACAGGAAGACGGCTTTACCGACTATCAGTACAACCGCTTCGTAAAAGCAATTGATATCTTAAAATCGAACGGAATTGACCCCGAATACAAACATTGCGCGAATTCCGCGGCGCTTTGTCAAGACAGCGATAAGCATCTGAATATGTGCCGCGCAGGTATTATCCTTTACGGTCTTACCCCCTCTGCCGACCTTAAACTGCCGCAAGATTTTAAGCCCGTAATGAGCTTTAAATCGGTAGTATCACAGGTTAAAGAAATTCGCAAGGGTGATACAGTAAGCTACGGCAGAACCTTTAAAGCAGAAAACAATATGACCGTTGCTACCGTAAGCGCAGGCTATGCCGACGGCTATCCCCGTTTGCTTTCAAACAAAGCTCATGTGCTTATAAACGGTAGGCGCGCCAACATTATAGGTCGCATTTGTATGGACCAATTCTGCGTTGATGTAACAAATATACCAAATATTAAACGCGGTGATGAAGTTCTGCTTTTCGGTAACGATTTACCGGTAGAGGAGCTTGCAGACACCATAGGCACTATAAACTATGAACTTGTTTGCGGTGTATCAAACCGCGTAAAAAGAATAAAAAAAGAGCAATAATATCCAAGGGGTATTATTGCCCTTTTTGAATTTTAGGAGATTTTATGAAAAAATATATTCTTACTTTAGATGAGGGTACAACCAGCGCCAGAGCCATTATATTTGATAATGAGGGAAATATTGTGTCGCTGGCTCAGAATGAATTTACGCAAATATATCCCGAGGCAGGTTTTGTCGAGCATAACCCGATTGAAATTCTGTCTGCGCAGTATTCGGCTGTCACCGAGTGCATAATCAAATCGGGGCTTAATGTGTTGGATATCGCCTGCGTGGGTATCACCAACCAACGCGAAACGGTTATTGTGTGGAATAAATTTACAGGTGAGCCTGTCTATAACGCTATTGTATGGCAATGCCGCCGCACAGCGCCCATTTGTGAAGAACTAAAAGCTCAAGGCTTAGAAGAATATATTACAGACACCACAGGACTTAAAATTGACGCGTATTTTTCTGCTACAAAAATCAAGTGGATACTTGATAATGTAAGTGGCGCACGCGAAGCGGCAAACCGCGGCGAACTGCTTTTCGGCACGGTAGACACCTGGCTTATGTGGAAGCTGTCGGGCGGCAAAATACACGCCACCGACCAGACAAATGCCTCTCGCACAATGCTTTATGATATTCATAATTTATGTTGGGATAAAAAGCTTTTGCAGATTTTGGATATTCCCGAAAATATGCTACCCACCGTACAAAAAAGCGGAAGTGTTTACGGTGATATAGATATTATGGGTGCGCGCCTCTCGGTTTGCGGTGTTGCGGGCGACCAACAGTCAGCGCTTTACGGCCAGCACTGTGTAAATGTAGGCGACATTAAAAACACCTATGGCACAGGTTGTTTCCTGCTTAT
>JAFTTE010000111.1 GCA_017466905.1 Clostridia bacterium | reverse complement strand
GGCAAGGTTACAAGAGCTATATAATAAAATATTTTACTTAAAAGTCCAGTGAAAGAATTTTACACGGGCTTTTTTCTTTGTAATATGAAAGGACTCACTAGTTATGATAAAAGCAGTTTTATTTGACCTAGACGGCACTCTTGCCGATTCACTTATTGACCTCGCAGACGGTGTAAACCGCGCCCTGTGCGAGAAAGGCTACCCCACCCACCCCGTAGAAGCGTTTAAGTATTTTGTCGGTGACGGAATACCAAAAATGATTGAACGCGCTTTACCTGAGAATCATCGTGACACCGACACAGTAAATGAAATAAAAGATATATTTTCACCTTACTACGCCGTTCATTATGCCGATAACACCTATGCCTATGAGGGTATGCCCGAGCTTGTGAACGTCTTAAAATCAAAGGGCTTTATTGTGGCCGTTGTTACCAATAAAGAGCAAGCTATGGCAAACGAGGTTGTAACCTCGCTTTACGGTGATGTGTTTGACCTGATTTTTGGAAAGCGTGACGGTATACCTGCAAAACCAGATCCCACCGCCGCACTTATGGCTATGGAAGAGTTAGGAGTTAAGCCTACCGAGTGCGTATTTATAGGTGACTCGGGTATGGACGTTGCCACTGCCGTTAACAGCGGCGCGGTACCCGTTGGTGAGCTTTGGGGCTTCAGACTCCGTGACGAACTACTTGCTAACGGTGCGCGCTACATTATAAATAAACCTGCAGAGCTTTTAGATATTATTGAGGAACTGAACAAATGAACGCATCCTATAAAGCTACAAAAATTGCCTGTTTTATCGGATTTGTAGTACAAGCGATTATTAATAACTTCTTACCCCTGCTTTTTATAATTTTTAATACACAGTACAGTCTTAACTACGAGCAGTTAGGAAGATTGCTGTTTATAAACTTTTTTGTTCAGCTGATAGTAGATGCCCTTACACCCGCCCTTGTAAGAAAAATTGGTTACCGTGGCGCCGCGATTGCCTGTCACGGTCTTGCCGCTATAGGACTTTGCCTGCTTGGTGTTTTACCGCTCGTTTTTCCAAATCATATATATGCTTGTCTTGTGACAGCAATTATTATCTATGCTTCGGGTAGCGGTATTATAGAGGTATGCTTAAGCCCAATTGTAGAATTACTTCCCGGCGACAAAAAGGGCGCGGATATGGCATTTACCCATTCGTTTTACTGTTGGGGGCAGGCGTTTACCGTGCTTGTGTCCACCCTTTTGATATTCTTGATAGGTCAGAACAGTTGGCAGTTTATACCTATGCTTTGGGCGGTTGTTCCCTTTTTAAATATGCTTAACTTTATGCGTGTGCCAATAATAGAGCAGCCGGACGCGCCTTTGAGCAAAACGGCAAAAACACTCTTTAAAAATAGGGATTTCTGGATTTTTGCAGTTATTATGATTTGCGCGGGCGCCAGCGAAATAACTATGGCAGAGTGGGCGTCGCTCTTTGCGCAAAAGGCGCTCAATATAGGCAAAGCGGTCGGTGATCTGTTAGGTCCATGTGCATTTGCTGTTTGTATGGGCAGCGGCAGGGTTATCTTCGGACTGCTTGACGGCAAATTCAATCCTAAAAAAGCGCTGATTTTAAATAATGTTTTATGTGTGCTTTGTTATGCGGGTGTTGCGGTTTGTAATATTCCTGCGCTATCTCTCGTAGCTTGTGCTTTGTGCGGCTTTAGTGTCAGCCTTTCGTGGCCCGGAACATACTCTATGGCGGCGCGCCATTTTCCGACAGGCGGCACGCTTATGTTCAGCATATTGGCGCTCTGCGGCGATTTTGGTTGTTCGATAGGCCCGTGGCTTATGGGAATAGTTGCCGATAACTCAACCCTTGAAACAGGATTTTTGGTGTGCGCAATCTTCCCCGCTGTTATGGTTGCTACAGCACCCCTACTGCGTAAAGAAAAGTGTTGAAAAATGTAATACTATCAGTTACAATGTAAATATACATATAATACCATTTGAGGTGCAATTATGAAAAGAGATGACTATTTAAGCTGGGACGAATACTTTATGGGCATTGCCTCGCTATCGGCGCTTCGCAGTAAAGACCCATCTACTCAGGTCGGCGCGTGTATTGTAAATGCGGATAAACGTATACTATCTATGGGATATAACGGTATGCCTCACCACTGCCATGATGATGAATATCCTTGGGAACGCGGCGAAGGTCTTGACTCTAAATATCTTTATGTGTGCCATGCCGAGCTTAACGCTATTCTTAACTGCAACACCTCTTCTGTTCGAGGTTGCACAGTTTATGTAACGCTTTTCCCCTGCAACGAATGCGCAAAAGCAATTATTCAGTCAGGTATTAAAGAGATTGTGTATATGTGCGACAAATACGCCGACACCGAGGGTGTAAAGGCATCAAAGCGTATGTTTGACAGCGCAGGCGTAATATACCGACAGTATGTATCAACTAATAAAGAGATTAATATTAAACTTTAAAAGAAAAAAGCACTTCGTAAGAAGTGCTTTTTGTTTTGGTGCCGGTGGTGCATAGCCAGTAGAACTCTTGACGCGAGGTATAGTTTATAAAAAGTGAGAACCTCAAAACGCGTTTGCGTGTCGAGGCTCTCGACTGGTGCCGGTGGCGTGTAAGACATAGAAATAGTCAATGTATATTTTTTATGTTATAACGTTATGAATTTGATGTGTTTGTTGTGTAAACTAATGTATCGTAGTCAGGCGATGAATCCACTGACGCTCTAAAAATCAAAATTCCGTTGTTGTCATATGCAGAATAAACGGTTTCTGTATAGTACCATATAGAACTAATCATGGGTGGTGTGTTTTCATATACCCCAGTATTATTTTCAGAAACAATCAGATAAAAATCACCATAATCAATAAATGACTCCGGAGTTCCGGCATCGAAATCTTTTAGCAAAGAGTCGCTTTTATATATAGGAGTTCCGCCTTTTGTTCCAATTCTGTAATTGAAATAAT
>JAFTTE010000110.1 GCA_017466905.1 Clostridia bacterium | reverse complement strand
GCCTTGAAGATTTCACAATGTAGAATTTTTACTGTTCAGTATGTTAATACTTTTCGCCTTCTGCACATCGGCAGCCGCATCAATCTCCGCCTGCACTATGTCACCGTACTGCTCATATCCTGAAGTAATCTGTTCATTATAAGCAGTCAGGTCATTGTTATAATTGGTCTGAGCCATTGAATAAGCCTTATCATTCCACTTTTGGTCTGCTGTCAAAAGGTCTGCGCTTCTGTTGGTTTCAATTTCGGTTAATGCTGATGTTAAATTAAGTGCCAGGTCATCAAGAACGCTTTGCCGTGCAAGGTCAATCTTACCTTTCTGATTAGCATAACTAAGCTGCACCGCCGTTTGTTGTGTACGATTAAGTCCGCTATCCGTAAGACCCAAATTTGCCATATTTTGCTCAACCTTCATCTCGTTTATAATCTTTTGAACAGAGTTCTTTTGATATTGGCTATCATAGTCAGCTTTAGTGTCGCTTACCGCCTTATCATTCAATGCTTGAGCATTCACTTTTGATGCATCAGCCGCGCTATTAATAACACCTTTTTCTGCATCTCTATCATCCGCAAAACTTTCATATGCAGCTTTTTCGTAATCTGCAAACTTCATATTGTTACGTTTAGCGACTGCCTCATTAACATCGGCAAGTATTATATCTTTTGTAGACATTATTTAATTCCCCCTAGCAATCTGTATTGTAGCGACAGTGAATCCACTGTCAGCAGTCCTTGGCATTCAAGGCTCACACCCAAGCTGCGCACCGAGCGCGCGCATGGGTAAAATGATTTTACCGAAATATACGCAGCGTCGCTTTCGTCTGTATCACCGCTCGCAAGAACAACACTTTCCGTTTCGGTACCCACGTTGCTTACCAGTCCCACTGTTATCTCATCACCGCCGTTGTTGCCAAATCCTACAACGACCTTTTCAATGTTTTTGCTGTGATGCGGCGCCCGCATATCAAAAAGCTTGGTCTGCAATCTGCATCGTATCTTTTCTGTTTTATTGGATATTTCATTTTCGTATCTATCAACAACTACTAAATAATTATCGTTGCCGCTAAAGTTTTTAGCGTTTAGTGCTGACGATATTATCGAAAAAGCATTTAATGTCGTGTCACATTCTAAAGCGATTATAAAGTTACCAAACGGACAATATCTCCTTACACTAAAATCTGCGTTTTTAGGAAATTCCCAGTAATACCACGGTATCATTGCATTACCATCTTCCGATTTTGAATAAGAATGAATATATTGATATCCGTAACTGTTATAGTCCATCACATAAGCGTGATTACCAACAATCAATACATAATGACCATCAAAGTCACAAGCTACGGCAGTCTTAAGCTCGGCAGCAATTTCCTTTGAAAGCTTTTGCTCTATCATACTTGAAACAATATATATGTTTCGTTCGCTGTACTCATTTTTAGTTAAAAGTACATATACGGTGCCGTCGTTGTCAGTCCATACAAGGCGGTTGCGGCACAACTGCACTGTATCAGGACAGTTACAGCCTATGGTATTGTTTAACTGCACTATCGGAAAATACTCACTGTTTACCTCATAATCCACTACACTCTGATTGATTAGCGCTTCGGCATCTATTTCACTGTTGGTCGCGTAGTACGAATAATATGTCGAGCTTTCTTTAAAGATAATAAGATTTTCGCCCTGCTGACCAAATGCAGTTACCGCCTGACTTTTATCACCCACGTACGCGTAACAATTTTCATTAAAATAAAGCGGATTATTAACACCCGACCACATAATAAGGTTTTTCTCTTTTTCCTCGGTATTACCGCAAAGAAAAAGACGCGAACCGCCGTTAATACCGTTTGCAGCACCGCCGAACCAGGTGCTGCGAGTCATACAGTAAACCTTATGAGCATCGGCAGATACGTCACATACAGCATTCACCAAAACATATCCGCCAATCAGACTGCCACCGTCAACACTCCCTATATTCAGCTTGCTTGAACTTGCTGAATCGTAGATATTAATATAGCTTATCGGTTCTCTTACAATATCTATTTTTGTCGTTCCGTCAAAAAAATCCTTTGTTACAGTTTCGCTATCAGAATTCGCTGTAAATTCAAATATGTTTTCTTCTACAAGTCCCAGCGAATTCATCAATGTAACTTTTATTTTACTCTTTTTTGGTATAGTCTGAGGCAGTGTATACGACGCTGGATCTTCCCCATTATTAAAATTCCAATTCGCCTCATAACGTCCACCAAGCAGATTATACCCCGTTATCTGTACATTATCTTCAATTACTCTCGGCGCATAATAATCTTCAAGTTCGTTAAAATCCTGCCACCCATCACTATCGGGATTCCATTTAAATGGCGTGAATTTTTCACCAACCCTAACAAAGCAATATATATAATCCTGTTTTTTTGCAACAATATATGAGGTTTGGATATTAAAAATACTTTCAGCGCCATCCCACACAAATTCCGGTATTGGAACACTGATAACATGTACATTTGGTTCAATTTTGTCAACTGATTGCCACGAAAATCTGATTATATATCTCCAATCGCTTCCGTCGCCCAAGAAACCATCTTTATACGAACATCCCGTTAAAAAGCTATCGCCTTTTTTTATATCATAATGACAATTTATTTTT
>JAFTTE010000109.1 GCA_017466905.1 Clostridia bacterium | reverse complement strand
CGACAAACTGCCGCCGAGGGTTTATCTGTACCCTTGCAACAATCTACGCCGTCAATGTTAAATAGCCCGAGTTTTTTTAGGTTATTAATCCTGAACTTCTCTGATTTTGAAATAGAACCAAGTGTATTAACGCCAATATCACCGTATTCGGCGCTGTCGGGCATAGCACCTATACCAAAACTGTCAAGAACAATTAAGAATACTCTTTTCATATCAGTCTTTCGCCTCGAGATGTGGCAGTTTTTCATATTCTACAGCGCAATCGAGAGCGAGTTCCATCATTTGAGTAAAGGTTTGTTCGCGGTCTTGTGCATCAAGGGCTGTATATGGCGGATAAAGTATATCCGAAATAGTACAGATAGCCAGCGCGCGCAAACCCATACGCATAGCGGTGCAATAAAGCGCCGCAGCCTCCATCTCAACTGCAAGACAACCAACCTTACCCCAATTTGATGACGGGTGTGAATCGTCATAGAAAGTATCTGACGAATAAAGGTTACCAATATGAACGTTAAGTCCCTTTTGGTCGGCAATCTGCTTTGCAGTGCTTAGCATATCAAAGTCGCATATCGGCGCTATTGTTCCGTTCATATTATACTGTGACGGGAAATTTGAGTTTGTACAAGCGCCCATACCGATAACTATATCGCGAACCTTAGCTTTTTCGTTTATAGCGCCCGCAGAGCCTACGCGGATAATATTCTGAATGCCGAAGAATTTATAAAGCTCATAAGAGTAAATACCAATGGACGGCATACCCATACCGCTTGCCATAACCGAAACCTTTACACCCTTGTAGTAACCTGTGTATCCGTTAACACCGCGAATGCCGTTTACAAGCACGGCATCGGTTAAAAAGTTGTCAGCAATGTATTTGGCGCGTAACGGATCACCCGGCATAAGCACGGTTTTGCCGAAACCGATATCATTTTTTAAATCAATATGAGGAGTCTTGTTTGTCATGTTGTTCACCCTTCTCTAAAGCCTTTACTATTTTTACTATTCTGCTGGTGCCGAGTCTTGTTGCGCCGATAGCGATAAAAGCCTCCGCATCTTCGAGAGAAGATATACCGCCTGCCGCCTTGATTTGAAGGTGGTCGGCTACATTGTCGGCAAATATCTGAACATCGTGCTTTGTGGCACCTGCAGTAGAAAAACCTGTTGAGGTTTTAATAAAATCAGCGCCCGAAGCCGATACAATTTCACACATCTTTATCTTTTCTTCATCAGTAAGAAGGCATGTTTCGATTATTACCTTTAATATCTTACCCTGACAAGCGGCCTTGATCGCCTTTATTTCTTCGAGTAAAAGGTCATACTTTTTATCTTTAAGCCAGCCGATATTGATAACCATATCAATTTCATCAGCGCCATTTTTTACAGCATCCTCGGTTTCAAAGCACTTTGTAGCAGTGGTTGAATATCCGTTTGGGAAACCGATAACGGTGCAAACAGCGACACGGTCACCGACATATTCCTTTGCCTGTTTTACAAAGCTTGCAGGAATACAGCACGACGCGCAGGAATATTTTATTCCGTCATCAAGTATAGCTTTTATTTCATTCCAAGTGGCATTTTGTGCCAAGAGGGTATGGTCTACATACGAAAGAATTTTTTTAATATCCATAGTTAACCTCACATCTTAAAATTTTATGATTAAATTATATCTTTTTTTCGTCTTTCAGTCAATATAAAAAGCAATATGGCTTAAGGTAGATATCGGAATTTGATTTTTATAAAAGTTTTTTATAGGCATCCCCAAACAATTGCTCGGCAAACCAGACCTTTTTAACCGTAAAGGTTTTGCCGTTAAGGTATTGCAAAATGCCGCCGTCTGTGGTAAAATCAAATGTCAATTTATATGAGTAAAGCGCCTGCTTGTCAAAGCCCATCTTTTTGTCGGGCAGCAGCTTACCGTACTTGCCGTCGCCTAACAGCGCGTGACCGATAGATGCCCTATGTGCGCGTATCTGGTGGGTGCGACCTGTGATTAGTTCGACCTCAATCAGCGATAGACCGTTTTTTGAAGCAAGGGTGTTATATCGGGTTTTGATAGTAAGGTTATTATCGGTCTTTTTACCGCTTAAATACACCTTGTTTTTATCCTCGTTCTTTTCGAGATACCCTTCAAGTGTACGGCTTTTTTGTTTTGGGGTGCCGTGAATTACGGCAAGATAACGCTTGTCAATCTCGCGGTCTTTTATCTTATCGCAAAGTATGCGAAGCGCCTCGGCGTTTTTAGCCGCTATTACGATACCGCCTGTGTTGCGGTCAATACGGTTGGCGAGGGCAGGCTTAAAGCTGTTTTCTTGCGTAGGTTTATATTCGCCCTTATCATATAAATAATGCTGAATTCTGCCGATTAAAGTATCGCGGTATTCGTTTTTGTCGGGGTGAACAATCAGTCCTTGCTCTTTGTCGGCAAGCAAAATGTTTTCGTCTTCGTAGACGATATTGAGTCTTGCAGGCGAGCTTAAAAAATCATACTTTGGCGCGACGGAAACAAAAAATTCGTCGTTTATGTATGCGTCAACCACGTCACCTATGTTAAGTCGGGTTGATATTTCGCCGCGTTTGCCGTTTATCTTGATGCGCTTGGTGCGGATGTATTTATACATAAGGCCCTGCGGCAGAGAGGGACAAACCTTGGTTATAAACTTGTCAAGACGCTGGTTTGCGTCGTTTTTGGTAATGGTAAAGCTTTTCATAAAACATTCCTTATATAAAATATAGAAAGGGGTAACGGTATGGATAAAAATTTACACGAAGGTCACCGCGAGCGTGCAAGACAAGAATTTTTGCAACACGGCTTTGACCAGAACACACCGCCCCATAAAATACTTGAACTATTGCTTTTTTACTGTGTGCAGCGCACCGACACCAACCCAATAGCGCATGAGCTTATCCAAAAATACGGCTCGGTTGCAGGTGTGCTTGATGCGCCCGTGGAAGAGCTCGCCAAATTCAAAGGACTTAGCGAACGCAGTGCGGTGCTTCTAAAGCTTATAATGCCCATTGCGCAAAGATACATATATGATAAGCAAGAGCAAAAACCAACCTTTAAAAGCCTTGATAGCATCGGTAAGTATATACTTGGTTGCTTTTTGGGCGAAACAAAAGAAAAGATAGGTGTTATGTGCCTTGATACAAAAGGTAGCCTTATAAGTTTCGACTTTATAGGCGAGGGCGATGTCGCGTCGGTAGGTCTCTCTATGCGCGAGCTTGCCAGAACCACACTTCACGGCAATGCTACCGCGGCGGTGCTGTGCCACAATCACCCAAACGGTATTGCTGTACCAAGCGAGAGTGATGTGCTGCTTACAAAACAAGCGGCAGAAACGCTCTCTAAAATCGGCGTTCAACTTATTGACCACATTATTGTTGGCGATACCGACTTTGTATCTATGGCGCAAAGCGAGCAATACGGATATATCTTTGTGCCTAACTAATTATACTATCAGTAAAAATTAAAGTCAATCAATAGAATGGAAACAAAATGAGTAATTTTAATTTGTTTAAAAAAGGATTTAAAAACGGTATACCGATATTTTTAGGTTATCTTGCGGTATCATTTACATTTGGTATAGCGGCAAAAGAGGGCGGACTCACAACGTGGCAAGCGGTGCTGATTTCGGCAACCAATCTCACTTCGGCGGGTCAGTTTGCTGCTCTCACGGTAATAGCATCAGCGTCAAGTTATATTGAAATGGCGCTTACGCAACTTGTTATAAACCTGCGCTATTGCCTTATGTCATCATCACTTTCACAGCGCTTTGATACCAAAATGAAGCCTTATCACCGCTTTTTAATAGCCTACGGGGTAACGGACGAGATTTTTGGTGTGTCAAGCGCTTACGAAAAAGAAAACGTGCCACCTGCATACTGCTACGGTCTGATAGCCGCGGCGTTTCCCGGTTGGGTGCTGGGTACGGCGCTGGGCGCTGTGTCGGGTGATATTTTGCCTGCAAGCATTTTAAGCGCCTTGGGTGTTGCGCTTTACGGTATGTTTATCGCAATAATCGTGCCGCCTACCAAAAAGGATAAGGTACTGCTTGGTATCGTTGTAATATCTATGCTGTTAAGTCTCGGTTTTGCGGTAACACCAATACTCAAAGAAATATCATCGGGCTTCAGAGTGATAATACTGACCCTTATTATCGCGGGCGCTGCGGCGTATTTCTTCCCGATAAAAGAGGAGGAAGCCCACGATGAATAATATATATCTTTATATGTTTATAATGGCGGCGGTGACCTACCTTATCCGTATGCTGCCACTCGCCCTTATAAAAAAGAAAATTACCAATAGGTTTTTTAAATCATTTCTTTATTATGTACCGTTTGTAACGCTTGCCGTTATGACCTTTCCGGCAATACTTTCCGCCACCGACAGCGTGTGGTCGGCGGCAGCAGCATTTTTGGTGGCTATGGTGGTAGCCTACGCAGGCGGCGGATTGCCCACAGTTGCCACAATAGCCTGCGCGGTAGTTTTTATCGTGGAGTTATTTATTTAATTCACAATTCACAATGCACAATGCACAATTAACTGAAAATTAAGCACCTGCTTTTAAAATAAAGCAGGTGCTTAAACTTTATTATTTAAGATTCTTCGTCACTACCGGTCTCGGCTGCCGCCTCGGTCGGTGCTTCTTCGCAGAGGTGTCCACCGGACACCCGCACCCTCAGAATGACACATATATAGTAGCATATAAATAAATGTCATTCTGAGCGTTAGCGAAGAATCTCAAAGACTAAACTAAAAGCCTCTGCTTTAAATGTAGCAAAGGCTTTTAGTTAAGTTAATTGTGCATTGTGAATTATGCATTGTAAATTATTAAAGCGCTGCTTTAATCTTCTCAATCATTTTTGCGTACTGTTGGTCGGTGAGGTAGGTTTTGTTTGGGTTCATCTGGAACACACCGCCCCACTCGTCGCCGCCGTTATATTTTGGTACAATGTGCATATGAAGGTGACAACCTGTATCACCGTAAGCACCGTAGTTTACTTTGTCGGGATTAAATGCTTTGTGTACTGCATTTGCCGCGCGGCATACGTCTTCCATAAATGCGTTACGCTCTTGCTCGCTTATATTAACGATTTCGCTGACGTGGTCTTTGTAGGCAACGATAACTCTACCTGGTTTTGACTGTTCTTTAAAAAGAATAAGCTGACTTACAGACAAATCGCAGATAAAAATGCCAAATTTGTCAAGTAACTCTCCACCCATACAATATGCGCAATTCTGGTCTTTCATAAAAATTCTCCTTAGTTATATGTAATCAAGTCTTGGCGGACGAGCGATGCTCGCCCCTACGATGTATTTTTATGTATATTACGTAGGGGCAACCAGTGGTTGTCCGTTTGCATATTTATTCTACCACAAAAAAAGAAAAGGTTCAACTAAAAAAGTTGAACCTTCTTTTGTTAAGTACAAAGACTTGTAATTAGCCTTCAACGATAGCCTCTACGGGGCAACCTGCTGCACATGCGCCGCAATCCATGCATGCATCTGCATCAATTTCGTATTTGCCGTCGCCTTCAGCGATAGCGTCTACAGGACAACCGCCTGCGCAAGCGCCACAGCTGATGCAATCATCAGTAATTTTGTAAGCCATTGGTTACACCTCCGTCAAAGTGGAATAAAACAGGTTTCTAAACATACAAAAAACTTGTTATTTATATTGTAGCAATATTCGACCAAAAATGCAAGGGGAAATTTATTCTTTATCAGAATCCTGCTTTTTTGGTTTGTTGTTACCCAAAATCTTAACGTATTTACGGTTGGTTTTGTAGGGGGCGCCCTCGCCGTCCTTTGGCTTTACGGTAAGGTTGCCTGTAATAAAGTTTACATCAATAACAACACCAACACCCTGCTCGGTTTTAACGGTAGAGCCTACCGACGGGGTAATGGAATTTAAATATTCGTAAGAGTTCTGCTCGTAATTAAGACAGCACATAAGTCTGCCGCAGCTACCCGAAATCTTGGTGGGGTTAAGCGACAAGCCCTGTTCCTTTGCCATTTTAATAGATACCGGCAAAAAGTCGTCAAGAAAACGCTTGCAGCAATACTCCTGACCGCATATACCCACACCGCCGAGCATACGCGCTTCGTCGCGCACGCCAATCTGACGCAGTTCTATACGCGCGTGGAAATGGTTTGCCAGGTCTTTGACAAGCTCGCGGAAATCCACTCTGCCGTCAGCGGTAAAGAAGAATGTAATCTTGCCGCCGTCAAAAGAGTATTCAACGCTTACGAGCTTCATATCGAGTTTGTGCGATGCGATTTTTTCTTCGCAAATCTTGAAGGCGTCGGCTTCCTTGGTTTTGTTGTCTTCAAGACGCTGCATATCCTTATCATTTGCAACGCGAAGCGCTTTTTTAAGCGGGGGTACCACGCGGTCGTCCTCGACCTCGTGATTGGCTTCGGCTACTGAGCCGAAAGCCAGACCGTTTGCGGTTTCTACTATAACATTATCACCCGCATTATACTTTTTACCGTCGGGTGAAAAGTAATAGTTTTTACCGCTGTCTTTAAATTTTACTGAAATAACTTCTGTCATATATTTACCTCTTTATCTATCTGAAAGACCTTTTGAACGACTTACCGCAAGGCTTATAAGCAGCGGCATATTTATGTTGGTTGCAAGAAGGTCTGAATAATATTTTGTGTCATCGTAAAGCCTGTCAAGCACGCGCGCGTGAGACGAGCCTTTTTTTAGTCTGTCTGCTGCGCAAGTGCTGAGTGTGCTGAAAAAATCCTCTGCGTCAACGCGGCTTTTTTCAAGGGGTGTGAGCAATTTTAACATATCATACTCACTGCCCGAGAGCAACAGGTCAATAAACCTATTTGCCATTTCGATATATCTGTTGTCGTCGGCCTTGCTTTCAAGCTGTGATAACAGCACGCAGCGAGAAATAATGGTGTCAAGCAGCATTGTTTTTGAGGGCACAAGTAATATAAAAACAACGTTAGCGGGAGGTTCTTCAAGAACCTTAAGCAACGCGTTTTGCGCCTGCTCGTTCATACGGTGAGCGTCTTCGATAATAAAAACGCGTTTTTCTGCCGAGTGCGCTTTGACAAAGGCATCTGCTCGCAGCTCGCGTATTTGCGCCACAGACAAAAACTTTTTGCCGTCAAGGGCGGACACGCGTGTTATATCTGGGTGAGAACCAACCTCGGCCAGATGGCAGTCCTTGCATACACCGCAGGGCGCAGTATCGCCGCTACAAACAGCAGCCGTAGCGATATAAAGTGATAAATCAAGATTAGATTTATCGCTTTCGCCCTCAATCATTATTGCGTGGGGGATGCGATGTGAAGATATAAAATTTTTAACCGTGGAGGCTACCTTTGAATTTTCACCCCAAGAAATCATAGCACAAAGCCAACCTTTTTCATTGCTTTAAAATATGTCTTGCGGGCAACCCTTTCGGCGCGGGCGTCACCCTCGCGGAATATGCGCTCAAGCTCTGCCTTGTCGGCAATGATGCGGTCGTATTCTGCCTTAATGGGAGCCAATTCATCGGCAACGGCTTCGCCGACAGCCAGTTTGAAGTCGCCATAGCCACAACCATCAAATTCGCGTTCTACCTCGGCAGGTGTTTTGCCTGTTATCACGCTGTAAATGGTAATAAGGTTAGAAATACCAGGCTGTGTCTCGCTCATACGAACACACGCCTCACTGTCGGTTACGGCGCGCTTAAACTTGCGGATAATTGTATCGCGGTCGTCAAGTATTGCTACCCAAGCGTTTGCGTTTTCGTCTGACTTGGACATCTTTTTAGCGGGGTCTTGCAACGACATAACGCGAGCGCCCGCTTTTGGAATATACGGCTCGGGAATTTTGAATACATCGCCGTAAATGTTATTAAAGCGAATAGCAATATCGCGCGCGATTTCAAGGTGTTGCTTCTGGTCGGCGCCTACGGGAACAAAGTCGGGCTGATAAAGCAAAATATCTGCCGCCATAAGCACAGGGTAGGAGAAAAGACCCACGTTTACATTGTTAGCGTGTTTAGCCGACTTATCCTTAAACTGTGTCATACGTGACATTTCGCCAAACTGTGTGTTACAAGAAAGCAACCACGAAAGAGCAGTGTGCTCGGGCACGTGTGACTGAATAAACAGCGTGCTCTTTTCGGGGTCGAGGCCTAACGCTAACATAATAGCATAGGTCGAATAAATCTGAGAGCGCAGTTTGCTTGGCTCCTGACGTACGGTTATAGCGTGCAGGTCAGCTACCGCATAGGTACAATCAAATTCTTCCTGCATATTTTTCCAGTTTTTAAGCGCGCCCAGATAGTTGCCAAGGGTGAGCATACCGCTTGGCTGGATGCAGCTTAAAACTTTTTTCTTTTCATTTGTAATAATTTCTGCCATAGGTGAAACTTCTTTCTTGTGAATATAATTATATTTATAATATCACAAAAAAATCAAAATTACAACATATAAATACGCAACTGCAAAATTTTGAAAATATTTTCTTGACAAAGGACAACTGTTGCGGTATAATAGTCGAGCCGCATATTGTGGGCTTTGTAAGTTGCGCTCAAAATTTGAGTTGCACGCCTATCTTTAGCGAGACTGTAAAATATCAGGCAGGTGTAAAAAATGTACGCTATTATCGAAACAGGCGGTAAGCAGTATCGTGTGGAAAACGGCGATGTTATCTACATTGAAAAGCTTGACGCAGAGGTTGACTCAGAGGTAACCTTCGACAAAGTAGTTGCTGTAAGCAACAGAACTTTAAAGGTTGGCAAGCCCTATGTTAAGGATGCTTTCGTAAAGGGCACTGTTCTTAAGAACGGCAAGGGCAAAAAGGTAACAGTATTTACCTACAAGCCCAAGAAGAGCAGCTCACGCAAGATGGGCCACAGACAGCCTTACACAAAAGTACAGATTACCGAAATCGGTTAATTCAAGTATGACACGTGTAAAATTTCTGTCAAAAGACGAAAGACTTTACGGTTTTGAAATTTTAGGGCACAGTTCACACGATTGTAATGATATTGAGGGCAAGATAGTATGTTCGGCTGTGTCCAGCGCAGCATATATGACGGTAAACACCATAACCGAGATAATCGGTGACGAGTGTGAGATTGATGTTGACGATGCTAAAATGTATGTCAATGTTAAAAATCCAAGTCAGAAAACAATCGCAGTACTGGATGGACTTAAACTTCATTTAACCGAGCTTTCAAAACAGTACAGCAAACGAATTAAAATCACTACGGAGGTGTAGATAATGTTAAAGTTAAACATTCAGTTGTTCGCTCATAAAAAAGGTATGGGTTCAACCAAGAACGGTCGCGACAGCGAAGCAAAACGTCTTGGTGTTAAGCGTGCAGACGGCCAGTTCGTACTTGCAGGCAACATACTCGTTCGCCAGAGAGGAACACACATCCACGCAGGCAACAATGTTGGCCGTGGCTCTGATGACACTTTATTCGCACTTATCGACGGTAAGGTTAAGTTTGAGCGCGTAGGCAGAGACCGCAAGCAGGTTAGCATCTACGCTGTGGAGCAGTAATTTAAAAACAAATTTTAATCGGGCGGCGAACTTTTATAAAAGTACAGTCGCCCGATTTTTTTCGAGTTTAATTTAAAAAAGGTGATATTATGAAAACTTGTCATGTATGCGGTTTTGCTTGCGAGAACGATGCCGAAATCTGCGCATTGTGCGGAGCAGAACTTAAAACCTTTGAAATGTATGAGCAAGAGCTCAAAGAAGCAGAAGAGCGCAAGGCAAAAGAAGCTGCCGAAGAGGCGCTTATTGTTAAAAAGCCTGTGCTTGCAGCCTCGGTCGACAATGTAGTTGCGGCAGAAATCTATAAGGATGTTCTTCGTGATAACGGCATTGTTTTTACCTGTGACGAAAGTGACGACGCTATGCAAATAGTTTTTGGCGGCGGCTTTAACGCTCAGGAAATATATGTAAATGAGTCTGACCTTGAAATTGCGCAGCAGCTTTACGAAAATGTAGTAAACGCGCAGATGGATTTTGACGACTGCGAGTTTGACGAATTTGATGAATTTGAAGAATTTGAGGAAGAATAATAAAAACATAGTTTTCTTTTTATAGGAGATAAAAATGTTTGTAGATATAGCAAATATACACTTAAAAGCGGGTAACGGCGGTAACGGCGCGGTGTCATTTCACCGTGAAAAATACGTAGCCGCAGGCGGTCCCGACGGCGGCGATGGCGGTAGAGGCGGAGATATTGTTTTTCAGGTGGACGACAATCTTTCTACTCTGGCAGACTTTCGCTACAAGCGTAAATACTGCGCCGAAAATGGCGAGGACGGCAGAACCAAGCGTTGCACGGGCAAAACGGCGCCCGCGCTTGTAATCAAGGTGCCTCGCGGTACCGTTGTTAAAGAGACTGAAACAGGCAGAATAATTGCCGACCTTTCAGACGACAAGCCTGTTGTAATTGCCAAGGGTGGCAACGGCGGTTGGGGTAACACGCACTTTGCGACCTCTACCCGCCAGATACCCCGTTTTGCCAAAAACGGCAACCCCGGTGAAGAGCTTGACGTAACACTCGAGTTAAAGCTGCTTGCCGATGTGGGTCTTATTGGTTTTCCCAACGTGGGCAAATCAACATTTCTTTCGGTTGTAAGCGAGGCAAAGCCAAATATTGCAAACTATCACTTTACAACACTGACTCCCGTGCTTGGCGTGATAAGAATGGGCGAGGGTAGTTCGTTTGTTATGGCGGACATCCCCGGTCTTATTGAGGGCGCAAGCGAGGGCGTGGGACTCGGTCACGAGTTTTTACGTCATGTAGAGCGTTGCCGTATGCTTGTTCACGTTATCGACATTTCGGGCAGCGAGGGACGTGACCCGATTGATGACTTTGAAAAGATAAATGCAGAGCTTTCTGCTTTTAGTGAAGAGCTGACACAGCGTCCGCAGGTGGTTGTGGGCAACAAGTGCGACCTTTGCGAAGAGGAAGACGTCGAAAAGATAGCAAAATATTTTGAAGATAAGGGTTATAAGTTCTTTCCCGTTATGGCGGCTATTGCCGAGGGCACGCAGGATGTTATAAATTATGTGGCGGCTGAACTTGCGAAACTGCCCGCTATAAAGGTTTATGAGGCGGAGCCCAAGCCGCAGCTTGATTTGACTATAGACAAAAAACGCACGTTTAATATCCGTGTTTGTGACGGTGTGTACTTTGTTGAGAATGCGCCATGGATTATGGACATTATGAATAGCGTCAATCCCGACGACTACGAATCATTGCAATATTTTGAGCGCGTAATGCGACAGACAGGCATTATAGATGCTTTGCGTAAAGCAGGAGTCCGAGAGGGAGATACAGTCAGCGTTTATGACGTTGAATTTGATTTCGTTGATTAGGGTGCAAAATTATGGATAATGTAAATTTATTAAGCCCGTCGGTTTTGGCTTTTGTCGGCGATGCAGTTTACGGACTTATGGTTCGTACCCGCCTTGCCGAAGTCAATCGCTCATCGGGCGATTTACATAGCCTTTCGGTAAAATACGTAAGCGCCGTGGCGCAGGCAGAAGCTTTCCGCAAAATAGAAAGCGCTCTTACCGAAAAGGAACTTATGATTTTCAGACGCGGCAGAAACTTTCACACAGGCAACACGCCGAAAAGCGCCACAAACGGTGAATACCACACCGCAACAGGTCTTGAATGTCTTTTTGGCTTTTTGCATTTGTCGGGTCAGAATGACAGGGCAAAAGAACTGTTTGAAATGATATGGTAAAAAGAATATAAATTAAAACCTCCGTGCAAAATAACTGTACGGAGGTTTTGTTTTATGAGAAAAAACGCTTCAAAGATTGTAATTGATTTATTGTATTTTGTTAGCGGCGCCGTGATATATTCTGTGGCTGTTAATATGTTTTTGTCGCCAAACGGTATTTCGCCAGGCGGATTTACGGGCGTTGCCACGGTTGTAAACTATATCACACAAATCCCCACAGGCGTTATGCTGTTTGTGTTTAATATACCTGTGCTTATTTTAGGATATATAAAAATGGGCGGTATGTTTATACTTAAAACCTCTTTTGTAACGGCGCTTGTGTCATTTTCTCTTGATGTGTCGTCGCGACTTTTACCGCCGCTTAAAACCGACGGTATACTCGCATCCCTCTTTGGCGGCATACTTATGGGGCTGGGGTTAAGTCTTATATTGCTTCGTGGCGCCACAACGGGCGGCATAGATATTATAGCAAAACTTATTAACCGCAAATATCGCCACCTGAGCGTTGGCAAAATAATTTTAATGGCAGACGGTTTTGTAATAATACTGACCGCCCTTGTTTACAAAAATGCCGAAATCGCGCTTTATTCGGTAGTGGCTATATACGTGGGAACACGAATGATGGATATACTGCTCTACGGCGCTGACCGCGGCAAGATAATTTATATTGTAACAAACCAGCCCGATTTAATCTGCCGTGAAATAAATAACACTATAGGTCGCGGTGTAACGAGACTTTCTGTTGTGGGCGGATATACAGGAGAGAGCCGCACCATGCTAATGTGCACGGTGCGCGTTCACGAAGCCGCCGCAGTACACGATGTTATACGCGAATATGACGAACGCGCGTTTATAGTGGTAAGTGATGCAGGAGAGATAATTGGGGAGGGATTTAAAATGCACAATGCATAATGCACAATGCACAATTATTGCAAAACTTTAAAATCACATCATAGGGGAGGAATTTCCCTCCTGTAAGTCACCGTGGAACAAAACGGGAGGTATTTCGCCTCCCGTACATATATAATATTATCTGCGAGGTCTGTCATAATCATATGATATGCCTAAAATATAATCGGCAGAAACCTTATAATAATTACAGAGTGTTATTAAATGTTCAATAGGTAAAGGTCTTACGCCTCTTTCATATTCGCTATAATATTGTTGTGTTGTGTTTAATAATTCAGCTATATCTTTTTGGTTTGTTTTAGGTTCGTGGTCTTCTCTCAATTCTTTTAGTCTCTCAGAATAATTCATAAATACACATCCTTTATCTTATAATATCATACATCACATATTATGTATTGACTTTACACGACATATGATGTATAATATAAAAAAGGAAGTGTTTATATGTTTAAGATAAAATTAGAATATATTAATGAATTGCATAATATATTTTTTGAACTTGCAACGATAACATATTTACAAAATGTTATACGTGATGAAAACAGTGAAAACAATTTTTACATAGACGGTTTTGAATTTTTAAAGAGGGAAGGAACTCTTTATCTGTTGGATAAACAAACAGAAGCAATATTAAAATTGAAAGAATTATTGTTTAAGGACGAATTTAATATTGGAGAACCATAACAAAACACAACATCTTGTGATTAATTATTGTGTGAACCTCAAAATAGATTTTAAATCTAAATTTATTTGTTATTTTGCACAAAAACAAAGCAAAAACTTCGTTAAAAATATAAGAACTTTTTTGAAAGTTTTTCTTGATTTTATGCGACAGTTGTGTTATTATCTTAAGGCACGCTGCGAAAATGCGGCGTAAAACATGCGTTGATGCGGGAGGTGGCCCATCTCGAATGGGGAAATTTCCGCGGAGTATGTCCGATTTTAAACCGGGCGAAAGAACTTGGAGGCACTAACGGTTACTTGCGAAACCTGAGGTGTCGCGGCGATGCGAGTCGCTGCTCCGGATTTGCGTTAACCCCAGCAAATGCCGGTTTTATGTTGTGTTGTGATGAAACGCACGGCACGGTGTAAGTTTTGCCCGCCAACTAAACAAGGAGGCGAATTTTCACATGGCAGTGAAAGAAAAAATCCGAATTCGTATTAAAGGTTACGATCACGCACTTGTAGACCAGTCCGCTGAAAAGATAGTGGAAACCGCTAAACGTACAGGCGCAAGGGTTTCAGGTCCCGTACCGCTACCCACCGAAAAAGAAATCGTAACAATCCTCCGTGCTGTTCACAAATACAAGGACAGCCGTGAGCAGTTCGAAATGAGGACACACAAAAGGCTCATCGATGTAATCAGACCTTCAAACAAAACTGTTGAAGCACTGACCGGTCTTGAGCTCCCCGCCGGTGTAGAAATCGAAATTAAGCTCTAATATATATTATATATGTATTAGTAATTAATTTTCATTTAATTACACCCTCGGTCATGTCAGCGAAAGTTGACCAATAACCAAAATGGAGGAAAACTTATGAAAAAGGCAATCATTGGCAAAAAGCTTGGTATGACTCAGCTTTTTGACGCAAATGGTAACGTTGTTCCGGTTACTGTTATCGAAGCAGGTCCCTGCGTAGTAGCACAGAAGAAAACAACCGAGAACGATGGTTATGAAGCAGTACAGATCGGCTACGGCGATCTTAAGGCTTCTAAAGTAAACAAGCCTATGAAGGGACACTTCGCCAAGGGCGACGTTGCTCCTAAGAAGGTACTTCGTGAATTCAGATTTGAAGACACAAGCGCTGTAAACGTAGGCGACATCATCAAAGCAGACGTTTTCGCTGAAGGCGATGCTGTTGATGTAAGAGGTACATCTAAGGGTAAAGGCTATGCCGGCGTTGTTAAGCGTTGGAACTTTGGCCGCCTTAAGGAAAGCCACAGTACAGGCCCTGTTCACCGTCACGGTGGTTCATTGGGTGTTATCGACCCTGCTCGTGTTTTCAAGGGCAAGAAGATGGCTGGTCACCTCGGTAATGAAAGAGTTACAGTTCAGAACCTTAGCGTAGTTAAGGTTGACGCAGAAAAGAACATCATCGCTGTAAAAGGCGCCGTTCCCGGTCCTAAGGGCGGTATCGTAGTTCTTTTCGATAGCGTGAAAGCTTAAGGAAGGAGTGTTCAGTTATGCCAAATATCGCAGTTGTTGATATGACAGGTAACAAGGTTGGTACTATCGACCTTAGCGATGCAATTTTCGGTATCGCACCAAACGCAGTAGTTATGCACACAGCAGTTGTTAACTACCTTGCTAATCAGCGTCAGGGCACACAGTCCACTCTGACTCGTACAGAAGTTTCCGGCGGCGGCAAAAAGCCCTGGAGACAAAAGGGTACAGGCCATGCTCGTCAGGGCTCTACAAGAGCTCCTCAGTGGAGACACGGCGGTATCGTACACGCACCGAAGCCAAGAGATTATTCATACTCTCTTAATAAGAAGGTTCGCAAGCTTGCGCTCAAGTCTGCACTTTCTGACAAGGCGCTCGGCGGCAACATCATCGTTCTTGATGAATTTAAGATGGACGAATACAAAACAAAGACCGCAGCTGCTTGCCTAAAGGCTATCGGCGCAGGTAAGAAAGCATTGGTTGTTCTTGACAGCAACAATCCTTTTGCAGTAAAGAGCATTGCAAACATCAAGGGTGCTAAGGCTGCTCAGGTTAATACAATCAATACCTACGACATCATTAACGCTGACACACTTGTTATCGTTAAGGGTGCTGTAGCAAAAATTGAGGAGGTGTACGCATAATGAAAGCTCCACAGGACATCATTATTGCTCCGGTAATCACCGAAAAGAGTATGTCAGGCATTGCCGACAAAAAATACACCTTCAAGGTCGCCAAGGACGCTAACAAGCTTGAAATTGCTGACGCAGTTGAAAAGCTGTTCAAGGTAGACGTTGCCAAGGTAAACACCATTAATGTGCGCGGCCAGAAAAGAAGAATGGGTCGCTACGAGGGTTACACCGCTTCTTGGAAGAAAGCAATCGTTACCCTTAAGGCTGATTCAAAGACAATCGAATTCTTTGACGGTTTAATGTAATTTGCACTAATACAGGAAATCACAGATATTTCCGGTGATGTATGAAGTACCAATAGTACTTCGCTAAGCCAAAATAGGAGAGTGAAACAAATGGCAATAAAGCATTATAAGCCGACGACCAACGGTTTGCGTAATATGACAACAATGGATTATTCAGAGTTGTCAAAGGTAGCACCCGAAAGAAGTTTGTTGGCTCCTTTAAAGAAAAATGCCGGTCGTAACAGCTATGGCCGCATCACCGTACGCCATCGTGGCGGCGGCAACCGCAGAAAGTACAGAATCATTGATTTCAAGAGAGAGCGTTTCGGTATTCCCGCAACAGTTCTTACCCTTGAATACGATCCTAACCGTTCTGCATTTATCGCCCTCGTTCAGTATGAAGACGGCGAAAAGAGATACATCATCGCTCCACAAGACCTTAAGGTTGGCGATGTTGTAGTAAGCGGTCCCGATGCCGATATCAAACCCGGTAATGCATTACCGCTCGTAAACATCCCCGTAGGTACATTCCTTCACAATGTTGAGCTTTATCCCGGCAAGGGCGCACAGCTCGCTCGCAGTGCTGG
>JAFTTE010000108.1 GCA_017466905.1 Clostridia bacterium | reverse complement strand
TGACCATATTGTCGGCACACCTATGCGCGGCGATGTTATGCGCGGTAAGACATTACCAGATCGCGTAAAATCAGACAAAATGAAATCTCTGCTTTGCGGTATGGGTTGCTATGAAATTGCTACCTATTCGTTTATCGCGTCGGGCGCTCTTGATACTTTAAATCTTGCCGAGGATGATGCTCGCCGTAATGTTGTTAAACTCATAAATCCTTTAGGCGATGAATATTCGACCATGCGTACACAGCTTGTGACTAGCATGCTTACCGTTATGGCTACCAACATTAACCGTAAGATAGATGCAGGCAGATTCTTTGAAGAGAGCAAACGCTTTGTTCCCAAGTCTCTTCCTGTAACCGAGCAGCCCGACGAGTTACCCACGCTTTGTATCGGTGTTTACGGTAGGGATGAGGATTTCTTTACCCTTAAAGGTATTGTAGAAGAAATTATGACACTTTTCGGCGCTCATACACAGTATAAGCGTTCGGCTGAAACATATTTACACCCAGGTCGTCAGGCGGCAGTTCTTGCCAACAATGTGCCCGCCGCAGTGCTTGGCGAGGTTCATCCCAAGGTAGCAGAAAACTACGGCATAGATACCCGCGTTTATGTTGCCGAAATCAAGCTTGATGTACTTTATGCAATAAATAAGCGTAAGACTACCTATAAGCCACTTCCAAAATTCCCCGCAGTTGAGCGTGACTTTGCTATGCTTTGTGACAAGGATATTCCCGTAGGCGACCTCGAAAAAGCAATTGTAAGCGGTGGCGGCAGACTGCTTGAAAAGGTAGAGCTGTTTGACGTATACCAAGGCTCACAGATTCCCGAGGATAAAAAGAGCGTTGCATACAGCGTATGGCTCCGTTCAAGTGAGGGTACACTTACCGATGCGCAGATAGAGGATACAAGTAATAAAATCATTGCAAAACTTGAAAAATTGGGCGCAGAACTGCGTAAATAAGGGTTATTAAAAGAAAATTAAGATATTCTTATTAAAATTTTTCTTGAAATTTTGTATAATGCGGTATATTATAATTATAATAATATTTTAACAAAGGGGTGCTTATTGTGAACGACAAGACAATGACCTTTTCAATCGGTGACCAGACCGAGCAAGAAATCAGAAGAATTTTAACTATTGTTTATGATTCTTTAAAAGAAAAGGGTTATAATCCAATCAATCAGATAGTAGGTTATATTCTTTCCGAAGATCCTACTTACATCACCACTCATAATAACGCCCGCAATCTTATCCGCCGCATTGACCGCGACACACTGTTGCAGTCGCTTGTGCGTTATTATCTTACCGCATAATAAATTGACAAAGGGGTTGCATATTGTTGCAGCCCCTTGTTTTATATTGCTTTATAGAAAAACATAAAAAAGACTTCAAAGAGGTAAATCAATTATGAACTTTAGCGAAATCGCAAACAACCGTCAGTCCTGCCGCAGTTATGATAATACAAAAGCGGTGGAACAGGAAAAATTAAATGCTGTATTAGAATCGGCACGCTTATCTCCCTCTGCCTGCAACGGTCAGCCTTATCATATAACCGTTTGCACAGGCGATACTGCGCGTGAGGTAGCGCGTGCTACACAAGGTATGGGTATGAATAAGTTTGCATCCGATGCGCCCGTACAGATTGTAATATCTGAAAAGCCATATGTTAAGTCGGCGGCGGTGGGCGCAAAGCTTAAACACAACGACTACCGCTCTATAGACATAGGTATCGTATCGGCTTACATTACAGCCGAAGCCGCAGCACAGGGACTTGGCAGTTGTATTTTAGGCTGGCTTGACAGCGATAAAATAAAGGAAATCTGTGACCTTGACGGCGAGGTTCGTCTTGTTATATGCATAGGCTACGCCAAAGAAGACGATAAGCTGCGTGCCAAAAAGCGAAAAGATATCGACAAGCTTGTAACGTACAAATAATTAAAGAGGTGTGAGGCAAAAACCTTCACACCCCTTTTGCATATAATGGGTAGATTGGAGTTGTTATATGCAATGAATAATTTTACTGACTTTTTAAGATGTATAAAATCGCAACCTGCCGCTGTTGCGGAAATGCGTGGCAGTGCAAAACACCCTGAAATACGTGGTATGGTTAAGTTTTATAACGCGCGTGGCGGTGTGCTTGTGCGCGCAGAAATTACAGGTCTGCCTAAAGGCTCGGGTGACTGTGACAGCCCAATTTTCGCTTTTCATATTCACAGTGGTAATTCTTGCACAGGTAATCATACCGATATGTTTGCAAATACGGGTACACATTTTAATCCTTATGATTGTATGCACCCATACCACGCGGGCGACCTGCCGCCGCTGTTTAGCGCAAACGGTAACGCCGTGCTTGAGGTAATGACCGACCGCTTTGCCATACCGCAAATTATCGGCAAGACGGTAATTATACACGACCGCCCCGACGATTTTACCACCCAGCCTTCAGGCAACGCGGGCGAAAAAATCGCGTGCGGGGTTGTTAGAAAACATAGATTATAATTAAGACTCTGCGCTTTATCTTTTTGGATATGGTAAATCTGGCAAGCCGAGCAAATAGTCGGCAGAAACGTTATAAAACGTACACAACGCCCTTATATCGTTTAACGCAGGTTCTGCTGCGCCTGTTTCCATTCGTGATATTTTCATTTGATGCATATTTAGAATTTTTCCCAACTGAGTTTGATTAAGTTCTCTTTCTTCTCTCAACTCTCTGATTATTTCGTTAAATTCCATTTTTTCACCTCACAATTATTTTATCATAAACGAAAAACGATTATTGACGTTTAAACGAAAATCGTTTATAATCGTCCGGGGTGATATAAATGTTAATTGCTGAAAAAATTAAGGGAAGAGAACAATTTGTTACAAAAAGATTTAGCTGAATATTTGAATTGTAGTCAGATGACTTATTCGCGATATGAATGTGGCGCACGTGAAATTTCTGTCGATGTTTTGATTGCATTAGCGAAATTCTATAAAGTAAGCGCTAACTATATTTTGGGGTTACCTAAAGATTTACCTTATCCAAAAAATCAATAATATACATACCATCGTCACTTTAATTACAATAAAAAATTTTAAAAACCAAAGGCTCAACTTTAAATTTAAAGTTGAGCCTTTGCCACATAATAAATCACGTTTTGTTTCGGTATTCTTTTGGTGTAACACCCACATGCTTTTTAAAAATATTGGTGAATTGCGACGAGCTATTAAACCCACAGTCAAAGGCGATTGCCGTAATGTTTGAATCAGAACTTTTAAGCAGTCGTTTGGCATGGGCAATTCGCTGTTCGGTAAGATATGCGTAGGGTGACATAGCAAAGCGCTCGGCAAACAGATGGCGAAAGCGGTCATAGCTGTAATGATTTGATTTTGCAATAGCCACAAAATCAATTTGCTCGTTTATATT
>JAFTTE010000107.1 GCA_017466905.1 Clostridia bacterium | reverse complement strand
CCGTAGAAAGCGCCGTAATCAATCGATTCAAGCGTTGACGGGAATACAACCTCTTCGAGCGCGGTAAGATTAGCAAACGCGTAGGACGCTATGCTTTCAACACCCTCAGGAATTACAACCTTTGTAATGGTACTATCACCAATAAACCAAGCCTTTGAGGTTTCGGCATCGTCAAAAGCAAGCTCTTCCTCGGTTTTCATAATATACTCAAAGTTAGAGAAAGCAAACTGACCTATCTGGGTAAGCGAAAGGTCTTCCGGTATATCAACAAGACCGCCGTTACCGTAATAGTGCGTAAGGCTGGCGCCCGTTGTTACATACGGGTCCTTAACCTCAACGTTAACGGTTTCTGAATAGTAGGTGCTTTCATCATCAAGCAATACCTTAACAGTAACCGATGCAAAGCCTTCGTCCTGCGCCGTTACAACACCCGAAGCATCAATCTTAACTATGCTTTCGTTACTGCTTTCAAAGGATACTGTTGTATCGTTTTTAAAGAACGAATCTAGTGAATAGTTAAGTACAACCGATTCTGACGGATACATTTCTAATTTGTAATTTCCTTCAAAGAAATTAATACTTCCCGTATCGCCTAATTTTTTATCTTCATTCTCTAAAATATAGTAAGCCTTTAATGTTTCAAAGCCGTCCAATGTGAATACATCGGCTACCGGCTTATCGTAACGACGATAACCGTCATCATCCTTGTCAAGCACAGTTACATTAAATGTAACACTCTTGCTGTTGGTAGGATCCTGCGCCTTAATAATGGCAGTACCGCTCTTTACAGCAACAAGCTTATTATTTACAACACGAACCACGCTTGGCTTTGATGATGAGTATTCAAGCAACTCTGACCACTCGGTGTCGGGTGTTACAACAGGCTCTAATGAGTAAACCTCGTTAGGACTAAGAGTAAGTCCCTCTTCAAGACCTTCAAAATAAAAGTCGGTGAAATCATCAGGAAGTGCCAACTCGTATGTTGCGTAATTAAGCGCATAGTCGTACGCATTAATAACAAATGTATTTTTTGTAGTAGCGTTATTTTTTATATCATAGATATAATCTGTAAGCTCGAATGTAACCTTAGTTGTGCTGTTGCGCTCTGAATATACAGGGGTCATATACTGTTCCAGAGTCTTCATTGCAGGACCAACATTGCCTTCTTCGTCCGCTTCCTCGGTAACATAACCAATCTGCGAGCACATTGCGTAATGATTATCATAAATCATTACGTCTGCATACAAGCGATTTTTCTTGAGCGTTTTATCGTATTCATAACGATACTTGACATCTGTAATGGTAGGTGCCTCAAAGTCAGCAACAAGCGGGAATTCAAAAACATTATTCTCGTTTGTCTCAAGCCCGCCGTCACCGAAATCCAAATAACCTACAAGTCTTACGGTGTACTCACTGTTATTTTCAAGATTATATTCAGTTGTATCAAATTCGATTTCAACATTTGACGGGTATATAGACGCGCCGCCGTCACTGTATGACTTACGGACATCTGTTTCTACCTTTTCAAAAACAACATCGCCTGTTATATCATCTGTAATAGTAATCTCTATCTTAGCAGCATTTCTGAGCAGACCAGCCCATACAAAACGCAACGAGTGTATAGTGCCAACCTGATTTGAAAGCGCTACATAATTTTCATTTGCAGAAATCACCATATCGTCAGGATCCTGCAAGAAATAGTAAGAACCAAGATAGCTTACATAGTCGTCACTAACGCCGCCTACAGGACGTGTAGCGTAAGCGTCTGCTCTGACCTTGTCCTCTTCGTCAATGCCGTCGTCAAGTTCATCAGCGTTGGTATCATAGTATGTAAGGTCAAATAAAGGAGCCTTTGTCCAATCGCCGTAGAACGCAAGATAAGGAACATTAAGGTCAACCTTTGTGCCTGACTTTGCTTCAAGTGTTACAAAGCCTTCAACATACATACCGTTTTCAAAAGAATTATCTAAATATTCCTTGTCTTCGTCACTAAGGGTAATTTTAACGGTAACCTTTGCCTCTTTGCCTTTGCCAACGCGCACCTTATCGCCACTGAGTTTGCCACCATCAACCGATACAACCTCAACCTTAGCGCCCTCTAATAAATGCGCTTCCTCGGTAACGGTGGTCTCACCAGCGCTTGTCTTGGTTTCGCTGACACCCTCTGTCATAACATAAGCGCCTACATTATATGAAACTGCGCGTTTACCTGTGTTGTTTATGGTAAATGTCATTTCATAAACGCCTGTTTTATCAGGGTCGTCACCAAGTTCAAGCTTTTCTTTATCCATCACATTACCTTCTTCATCGGTAGTGGTGATGTATGCGGGAGATTTAATTGAATTTGTAAGATTTGCAAGACCTGCGCCCTGCTTTCTTACAGAGTAAGGCAGTCCGTTTTTAGCAAGGGCAATATCTGCCGTAGACATAAGCAGACAGTTAACCATTGTATTAACTGCTTGATTATCGTCAGCAATGTCAGGATAGTTTTCAACTACATACTGGCGAAGAAGTACAACAACACCTGCAAGGTTAGGACATGCCATTGATGTACCTGACAGTCTGTCGTAGCTACCGCCTGTAATTGAAGAAAGTATGCTACCGCCGTGTGCGGTGATTTCTGGTTTAATTTTAAGGTCAGGTGTAGGACCCCATGACGAGAAATCAGAAATGAATGGGCCAGATGTCTGCTTGCGGCTGATTTTAAGAGTACCGCTTCCCTTTTCAGCAAGCATCTCACCGTCGTCCTGAGAAATAGAGCATACAGCAAGAGCCGCATCGCCGACATTCATCTTAATGTCACCCGATACATTATTATAAATAATAATACCTGCGGCGCCCTGCTCTTCGGCAATCATCGCCTTTTCCTCAAAGGTGTTTGAGCCACGGCGAACAAGCGCGATTTTGCCCTCTACGTCAACGCCCGTATAGTCAGCAGAGCGACCAACGCCCGGGATAACAACGTAATCAATTTTCATTGATTTCTTATCGCCAAGCAGTGCATCATAAAAATTATTTTCTTCTGCGGCGCCATTTGTTGTCTCTACGAAATATATTATTTTATTGTCATACTCAATATAAGGGGTCTCAGCACCCGCAATCGAAGCAACCGACATAACACCGTCATAGGTTGAAGGAGAACAAACAGTACCTGTATCAGGGTTAGATGTAAGACCTAAGTTACCGTTCTTTTCAGAACCGTATGCCGAGTTGTA
This sequence comes from Clostridia bacterium, assembly GCA_017466905.1. GTDB lineage: Bacteria > Bacillota > Clostridia > Oscillospirales > Acutalibacteraceae > UBA737. The sequence continues at coordinate 3,807 of JAFTTE010000107.1, read as the reverse complement.
GCTGTTTGAAGCCGCAACAACCATACAAATGCCTGAATCACGCAATTTGTCATAAATTCCGTCAACAGCCTCTTCGTCGCTTTCACGGCTAAAGCCGCATGCAGTACCGATAGACATATTGATAACATCAACGCCTAAAACAATACAGTCTTCAAGCGCTGCCAGAATCCATGCTGTACGAGCGGTATCCATAACGTCAGAGAATATCTTCATAGATACAAGCTGGGCATTGGGAGCTACGCCGCGGATTGTATCGTCGTTACCAACTATAACGCCCGAAACGTGTGTACCGTGGTTATTATGTGTTGAATATGCGTCTGAGTCAACATCGGCATAGTCAAAGTTATAAGGGATTTTTTCATTGATATAAACATCGTCAACGGTAAGACCGTCTAACTGCTCAGCGGCTACTGTATCATCAATAACAGCAGCAACATCTTCGTATGTAAGACCGAGTTTTTCGGAGGTAAAGTTATCAACCGAAAAAGCAGTGTGGTTTGAGTCAATACCTGTATCAAGCACTGCAACAACCATACCCGAGCCGTCATAACCCGAATCAGAGCTATCAAAAATACCTGTATCAAAAACATCAACGGCATTTTCTACCAATTCGGTTTCGCAGGTGTTGTATTCCTCGCCCACGATAATATTCATACCGTCACCCAGCGACTTGCAGGTGTTTTCAAAATCAGCAGCCTTAATAACAAGCTCAAAACCGCTCAGTATTGTTGAATACTCTTCACCTGTTTTGTAAGAAATATTTTGTTTATCAAGAGCGGCCAAAACCTCTGCCTTGTTCTTGACAAGATTCTGCTTTGCCACTTTAGCGTAGTCGCTACTTGAAGCAAAATCAGCAAGACTCATTGTTTTATCAGAGTCTTCATAAGCGTCCATAACAGCGATATCATCGGTAGTAACTATAACAGAAATCTCATCGTTATCATTAATTGTATCAGGCAATTCCAATACAACAGAACTATCAAAATACTTTGAATAGTCCAGCGCGATGTTATCAATTTTTTGAATGTCAGGATTGGTTTTATCACTACCAACAGCGTATACCTGTGACAGTGGTAATGAACCTAAAGTTATTACAGCCGCCAAAGCTGTAGCCGTAATTCCTTTAACAAATTTGTGCAGTCTTGAACAATTCATATTTTCTAAAAACTCCCTTGAAAACATACTTATGCATTGTAAACATATATATTCAATTTATTTTACCTTATTTAGTAAAAAAAAGCAAGGATAAATATTGCTTTTTTATTTTTAATTACATTTACTTTTTTCGTTTACTATGTTATACTATTTACATAATATTCTTTGCGAGGTCACAAAAAATGACAAAACAAAACACAAATCGCATTCTTTTTATCTACAATATTCTACTGAGTACTTCAATAGTCGTAGCAGGTATATTCTTAATTTACGGTTGCATTAATATTTACTATTCGGGTAATGGGTATTCAAGACAATTGGTAGCACAAACATTTTCAAAGATATGTATCCCAATATATATATGTTTAGGTTTAATGGTTGGTAGTTTTATTATAAATTCAATAATTCCTTCAACACACAAGGCAAAGCCTGTAAAGCATTATAATCAAATGCTGTTAAACCTATTAAAAACCCGAAATACTTCAGGATATGAAAATGAACTTAGAACATTCGATAAATACAAATCGATTTTTAAGTTTTCTAATCTTTTTATAACGATAGTTTTCGGTATTGGATTTTTTACCTATGCAATAAACCCCAAATATTTCCACCAATCAGATATTAACGGCTCGATGATTAAAGCAATGTTGGTTCTGCTTCCCTGTCTTGCAATTCCATTTGCTTTTTCAGTTTTTAGATATTATTACAGCATTTATCTTACAAAAAAACAAATTGAAATCTTAAAAACGTTACCTAAAAAAGAAACGGTTGACGATACTACAAAAATTAAATCTGACGGCAAAAAGGTTTTAATTGTAAAAATTCTTATCGCTACGGTTGCCGTTGGCGTTTTAATATTCGGCGCTGCTACAGGCGGATTTGCAGATGTGCTTACAAAGGCTGTAAACATCTGTACCGAATGTATCGGTTTAGGTTAAGGGGTGATAAATATGAGTAAGTTTATTAATAAAATCAAATCATTAAAGCCCACCCGCCGAAAAATAATTCAGTTATACACAGCGCTGATTTTTAATGCAAATATCAAGGGCTTTATATCGGGTAGCATTTATCAGGGGCAAACAAAAATTGCCTGTGTTCCCGGACTTAACTGCTATTCCTGCCCCGGTGCTGTGGGCGCTTGTCCGCTTGGTTCTTTGCAAGGCTCTTTCAGTGCAGACAAAAGCACAATTTATTATGTCGGTGGTATTTTGCTTTTGTACGGTATAATGTTGGGTCGTACAATCTGCGGATGGTTATGTCCCTTTGGTCTTATACAAGAGCTGCTTTACAAAATCAAAACACCAAAGCTAAAAAAGAGTCCTGTGACACGAATTTTATCCTATTTAAAATATGTAATTTTAGTGTTCTTCGTGTTTATTGTTCCTATCATATACGCATTCCGCGATACACCGCTTCCCGCATTATGCAAATACATATGCCCCGCCGGCACACTTGAAGGCGGCATAAGTCTTTTAGCCAACAAAGTAAACGACAGTTATTTTTCAATGCTGGGTCCCCTGTTTACTTGGAAATTCTTGTTACTTGTAAGCATTATTGTGGCAAGCATATTTATTTTCAGAATGTTCTGCCGTTTTATTTGTCCTCTTGGCGCCTTATACGGATTGTTTAATAAAATCTCATTCTTTGGCGTAAAGGTTGATAATCACAAATGCACCAACTGCGGACTTTGTGTAAACAAATGCAAGTTAGATATTAAGACCGTCGGCGACGCTGAGTGTATAAACTGTGGCGAGTGTGTAAGCGTCTGCCCAACAAAAGCGATACGGTGGAAGGGCTTTAAGGCAAAAGGCGAAATCCCCGACACGCCAAAGCACAAAAAAGCAAAGCTTGTTACAAGAATTATATCGGCGGTATTAATGATTGCTCTACTTGCAGGCTCAATCGCTTTTTATTGGAACGAAAGCAGCAACAAGGTAGAATACGGTACAGCGATTGGCGATATGTGCTACGGCGCAGAGCTACCGATTGTAACACCTGAGGGTGTTAGCGGAGAAACCATTAACCCCTCCGAAACAGGCAAAATAACAATTATTAACTTCTGGGGTACCTGGTGCACACCGTGTGTAAATGAGCTTCCCTATTTTGACCAGATTGCAACCGAATACAAAGATGATGTAGTGGTTGTAGCCGTTCATTCAAGCGCAAGTAAGGAAACCTCACCCGAGTATGTTAAAAATCATTATCCTGTGAGCCAAATTGTTTTTGCGAATGATATTCCAGATGAAACCGATACCTTTAACGGAAAATATTATCTGAATCTCGGTGGTAGCGGAGCGTACCCTTATACCGTAATTATTGACGAAAACGGTGTTATAACCTATATCTTTGTTAAATCGCTTCATTATGATGATTTAAAACAATCAATTGAAAACATTAAGAATTAAGCCAAGTGACTATCAATCAAGCATAGTTCAAAAAAGTTAATTAAAAAGTCTTGTTAAAATTCTCATTTTAACAAGACTTTTAAATTTAAGAAAAGAACTCAATGGAAAAGCTTTTTAAAACATCTCCATTGAGTTCTATTTTTCACCTAAGCTACGCGTATATTGCTTTCCATTCGATTGTAATTTCAGGAAAATCCGTGCCATTAGAATTGGATCCTGCAGTTATATTGAACTTATCGCCAGACTT
>JAFTTE010000106.1 GCA_017466905.1 Clostridia bacterium | reverse complement strand
GTGGCAGGCTGCCACACCCGATCCATCTAAGCACTATCAAATCTATGGTTTATACCACGAGATGTGAGTTCGGGTGCTGTGCGGTATGTTTCACCAAAAATCGACAAGGTCAATAGGGCCTTGTCGATTTTACTGAATAAGTAAAGGTATCTGCTTTGCGGATGATTTTGACTTATCTGCACTGTTTACGATAGTTCTTAGCCATACGCAAAACAGATGGAAATATCTTTTGGTTGCTATTAGCAGAAAAAAGCATCAACAAAAGTTGATGCTTTTTTAATTTTTTCATCCTTCGTTTACACATTCAGGAATGTTTAGTATATCAATCAACTGCTGCACAGCATCATCATATGTATCGAAGTTTACAATGTAATCGCAAATTTCCATATTTTTTTGCTCGTATTCAATGGCAGTAAGACGGTTGACCTTATCTTCAATTGACGAGTTTTTACGCAAAATATTTGCCATAAGCGCTTTCTTATCACGCTTCATATAAATAGTAACAACGTTTTTAAAATGAGTTTTTAGCGACATAGCGCCACAAATATCCATTGTGGTAAGAACTCGTTTTCCCTGGGAAAGAATATTTTCAACGTCTGCCTTGCGTGAACCGTAACCGTGTCCTGCGTACATTGTCGATTGAAACATCTCACCGCTGTCACACATATTGCGAAAAATTTCAAGCGGGACATAGTTGTACCACATATTTTCTTCAACAGCGGTTGGGTCATTGGTGGTATAACTTGTAAGCTTTTCAAAGCATTTTGCTTTAGATAAAAATTTTGTTGCAATTTTAGATTTACCGCTACCGGAAGGACCGACAAGAACCACAACCTTTGGGTCATCTGCAACCGATTCCTCTTTTACCGAATAACTATCGGCAATCGCTTCAACCAGATTTAAAAACTCATCGTAGTTATTTACAGCGAGCATACCCGTAGCTTCCTGATTCCAGGGTCTGCGCATCAGAATTGGATATTTTGCTTTAGAATTAAGAATATTATGCATTGCATCATCAAATAAAATATCGGTAGCAATATTATCCTTTCTGAATCCCATATAGATATGGTCAGCAGGAATTTCGGGAAATTCTTCCATAATGCGCTGCGCGCGAATACCCATAAACTCCGGCGGTACAGCTGTGCAAATATAAACATCTGTCATTTGTGTAAGCTTGCGCACAAATTCTTTTGCGCCTTCATAAACCGGCTGTGTACGGTAAAACTCAGCATCGCTGAAATATGGATATATTGCATCTGCTCTTGTACCAACCAACCCCCAACGGTCCTTTTCATAAATTGTCATCGGTGGTTCAAATTTATATTTTTTGTTTGCTAAGCGTATTGCATAAGCTGTGCATTCCATCAAAAGATCGTCTACATCGAGTGCAGTTGATAATCTATATTTTCTGCTCATAATTCATCCTCCCTTTCCTTTGAAATAACCTTTTGATTTAAAAAAACAGCCTTCCGCATTTGATACAGAAACACGGAAAGCTGTTTATTGATATTATTATACAGTTTATAACAGGAAAAATCAAGGAATAATTTTACGCTTTAATCTATGTCAATTTTATTATAAAATATATAATATAAATTCACACTAAACCAAACCTCATTTTCCACGACTATATAAGTGAAAGCTTTCAAAGAAGGTGCCTGATATGCAAAACGAAAAAATTGAAAATTACATTGAGTTTCTGCTAAATACGGCTCTTAAAAAGTGCGGAGATATTCATGACACAGAAGATTTGACACAAGAAACGCTTCTTGCGGCGCTTTTCTCTATAGCACAAGGCAAACAGATTGATGATATGCGCGCGTGGCTTACGGTAGTATTAAACCGAAAATACAACGATATGCTTCGTCGTAAATATCAAAAACCTTCTGTAAGTATCGGTGAAGGATTTGATATTATCGACGACAACGCTAACATAGATTTGATTGATAAAAATGAAGAAGCCGAAAACATACGAAGGTCAGTAGCTCATCTTGCCAAAATATACCGCGAGGTAATTGTTCGCTACTATATGAACGGTCAGAGTGTATCACAAATTGCCAACGAGTTAAATATACCCGAAGGTACAGTAAAAAGTCGCCTGAATCTTGGCAGAAACCGCGTAAAGAAAGGAATAGACAATATGGAAAAATATTCTAATCAAAGTTATCAGCCTATAACTTTAAATATTGGCAGCAGCGGTATGCCGGGCATAAACAATGAACCGCATAGTCTTGTTGAAAAAGACCTTATTGCTCAAAATATTCTGTGGCTTGCATACAGAAAACCGCTAACTGTTGAGGAAATCTCACTTTCAATAGGTATTGCGGCGGCATATACCGAGCCGATAATCCAAAAACTTGTTGACGGTGAGCTTATGAAACAGGTCGGCAATAAATATTATACCGATTTTATAATATTTACAGTCGAGGATAAAGAAAGATATATACCTGCACAAAAACAACTTGTAAAGGATAATTTCAATCTATTTTGGAAAAGTATTGAAAAAGGTCTTATCAAAATAAGAAAAAAAGATTTTTTTAACCGCTTAACCTTTGATGAAAAAAATTCCTTGGAACTGTATTTTACATTTAACTGTCTTGATTATGGAATATATGGTGCGTTTTGCAAAGCTTTTAACACAGAACAAATATTTTCCGAAAGACCAAATGGCGGAAGATGGATTGCTTTTGGAAATGTTGAGCCACAAGACTTTGATTATAAAAAGCATATTGAACTTTTAAGTAGTTTTTATACAGGTGAAAGAATAGTAAAACGCAAAAATCAATACTTAGATACTAAACTACTTGAAATGCATGTTTACGGTACCGATGGTTTTCCAAGCTACATATATCACCGTATGCCAAAAGATATAACTTTACCTGACAATATTTTTTTCGACTCAGAACTTACAAAACTACTCTATATCATTCATAATCAAATTCCGTCAGAGCAAGCAGGCTTTAACTCTGAATTTTTAAAGACAATACCTTGGCTTACAAAATGTAAAATATTACGTAATGAAAACGGTAAGCCTATTGTAAATATCCCAATATTAAATACAAGTGAATCAAGTTCTTTATTTGATATTTGCAAAGAGTCGCGAATTATGTTAATTGATGATATAAAAGATTTACTTGCTGAGTTTTTAAAGGATAAGAAACAAATAATACCACCGCATTTATGTAGTGTGCCTTTACAAAAACAATATCTGTATAGTATTTATGCAATTAATATGGCTGTAATAAGACAGGCAATGAAACGCGGTAAGTTATATGACGGCAACTATGACGACGATAGTAACCGCATTAACCAACCACCCTGCCCTATGATTTTAATAATAGATAAATAAGTACTAAAAAAGCAAGGCCGCAGACCTTGCTTTTTCTCTTAATAATTATCTGCATACTTTTTAAGCTCATTTAAAATGCTGATAAAGTCATCGTTGTTTCGAATTTTGTCAAAAGCACTATCTTGCATTTCTTCAACAAGCCGCTTACAAACGTTTTTATTTGTATTACGCAGTACGCCGCCGAATTTCATACCGTTTAATAAAATACAAGTATATTCATCGTCGGGGTTATATTTGGTATCGTATATTATTGCTTGTTCCTTTGCCGTATTTAAGTAAGAAATTGCTTGAGTACAATCATCAACAGATATACAGCAAAAAGCTGTGTTCAGATTTGCCAATGCAAACATTTCTCTAAAGAATCCATAATTTCCATCTTCGAAAAAAATGTTCATAATATCTAAATATTTTTTATGAATTGCAACCCGCTCTTTTGCTGTGTACGGTCTGTTACCGTCATCAAGCGGCGCGCAATTATAAAGCATATCATGACATAAATCTGATATAAGTGCACACAAATCATCTCTGACTAACTCAAATCTTTTAGTGCCCTTATAAATGCGTTTTAATAGTTGTTCACGTGTTACATATCTATTTGGCATCGTGTTAGCAAGTTTGGTTGCTTTATCAATATGATTTGTATCGGGATAGATGAAACAGAGTAGCTGGGTGGCGCTGTTTCTTATTTCTGTATCCGTACAAGTTTCAAGAATTTTTTCGCCCAAATCAATTACTTCTTGCGTTAAAGCATCTCGATTTTCCTTGTTTTCTGGAAAATTTCGTACTCGCCAGAGGCACGACATAAGGTCAAGCATTATTTTAGGGTTGTCAGGATATGATTTTAAGCCCTCGCGTAAAATTTCAGCGCCTTTATCGTTTAAACCTCTACTCCAATGCTTTTGAGCAGTTTCAACTATATCGTTAACCTTTTTATCCTTTTCGTTAATATTTACACCAAGCAGATAATCGGTTGTAACCTCAAAAAGATTTGCAAGAATAGGCAGTTGTGAAATATCAGGCATAGTTTTACCTGTTTCCCATTGAGAAATAGCCCGCGAGCTGATGCCTAAATACTCTGCCAACTGCTCTTGTGTTATATCTTTTTCTTTTCTCAAGTTTTTTATAATAAAACCAATTTGCATAAAATCACCTTATCAAAAATATAATTTAAAGCGCTTTATGAGTTTATTATACATTATTGAAACAGGTTTTCAACAAATTAAATATTGAATAAAAACAAAGTATTACTTTGATTATTCCCTCACATACCCCTTATTCTTCATCCATCTTGCGATGTATACAATCGGTGTATCTAAAAGGCTTGTAAAGATATATATCACATAACTTGACAGCATAATAGAAATAAATGTTTTGGTTTCGTACATACCAAAGAATGCTATTGTTGTGAAAATTACGGTATTCACAATCTGTGAAATAAGGGTTGAGCCGTTATTACGAAGCCACAAAAAGCTTTTGCTATCCCCTGTCTTCTTCGATGTAAAATCCCACCATTTATGATAAAGCCAAACATCAAAGCGTTGGGATACTACATATCCTGCAAAGCTTGCGGCAAGCAAGCGCGGTGTGCTTGAGAATATGGCGGTTATATGCTCCCGCGCCCAGTCGGTTTCTGCCGGTGTGTAAAGCATCCAATACTGCGTAAAAAGAAGCATTATAACCGAAGTAAACACACCAAGCCACACGGCTCGGGCGGCGCTTTTTTTACCCTCGTTTTCACTTAAAATATCGGTTACAAGAGAGGTAGATGCAAACATCACATTGCCAAGTGTTTGCTCCATACCAAAGCCCTCTACCAGCATCAAAACCTCAATGTTTGCAAGTATTGTTGCGATAACGGTCATAACGTACATACCAATTTTACCAAAAATTCGGTACGCTACAAGAACTGCGCCGTAGATTAATATTACAGAACCAATAAGCAATAATTCGTTTTTCATAAATGTTTTCCCTTTCATTAGGGGCAAAAAAAGGTACACCTATACTACGGGTGTACCTTTTAATCTCTAGCCCATAGTTTTGTTTTCAGACAGGATGGTTTCGAACTGTCTTTTTAAGTTTTTGATTATTTTACTACAATATTCACAAGACGCTTAGGAACATATAATTCCTTTATAACTGTTTTGCCTTCAATTTCGCCTGCTACAGCATTATTTTCTTTAGCAAGAGAAATTGCATTTGCAGCATCAATATCAGCAGGAACGTTAATTCTCGCTCTTATTTTGCCGTTTACCTGAACTGCAATCTCAACAGCGGCGTCAACACATTTTGACTCATCATATTGGGGCCACTCGGTTGCATTCAACATACCGTCAAAGCCGGCGATTTCCCAAAGCTCTTCAGTAATGTGTGGAGCAAAGGGATTAAGTAATGTGATAAATGTTTTAAATTCAGCTTTGTTTACGTTGCCAGTTGCTGTAATTGTGTTAAGCAATGACATAAGCGCTGCGATTGCTGTGTTCATCTTAAGACCTTCGATATCGTCGGTAACCTTTTTGATGGTCTTGTGAATTTCAGCCTCTATTTCAGCGCGGTAGCTGTCACCGTCAACCAAAATATCCTGCAAAGCGAATACTTTGTCAAGGAAGCGCTTACTACCCTTAATAGATGACTGACTCCAAGGAGCAGCCTTTTCAAAGTCGCCGATAAACATCTCATATACACGCATTGTATCTGCACCGTAATCACGGATGATTTCATCGGGGTTTACAACGTTGCCGCGTGACTTTGACATTTTTTCGCCGTTTTCACCCAAAATCATACCGTGGCTGGTACGCTTTGCATATGGCTCTTTATTGGGTACTACGCCGATATCATAAAGGAACAGATGCCAGAAGCGGCTGTAAAGCAAGTGAAGTGTGGTGTGCTCCATACCGCCGTTATACCAGTCAACAGGTCCCCAATATTCAAGTGCTTCTTTGCTTGCGAGCGCATCTTTATTATCGGGGTCACAATAGCGTAAGAAATACCACGATGAGCCTGCCCATTGAGGCATTGTATCGGTTTCACGTGTCGCTGGTGCGCCACAGCAAGGACAAGTTGTATTTACCCAATCGGTAATCTTTGCAAGGGGTGATTCGCCGTTGTCGGTAGGCTCATAAGAGTCAACATTAGGTAAAGTAAGCGGTAATTCGCTTTCAGGAAGCGGAACATAACCGCATTTTTCGCAATATACCATAGGTATCGGCTCGCCCCAATATCTCTGGCGGGAGAATACCCAGTCACGAAGCTTATAGTTGGTTTTTCGCTCGCCAAGACCCTTTTCGGTAAGCCAATCCTGAATTTTAACCTTGGCCTCCTCAACAGACAAGCCGTTTAGGAAATCAGAGTTAACCATAACGCCTGTGTTGCAATCGGTAAAGGCCTCTTTTTCTACATCGCCGCCTGCTACAACCTCGATAATCGGCAAATTGAATTTTTTAGCAAAATCCCAGTCGCGAGTATCGTGAGCGGGTACCGCCATAATAGCGCCCGTACCGTAAGAAATGAGTACATAGTCGGATATAAATATCGGAATTTCGGTGCCGTTTACAGGGTTTACAGCCTTAATGCCCTGCAGCATTACACCTGTCTTATCCTTTGCAAGCTCGGTACGCTCAAAGTCAGACTTTTTAGCAGCCTCTTGCTTGTAAGCTACAACCTCAGCATAATTTTCGATTTTATCTGCCCATTTTTCAATTAATGGATGCTCGGGTGACAAAACGGTGTATGTAGCACCGAAAAGTGTATCAGCACGGGTGGTAAACACCTGAAATTTATCACCGCTTGTTGTACCAAAATCAACCAATGTACCGTATGAACGACCAATCCAATTGCGCTGCTGAGTCTTAACGCGGTCAATAAAGTCAACCTCATCAAGACCGTCCAATAGCTTCTCGGCATAGTCGGTGATTTTAAGCATCCACTGGCTCTTTTCTTTGTGCACAACCTCACTGCCGCAACGCTCGCAAACGCCGTTTACAACCTCTTCGTTCGCAAGAACGCATTTACAGGATGTGCACCAGTTAACAGCCATCTTGCTTTTGTATGCCAGACCTTTTTTATAAAGTTGTAAAAAGATCCACTGAGTCCATTTGTAATATTCGGGGTCAGTGGTGTTAACTTCCCTGTCCCAATCAAATGAAAAGCCCAAAGACTTTAACTGACGCTTAAAGTTAGCAACATTGTTTTTGGTAACCTCTGCAGGATGAATATGATTCTTTATCGCAAAGTTTTCGGTAGGCAGACCAAATGCGTCCCAACCCATAGGATAAAGCACATTAAAGCCCTGTAGACGCTTTTTGCGCGCAACAATGTCAATCGCGGTGTATGAACGCGGATGACCTACATGTAAGCCCTGACCTGACGGATACGGGAACTCTACAAGTCCGTAAAACTTAGGTAAGGTGTAATCGTTTTTAGCGGCAAAGGTTTTGTTGTCATCCCAAATTTGCTGCCATTTCTTTTCAATTTCTGTGTAATTGTATTTCATCTTAATCGCCCTCTGCTTCATCAAGAATTGTTTCTAAATTAATATCAGTAGCATCGCTCCACATACTGTCAAGGTTGTAAAACTCACGCTCTGCGGGTGTAAATACGTGAACAATAACAGAAGTGTAGTCAAGCACTATCCAACCCGTAGATTTGCCCTCAATATGATGGGGCTCTACCGACTGTTCTTTTAATTTTTCTTCAACTTCATCGGCAAGCGCACGAACATGTGTTGAAGAGGTTGCCGTTGCGATTACAAAGTAATCCGCAAGTGTTGTAAGGTCGTCAATTTTTAGCACCTTAAGCTGACGCGCTTTTTTGTTATTAAGCGCATTAGCGGCAATATTTAAAATATTTTGTGAATCCATCAGTTTTCTCCTTTCAAAGCATTTTCGTTATATGCTTTTACCGTATCAAGATGAAGCGGTTTATTTCTTGCTACTAAATCGTTTATGGTATAAGAAAGTGCATAATCAAGCGCGGCTTCCATAGATATTTCTACCTTTTCACGCATTATATCGATATCATCATAATCGCGATCTGCGGATGTAAAATCGGCAAGATATAAAAGCTTTTCAAGCTGTGTCATACCCTCACGCGCCGTTGTGTGATAGCGCACCGCTGTGATAATTTCCTTATCATCAATGCCAAGTACGTGCTCAATATACGCAGCGCCCGATATCGCGTGCCACAGTTTTTCAGCATTTTTTTCGATATCGTTTAGCATTATACCAAACTCTTTAAAGATATGCAAGTGTTCTTCTTGTGAAGCATTTTTAGTTATATCGTGCAAAAGCCCTGCAAGATATGCTTTGTCAGCGTCGCCGCCATATTTTTTGGTAAGTCTTACAGCCTCATCCGCAACACAAAGTGAATGGTTATAGCGCTTTGGCGTCAGTCTTTTTTGTAAAATCTCTTTATATTCTGTATATTTTTCAGACATTGTAAATTCCTTTTTCGGCAATATAATC
>JAFTTE010000105.1 GCA_017466905.1 Clostridia bacterium | reverse complement strand
TAAGAACATCGGCATCGCCTACATTACGCCAGTACTGATAGAAATCGTATGGTGAAGTCTTGTTTGGGTCAAGCCATACAGCGCCACCAACGGTTTTGCCCATCTTCTTACCCTCTGAGTTAAGAAGCAGAGTAATTGTCATAGCGTGGGCATCTTTACCGAGCTTTTTACGGATAAGCTCAGTACCGCCAAGCATATTAGACCACTGGTCGTCACCGCCAAACTGCATATTACAGCCGTATTCGGTAAACAGATGATAGAAGTCATAAGACTGCATTATCATATAGTTAAATTCAAGGAAAGAAAGTCCCTTTTCCATACGCTGCTCGTAGCAACGCGCGCGAAGCATATTGTTGACCGAGAAGTGCGCGCCAACCTCACGAAGCATATCGATATAGTTAAGACCCAAAAGCCAATCGGCATTGTTTACCATAATTGCCTTATCGTCACCAAATTCAATAAAGCGTTCCATCTGCTTTTTGAAGCAGTCACAGTTATGCTGAATGGTTTCGGGTGTCATCATACTACGCATATCGGTTCTGCCTGAGGGGTCGCCTATATATGCAGTACCGCCACCAATAAGAACAACTGGTTTGTTGCCTGCCATCTGCAAGCGCTTCATAAGGCAGAGCGCCATAAAGTGACCAACGTGCAAACTGTCGGCTGTAGGGTCAAAGCCTATATAAAAGGTTGCCTTACCGTTGTTTACCATTTCTCTAATTTCTTTTTCGTCTGTAACCTGCGCAATAAGACCGCGAGCTACGAGTTCTTCATAAATACCCATTTTATTTTTTACTCCTATCAAGCAATTCTTTTGCAGAATTGTATAAATTTTCAGTTATATCAGTACCCGACATTATACGGGCAATCTCACGGATTTGGCTCTCATAATCAAGAGATGTAACGCTTGTATAAGTACGCTCGTTTGATACGCTTTTTTCGATAAGCAGATGATTTTCAGCATAGGCCGCAATCTGCGCTAAGTGCGTTACGCAAATTACCTGACGGCTGTCTGCAACCCTTTGCAGTTGAAGACCTACCTTGTCAGCCGCTCTGCCGCTGATGCCTGTGTCAATCTCGTCAAAGATAAGGGTGTCAACATCATCCTTGTCAGCAAGTACGCTCTTTATGCTAAGCATTATACGCGAAAGCTCACCGCCCGAAGCAATTTTATGTAGCGGTTTTACACTTTCGCCCGCGTTTGCACTGATTAAAAACTCAACCGCATCACAGCCGTGACGAGTGTATCTGTCCTTATTTACATTAATGGTAAATATAACATTTGGCATATCAAGCCCGCATAAAACCTCGCTTACCTGACGCGAAAAACTGTCAGCTGCTTTTACACGCGTTTTAGTCAATTTTTCACCAAGAGCCACCAATCGCTCGGTGGATGCGTCAAGCTCGGTAGATAATTCCTCTATGCGCTTATCGGAGCAAACGATTTTGTTAAGCTCTTCCCTTGCGTTTTCAAGAAAGTCAAGCATTTTTTGCTCGTCGTTGCCGTATTTTAACATAAGGCGGTGCAGGGTGTCAAGCCTTTCACGCAATTTATCGGCATCAAGGTCGCGATAACGGTCGTTTTCAGTAAACGCGCGGATTTCGGCGGAAATATCTTGAAGATTTGCAAGTGCTTCTTCAAGACGGTTAGAAAAAGATGAAAACTCATCATTTTTAGCGCTGTCAACATACTTTTGCGCATTACGCACAAGCGATATTGCGCCATCTGTATTTTCACTACCGTTAAGGCAAAACCCGGCATCATTTAAGGCGGACGCCGTCTTTTCATAATTTTCAGCTATTGTCAACTTGCGTTTAATGTCCTGAAGTTCGCCGACAGTTATATCAGCCTCTTCAAGCTCTTTAATCTGATACTCTAAAATCTCGGTACGGCGAAGTTTTTCGCCCTCATCAGTTTCTTGCGCGTTAAGCTCGCGACGAACAGCATTAAAGTGCTTGAATTCATTATAATACTGCTGCTGTACGTCTTGATTTTCAGCAATCATATCAAGGTAGATATAATAATTATCAGGGTTAAGCAGCTTTTGATTATCGTGCTGACCGTGTATGTTTATAAGATTTTTTGAAACCTCTTTAAGCACGGTGGCAGTCGCAGGTCTGCCGTTAATCTTAATTGAGCCGCCGCCCAAAGTCAGCACACGGGTTATAAGCAGATTGCCGTCATCATCTGTGTCAAAACCGTTGTCATATAGCAACGCTTTTGCTTCACTTGACAAATCACAAAACAATGCGGATACCACAGCCTTATCACAGCCCGCTCTTATTAAATCCTTTGATGTGCGCTCGCCCAAAACGGCATTTATGGCATCTATTATTATAGATTTACCGGCTCCCGTTTCACCCGTGAGCACATTAAAGCCTTTTTCAAAATCAATATCGGTTTTTTCGATTACCGCGATATTTTCTATATGCAAAGATTTTATCATATTAAATCCCTTACATCATCTTTTTTAATTCATTAGTCAGTTGCATTGCCTGTGCTTCGCTACGTGTAACTATAAAAATAGTATCATCACCTGCTATAGTGCCAAGCATCATATCGTTATACATAGCGTCAAGCGCTACGCACACGCTTGAAGCCATACCCGCTACACATTTTATAACAACATCATTAAGCGCATAGTCAACGCTTGTTGTATAGCGTGAAAAAATCTCGCGGTAATGCGCAAAGGATTGCTTATCGGTATCGCGGATTTCACTGCTTACATAGCGATAATTGCCCGCTGCATCGTGACCTTTTATAAGGCGAAGCTCTTTTATATCACGCGAAACGGTAGACTGTGTTACCTTAAAGCCCGCCGCAAGCAGCAGATTTTGTATGTCATCTTGTGTAAGAACTATATTATTTGCAATTATTTCAAGAATTTTTTGCTGTCTTTTTCTTTTCATATCTATTTACTGCTCCTTGCATCACGGAATTTAAGGGATAGTGTTTTATAAAAAGAACGGTCATTTATGCGAACAAGCTTTACCGCATTTTTTGATCTTGTAATATAAATTTCGGTAAAAGGCTTTATGTTTGTAACCTTTCTGCCATCCACCGACAAATAAATATCTGTTCTTTTTTTAGAATAAGCCTTTAGCTTTATCTCCTTGTCCCCGCCTATTAAAATCGGCTTTGCCGCCAAAGAATGTGAGCAAATTGGTGTCAGACATACGCATTTCATTGATGGGTCAATAACAGGACCTCCCGCTGACATTGAATAAGCGGTAGAGCCTGTTGGAGTTGCGGCAATAAGACCGTCGGCGTGATAGGTTATAACATCTCCGCCGTCTACAGAAGCGGTAACATCAATTATTCGGGACAGATAGCCGCTGCTTATAACAGCGTCGTTAAGTGCCTCATACTCACCGATAACATTACCGTTTTCTTTCACGGTAATATTTAACATCATTCGCTCTTCAATAGTGTATTCGCCCGTTTTTAATTTAGAAAGCAAATTATATTCGTTTTGTTCAATATTGGCAAGATACCCTACTCTGCCTGCATTTATGCCGAGCACCGGCTTGCCGTCACGTGCGGCGCGCTTTGCAAAGCGTATAATTGTGCCATCACCGCCTATGGTAATAATCACATCGGCAATTTTATAAAGCTCATCCTGAGGAGCGTGTTCATAGTCTGCGCAACAAATATCATCGGGTAAATAGGCTGTTATTCCGCATTCTTTAAAAAAACCAGCCATTTTCTCGACCGTTTCGGACGAACCGCGTTTATCAAGATTTGGTATTACTGCAACTATCACTGCGCACCCTCCTTTAAAGCATTATACGATGCATCAACAACATCCTCTGCATTATATTGCGCTACAATTGGATTATCTGTTTTTTGAATGTAGCACAGATATTCTATATTGCCTTCAGGTCCCTTAATCGGTGAAAAATCAAGACCTAAAAGCGAGAAATTATTGTCACTAACTAAATTTATTATCTTTTCAATTACGGCTATATGTACCGCTTTATCACGGACAACGCCCTTTTTACCAACATTTTCCTTGCCTGCTTCAAACTGCGGCTTGATAAGACAAACGGCACGTCCGCCGTCTTTTAATAATGTGCGCATAACAGGAATTATCAGCGACAATGATATAAACGAAACATCAACCGAAGCAAAATCAAGCTCGTCTGGAACCTGCTCTCGCGTTACATAGCGGAAATTTGTGCGTTCAAGGTTGATAACACGCTCGTCGGTACGCAGCTTCCACGCAAGTTGACCGTAACCCACATCTATTGAATAAACCTTTTGAGCGCCGTTTTGAAGCATACAATCGGTAAAACCACCGGTAGATGCGCCAATGTCTGCACAGATGCAGTCATTTAAGGAAATTTCAAATGACTTCATAGCCTTTTCAAGCTTTAGTCCGCCGCGGCTTACATATTTAAGTGTTTCTCCCCTGACCTCGATAATATCGTCAGGTTTAATATTTGCGCCGGCTTTGTCGGATTTTTGGTTATTTACATAAACAATACCCGACATAATAATTGCCTTGGCTTTTTCACGGCTTTCTGAAAAGCCGCGACTTACCAGCGCACAATCTAATCGTTCTTTTTCCATTATTTACCTACTATTTCTATAATTGACTCAGTGTCAAGTTTATATTTTTTAAGCGCTGACTGTATGGTAGATGCGCCGACAAATTCGTTACCGATAGCGTAAACGCTATATTTACCGCTATAGCATTTTTGCAAAAGTCGGCTACCGATATGCTCTGCTATACCGCCTGAAAGAATACCCTCTTCAAAAAAGTAGATTTCTTTATATTTTAAAAGCATTTCTACAATTTCCTCTTCAACGGGATATACTTTGTTTAGCTTTATAATATCGGTGTTTTCAAGTGATTTTCCAGCATCAACGGCATTTGAAAAAATTCTGCCATAAGTTACAATAACCTTTTCGCCATTTTGTGAAAACACGGTATAATCACCGCTTATTTCACCGTCAAAGTTGCTTTTTTCCGCCCCTCTTGGATAACGGATAACACTTAGTTCCGTTTTATCGGCGGTATCAGCAATCAAGTTTTTCAGTTCGCTGTAATAACAGGGCGAATAGATATTTACGTTAGGTATTGTAGATAAATATGCCACATCAAAAACACCCTGATGACTTTCACCATCATCGCCGACAATGCCGGCACGGTCAACAAGCAGCTTTATAGGCACGTTGGCAATTGCCGCATCGTGAAGCACCTGGTCATATCCACGTTGTAAAAATGTGGAATATACCGCAAAGTAAGGAATCATACCACCTGAAGCGAGTCCCGCCGCATAGGTTACAGCGTGCTGTTCGGCAATACCGACGTCAAAAAATCTTGATTTGTATTTTACGGCAAAATCGGTAAGACCCGTACCCTCGGTCATAGCGGCAGTAATGGCGCATACCTTTTTGTTATTTGCTGCGAGTTCACACAAAGCCTCGCCTGCAACATCTGAGTAGGTTTTGCTTTTTGACGCGTCTTTGCCCTTTATAATATCAAAAGAAGATACACCGTGATAATCTTTTGGCTGATTTTCAGCGTGCAAATAGCCCTTACCCTTGGTTGTAACAACGTGTACAAGTGTGGGTCGGTTATATGCCTTTGCTATACTAAAAAGCCTTTCCATAGCCTCGGTATCGTGACCGTCAACCGGTCCTAAATAGTTAAACCCAAGGCTTGTAAATATATTGTTTTTATAAACAATACTTTTAAGACTTTCTTTAATCCAGAAAACAAAATTGTGAATGGGTTTGCCAATAAACGGTATCTTTAAAAGCAGTGTGCTTACGGCAAATTTCATTTTATGATATCCCTTGCGGTTACGCATTTTGGTAAATGCGCGCGGCATAGCACCAACGTTGCGCGAAATAGACATTTTATTATCGTTGAGTACAACAATAAAATTACTCTTTTTAGCACCCGCATTATTAAGCGCCTCATAAGCCATACCGCCGGTCATTGCGCCGTCACCGATAACAGCAATTGCGGTGCCGCCCTGACCCGACAAAGTCTTCGCTTTATATATACCGTATGCCGCTGAAATCGAGTTGCTGCTGTGTCCTGTTACAAAGGGGTCGTGCTCGCTCTCATCGGGGCGCATAAAGCCCGATATACCGCCCTCTTGACGCAGTGTATTAAAACGGTCTTGTCTTCCTGTAAGAAGTTTGTGCGCATAAGACTGATGCCCAACGTCAAAAATTATGGCATCGCTCGGCGAAGAAAACACCCTGTGCAAAGCAACGGTAAGCTCAACGACGCCTAAACTTGATGCTAAATGACCGCCGTTTTTTGAAACAACATCAATTATCTCACTGCGTATTTCATCACACAGCAAATTAATTTCAGTTTTATTTAATTTTTTTACATCGTCGGGGGAATTTATATTATTTAAAATTTTGTGTTCCAAAATTCAAACATCCTTTAATAGTTGCGTTCGAGTAAATATGCGGCTAACGCTTTAAGATTTGCAGTATCACCGTCAAAATGTCCGAGACACTCATAGGCTTCATCGGTATATTTTTTAGCAAGCTCTCGGCAATATTCTACACCGAGTCTTACAACAATAGTATCTTTATTGTTCTTTTCGTCGCTGCCAACAGGCTTGCCGAGTGTTTTGGCATCACCCTGACAGTCTAAAATATCGTCAATTATCTGAAAAGCGATGCCTAATTTCTCGCCAAACTTTTCGGCTATGCTTACAAGCTCATCATCTGCGCCCGCAAGAATACAGCCGATAGCGCAGGCAGTTTTTAGCAAAGCGCCTGTTTTAAGGCGGTACATATCAAAAAGAACATTGTCGTCGGCATCTTCGCCCAGCGCCATATCAATCATCTGACCGCCTATCATACCCGCAACACCTGCGGAGGCTGACAAATGCGCAACCGCTTTTACCACCCGGTCTGACGGTATGCCCATTGTTTTGGCTGCTACAGAAAAAGCCTCGGTAAGCAAAGCGTCACCGCAAAGCAAGGCTGTGCTTTCGCCAAATGCCTTATGGCAAGACGGTTTACCGCGACGCATATCATCGTTATCCATACAAGGCAGGTCATCGTGAACAAGCGAATATGAATGTATCATTTCAAGAGCACAGGCAAAGTTGTAAGCGCAGTCATCATTTCCACCACAGAGCTTATAAAATTCAAGTAACAGCACAGGTCTTATACGCTTGCCGCCATTTAAAACAGAATAATGGCATGCGCGCAACACCTCGTCATAAAGCTGTCCGCTTTCGGAAAGTATGATATCAAGGCGCGAATCTAGCTTAGCCTGATAATCTTTAATCAATGAATCAACCATTATTATCACGCTCCTCTTCCGCCTCGGTCAGCGCTACGATTTTTTGCTTTGCCGACTCAAGATACTCTGAACAATCCTTTGAAAGCTTTACGCCCTTTTCAAAAAGAGCTATTGACTCGTCAAGAGATATTTGCTCTTTTTCAAGACTGTTCGCTATTACCTCTAACTCTTTAATTGATTTCTCAAAATCAAAATCCTTTGAAAGCATAAAAATGTTCCTCTTGCTTTTATTTTTTATTGATTGATGTAACAAGGCAATCAACACTGCCGTCACATACGCTGACAGATATATTATCGCCTGCGCTTAACCCGTTGATGCTTGAAATGCATTTACCGTTTTTGGTTATAACCGAAAATCCCCTCGCCATAACCTTTAAGGGACTCAGCGCGTCAATACGCGCGGCAAGCTGTGCTGCAGCACTTTGACCGCCCTGCAATCTCTGGTTTACACTACTTACAATTTTATCTGTAATTCTGTCAAGCTCCAACTGTCTGTTTTGAAAAACACGTTCAAAATCGGCAGGACTTACTTTTGCCTGCAATGCGTTCAGCTTTGCATAGTAAGAATTGTATTTAAACAAAACTTTACTCTTTAGTAGATTTGATAAGCTGACTACCTTGTTTTGTAAATCAGACATATCGGGTACCGCAAGCTCGGCTGCGTGCGATGGAGTTGACGCGCGCACATCCGCTACAAAATCGCATATTGTAAAATCAGTTTCGTGACCTACAGCCGAAATTACAGGAAACGGTGACTCGTAAATCTTGCGAGCGAGTGCCTCATCGTTAAAGCAGTGCAAATCCTCTGCGCTACCGCCGCCACGACCTATTATAATTGTATCTATACCATCTAAAGCATAAACACGGTCAAGCGTTTTAATCATATCGCGAGCCGCCATATCGCCCTGAACAAGTACGGGGCACATAACAATTTCGCAACTTGGGTAGCGGTGGTTGGTTATATTCAAAATATCCCTGACCGCAGCGCCAGTATCTGAAGTTATAAC
>JAFTTE010000104.1 GCA_017466905.1 Clostridia bacterium | reverse complement strand
CGAGAAAAAATTATTATTTTTCAAGAGCTTTCTTTGCATCAGCTACAAGTGCTGCAAAACCTTCAGCATCATTAACTGCTAAATCAGCTAACATCTTACGGTTGATTGCAATACCTGCCTTGTTAAGACCGTTCATAAATGTTGAATAGTTCATACCGTTCATCTTTGCAGCTGCAGAAATGCGGGTAATCCAAAGGCGACGAAAATCACGCTTCTTAAGTCTACGACCGATATAAGCATAGTTGCCTGATTTCATCACAGCTTCTTTAGCAGTTTTAAAGAGCTTTGATTTTGCGCCAAAATATCCCTTAGCAAGTTTTAAAACCTTTTTTCTTCTTTTGCGTGTTGCTAACGCACCTTTTACACGTGCCATTTCAAGTTTCCTCCAATTTCAAGTGTTTCCAATTACTTATACGGAATTAATTTCTTTACTGTTGCAACATTTGTTGTATCAGCACATACGACTTTACGCAGATTTCTCTTACGCTTTGTAGTCTTCTTATTAAGGATGTGAGACTTGTAAGCATGAGCGCGTTTTACCTTGCCGTTTTTTGTGAGCTTAAAGCGCTTTTTGGCGCCACTGTGGGTTTTAATCTTAGGCATAATTTTATCCTCCTACAAATTTTTACTTACTTGATTTAGGTGCTAAGAACATAAGCATATTTCTGCCTTCCATCTTAGCTGCTTTTTCAACCGTGCAATATTCCTCGCAATATTTAGCAAACTTTCCCATTAATTCAAGGCCAAGCTCAGGATGACCAAGTTCGCGACCTCTGAATCTGATAGCAACCTTAACCTTGTTACCCTCTTTTAAGAAGCGTATAGCGTGATTACCCTTTGTTTCAAAGTCATGTGTATCGATGCCAAGGCCAATGATACGAATTTCTTTGATTTCGATAACCTTTTGGTTTTTCTTAGCCTCTTTTTCGCGTTTCATTTGCTCAAAACGATACTTGCCGTAATCCATTATTCTGCAAACGGGCGGCTCAGCGTTTGGCGACATGCACGCAAGATCAAGATCCTTAGCGTATGCAGCGTCAAGTGCCTTTGCAATTGGCATAATGCCAAGCTGCGAACCGTCGGAATCAATAACGCGAACTTCCTTAAATTTAATGTCTGTGTTGATGGCTAATTCTTTAATAGCGATTGTAAAGCACCTCCGTAAATAATAACAAAGACGTGAGCATAATATACCCACGTCAAATAAAACAAAATAAAAAATTTTATCTTATTAACCTTACGATAACACACGTTAAGGTGAGAAACATAGGTATGCTCTTCTTCATTGTCCTAAACATTATAACACCATTTTTAAATTTGTCAAGTGTTTTTTTATTCAATTGTTAATTCTTTAATAGATCGCAACTGATAGTTAACATATTTAAGCAGTTCTGGCTTACGCAGCGCTACAGCCGCACCGCGCACAACGCTGTGTGTCGGGTCCTCAAGCGTATGCACCGCAGTGCCAGCATACTCTGAAATCAATTTATCCATACCGTGAATCAACGAGCCACCACCCGCAAGATACAAACCATCACTGTTAATATCAGCAACTAGGTCGGGGTCGGTTTTTGAAAGCACCAAGCGAATACAGTTGCAAATGGCATCGGCAGTTTCTTTTATTGCCTCGTAAACCTCTGTAGAGGTAATTTCAAAGCTTTCAGGCAAACCGGTAAAAACATTTCTTCCCTTTGCAACCATAGCAATCTCGACAGGTCGTGGAACAACTGTGCCGATTTGCTTTTTTATTGACTCTGCCATCAAATTGCCGATTTCAATGTTATACTCTTTGCGTATATAGCGCATTATCTGAGCATCAAAATCAAACGATGCCGTCTTAAAGGATTCACATGCAGCAATACCGCCCATAGAAATAACAGCAATGTCAGTGGTACCCGCGCCAATATCTACAACCATATAACCGTGAGGCTTTGAGAAATCAAGACCCAGTCCAAAAGCTATAGCCAAAGGACTTTCCATTACAGACACGTTTCTGCCTCCTGCAGCCTCGACAACATTAGACAATGAATGATGCTGAAGCTCGGTAAGGCCTACAGGTAGTGTAGCCATAATTTTGGGGCGAATAATCTTATTACCAAAAGCCAAAGTCATATATTCCTTTAGCATAGCCTCAGCTATATCATACTCAGCAATAACGCCGTGCTTAATCGGAAAAACACATTCAAACGAATCGGGTGTGCGCCCGAGAGTTTGCTTAGCTTTTTCACCATAATAAAAAGGCTCATAGTTTTCGCTGTCAACCGTTACAATGCTTGGCAATTCAAGCACTACCTTAGAGCTTGAGAAAATAACGGTTTTTGATGAACCTATATCGATACCTATTTCCATAGCCATAAAATCACCGCCTTAAAGCATTTATATTTTTATCTGCAGAAGCACAAAGTGCAGTAGCACAATAAACATTATCGGCACCTGCAAAAAGCAAAACCTTTGCACATTCATCAAGGGTTGCGCCGGTAGTTTTTATATCATCAATCAATAAAACATTCATATTATCAGCGCGATAATTCGCGCAATATTTGCCGTCAACATTATGCAAGCGTTCATTAATAGTTGATTTGTGCTGTTTTTTTCTTTTTTTAACGCATGATAACAGTTTGTCTGTAAAAGGCAATCCGAGTTTTTTTGAAACGGATTTTGCAATATATCCACTATGATCGTAACCAAACTTTTGAAACGACGGTACAGCGCAAATAATGTTGAAATTTATATTAGAATAGCATTTGTTAATAGTATTACAAATTTCATTGGCAAAAAATTCAGCATAGTGTTGTTTTTTGCCAAATTTGTATGAATAATATGCGCTCTTTGCGAGTCCTGTATTTTTAAAAGCACACACAAGTGAATTAAAGCGAAAAATATTGTATTTACATGCACATTCGTCATTTTCATGACCGCAAGCGAGACAAACATCATCAAGATTTACTCTTTCAACACTGTTATTACAATTATTGCAAATATAACTGCTTTCGTCAAGTATTTCTCCGCAACAAACGCATTTATTAGGATAAATCGAAGAAATTATTTCTTTTAAAATCCGTTTAACTTCTTTCATTTTCGATCAAAAATTCCTTAAGTAATGTGTAACGCAGGGTCTTTCGGTCGTTTTCTGCCATTTTTTCATATAACGATTCCTTACCGATAACAACAATCAATTTTTTCGCCCTTGTAACGGCAGTATAAAGTAAATTGCGATAAAGCAGTTGTGGTGGTGTATCAAGCAAAGGAAGAATAACACAGTCAAACTCACTACCCTGACTTTTATGCACGGTAACAGCGTATGCCAATTCTAATTCGCCAATATTTTCGGTAAAATATGTTGCCGTACGGTCATCAAATTTAACCTTAATGATACCGCCCTTAATATCAATTAAAGAGATATAGCCAACATCGCCGTTAAAAACACCATATCCAATATCACCATTATCACGTTGCCATTGCAAATCATAGTTGTTTTTAATTTGCATAACCTTGTCGCCTGTTCTAAAATATACACCTTTATACGCCAGCTGTGGTTCACCATCTTTTTTGGGATTAAGTGTAGCCTGCAATAAATTATTAAGATTAGCAGTCCCTGTTTGAGCCTTACGCGAAGGACAAAGTATCTGAATATCTGTAAGTGCATTAAACCCGTATGCATCGGGTAGTCGTGCTTCGCAAAGCTCTAACACAGTACTGCAAACATCAACAGCAAAATCACGGCGCATAAAAAAGAAATCCTTAGATTTATTTGATAGATCAGACGGCTCACCGTTTATAATTGCATGCGCATTGGTAATAATTGTGCTTTTCATAGCTTGTCTGAATACCTTTTTAAGCGTAACCGAAGAATATACACCCGAAGATAAAATATCATTGAGTACATTTCCTGCCGATACACTCGGTAACTGGTCGGTATCACCCACAAGAATTATTCTTGTAGAAATTTTAAGAGCATGTAAGAGACTTTCAAAAAGCAAGGAATCCAGCATAGAAGCCTCATCAACAATTATAACATCACATTCAAGTGGATTTTTTTCATTTCGCGCAAAACTTTGTCGGTTTTCGCTTGTCCACTCTACCTCCAACAAACGATGTATGGTTTTGGCTTCTCGGCCAGTAAGCTCGGTCATACGCTTTGCCGCCCTTCCTGTAGGAGCCGCAAGCTGTATTGTAGCATTACGTTGTTCAAACAACTCTATAATCGCATTAAGTGTTGTTGTTTTGCCTGTGCCCGGACCGCCTGTCAGGATGAAAACACTGTTACTAAAGG
>JAFTTE010000103.1 GCA_017466905.1 Clostridia bacterium | reverse complement strand
TATACCTTCCTTAATATTATTTTCAGAAGATATTTCGGCATTTCTATTGCGTCCTCCTTCTTTTTTGGTACGGGTATACTCATTATTGGTGTGGCTGCTGTTGTAGAAAATTTGTCCCTCCCGACATCTTTCCTGAATATCTTCCTGTATGGCTCGTCAGTCAATGCTTGTCTTAGCAGCAACATTGGAAGTCTGCTCATCTGTGTCGTAGTATCTTGTGTCTGGGCAATAATTTATAATGCTCTCGGCACACACATCCTGTCTAAAAGTGACGTATATTAAGGAGGCGGCTTTGGTGAATGCAGTAGAAATTAGAAATCTATCTAAAAAATTCGGTCCAAAACAAGCAGTCTGCTCGCTTGATATGACCGTGCCTATGGGTGCTATCTATGGGTTTATAGGTGAAAACGGATCTGGTAAGTCCACCACCGAAAAAATGATTTGCGGACTTATTCCACGCAGCAGCGGCTCTATCAAATTATACGGCAAAGACTATACCGATATTGATGTCAGAGCCAGAATGGGTGTGCTGATTGAGTCACCCGGTTGCTTCCCGAGTCTTACCGTTTGGGATAATATGATGCTGCAAGCGGTAAATCTCTCGATTCCCAATGCGGAACAAGAGGTTATAAAAGTTCTTAAGATGGTTAGAATGGAAGGTGCCGCAGGCAATAAATACAAAAACTGTTCACTTGGTATGAAGCAGAGAGTAGGCATCGCTATGGCGTTGCTTGGCGACCCGATCTTGCTTGTATTAGACGAGCCTCTCAACGGCTTGGACGCCGACGGTATGCGAATTATGCGCGAGGTGTTTACCGACATTATAAAGGACGGCAAACGCAGTATTATTGTATCCTCTCATTTGCTCGGCGAGCTGCAAAAGGTGGCAACCCACTACGGTATCATCCGTCACGGAAAAATGATAAGGGAAATGACCGCCGAAGAACTTGATGCAAGCTGCCGTACTTATATTGCACTAAAAGCAGATGAAATGAGCAAAGTGAAGAATCTGCTCGGTTGCAAATACTCCCGTGTGGAAGAAGATGAAGCCGAATATATCCGTATCTACGATATAACCACACCCGAAGAAATCGTGACATATCTTTATGAAAACGGTATTTGTGTCACAGAAATCAGAACGGATAAAATTGGTCTTGAAGAATATTATATTGACTTGATGGATGGGGGTAACAAATAATGGAAAACGCAGTGAATTTTGAAAAAAGCAGCTTCGGCAAAAGACTTGGCAGTATGCTTAAGGTCGATTTCAGAAGAATGTTAAAATCAAAACTGTTTTATATTCTGATTGCCTGCGCTCTTTTGATACCTATTGTTATGACCGTTATGATGACAATGATGGACGGTGCCGAATCGGTAAATCCACAAACTCAGGAGGTTACCATTATAGAAGGTCCCGAAAATGCCTGGCAGTCAATAGGCACGCTACCCACCGATGATGGCGAAGCGATGGGCGGTATGGATGTTATGGCTATGTGCAACATAAATATGATGTTTATGCTGGTGTCAGTTTTTATCTGCCTGTTTATTTCGGATGATTTCAAAAGCGGCTACGCCAAAAACATCTTTACAGTCCGCGTTAAAAAAGGCGACTATGTTATTTCAAAAACTGTTGCGGGTTTTGTATGCGGCGCGCTTATGCTGATTGCTTACTTTATCGGCGCAATGCTTGGCGGCGCGATTTCGGGTCTTTCCTTTGACCTTGGCGCGCTGACTATGGCAAATATTGTAATGTGTATGTTTGCAAAAATTTTCCTGATGCTTGTATTCGTTTCAATTTTTGTTGTAATCAGCGTAGCGGCAAAGCAGAAAGCCTGGGCTTCAATCTGCGGTTCACTCGGTGGCGGTATGCTACTTTTTATGATGGTATCTATGATTACACCGCTTGGCTCTACTATGATGAATGTTATTCTGTGTCTTGCAGGCGGCGCGTTGTTCGCTTTTGGACTTGGCGCGGTCAGCAACACTGTATTAAAGAAAACGAGTCTGGTATAACTTTCAAGGCAATGTCACACCTGACATTGCCTTGATTTTTTTGTTAAAACAGCAAAACAGAAACAAAACTTTAACATTTGAGTGTTATATTGTATAATAGAATATAACTATTATGCGGAGGTAACACAATGTTTAAGATATTGGTTGTAGAAGACGACAAGGATCTGAACAAGACCGTTTGCTCGTTTTTAAACCACAGCGGATATGAGGCCACGGGTTGTCTTAATGCAAACGAGGCTTATGATGCGCTTTATGAAAATTTGTTTGACCTTATTGTATCGGACATTATGATGCCCGATGTTGACGGCTTTGAATTTGCAAAAAACGTGCGTGAGCTTAACGAGAATATTCCCATTCTCTTTATGACCGCCCGTGATGATATTGCATCAAAGCAAAGAGGCTTTCGCATAGGTGTTGATGATTATATGGTAAAGCCCATTGATCTTGACGAGTTGTTTTTACGTATCGGTGCGCTTTTGCGTCGGGCTAAGATCGCATCAAGCCGTAAACTCGAAATTGGCAATTTTGTTATGGACGCCGATGAGCACACCGCTTATTTGGGTGATGAGGAAATTTCACTTACCAACCGTGAATTCAGCATACTCTATAAACTGCTCAGTTATCCGAAAAAGACTTTTACACGCCAACAGCTTATGGATGAATTTTGGGATGCAGATACCGAAACCGCACCAAGAGCCGTAGATGTATATATGACAAAACTCCGTTCAAAACTGTCAGATTGCGAGGACTTTGAAATCAAAACCGTTCACGGACTTGGCTATAAGGCGGTGATCAAGTGAAAAGGGAATCTCGGATTAAAAATATCCTCAAATGGTTAAATCATTATTTAGTGTTCTTTTTACTGGTTGCTTTTGTTATTACCTGCTGTATAATGCTGTTTGTATCCACGCTTTCCAACGATTTAGGAATAACGCTTACAAATGAAAATATAAATGCTGCAGCAAAGCTTACGTTTTTAAACGCATCGCTTATAACCCTGATTTTTACCGTTATTGATGCTGTGCGCCGTAAACTTACTGTTGAGCGCCCAATAAAGCGTATAACTCAAGCGGCAGAAAAAATTATGCAGGGGGATTTTTCGGTACGAATTAAACCCCAAAGTAAATTTGGCGCAGACGACTCGTTTAATGAGGTTATAGAATGCTTTAACAAGCTTGCAGAAGAACTTGGCAGTGTAGAGACTCTGCGTACTGATTTTATCACCAACGTATCCCACGAAATGAAAACTCCTCTTGCCGTAATGCAAAATTACGGAACACTGCTGCAAGCCGCTGATTTGTCCGACGAAAAGCGTATCGAATACGCAAAGGGCGTAACCGACGGCTCACGCCGTATGGCAGAAATGATGACCAACATACTCAAGCTCAATCGCCTCGAAAATCAGCAGATATATCCTAAAATTTCTGAATTTGATTTGGGCGAACAGCTTTGCGAATGTCTGTTACAGTTTGAAAACATCTGGGAAAAAGCAAATATTGAAATTGATACCAATATCGCCGAGGATATTAAGGTAAAGGCCGATGAGGAGCTGCTAAGCCTTGTATGGAACAATCTTTTTTCAAATGCTTTCAAATTTACCGAAGCGGGCGGTACTGTGTCGGTTACTCTTACTGCTACCGAACATCACGCTATTGTTAAAGTTAAAGACACCGGCTGCGGTATGACCAACGACACAGGCGCGCATATATTTGAAAAATTCTATCAGGGCGACACCTCCCACTCATCAAGCGGAAACGGTTTAGGTCTGGCTCTTGTAAAACGTGTTATAGATATTATGCACGGTGAAATTGGTGTCCAAAGCACCGTAGGTGTGGGCACCACATTTACAGTAAGAATTCGGAGGGGTTAATATGCAGTGGAAAAAGCTTTGTAAAAAAACCCTTTTCCCGCCCGTATGGCTGATGCTGATTCTTACCGTAATAAGTGCCGTCGCATTGATATTCATATTTGTAAAGGGGCTCGAAGAATCACCACTCGCCTATGCCGTTTATGTAATTGCTTTTTACACATTATCAGTGATTTGCGTATTCTTTAGTATGGTGTTACCAAAGCATTACAAAGTAATAAAACAAAAGATTTATGACAATCCCATAGGTCACCGCTATATGACCGACGTCGCTTTTCGCACGCATATATCGCTGTATACTTCACTTATCGTTAATCTTTTGTATGCGGCAATAAATATTGTTTCTTTTTTGCTTTACCGTTCGGTATGGTTTATTGTGCTGTCGTTTTATTACGTAATTCTTGCTGTAATGCGCTTTTTACTCGTGCGCTATGTACGTAGAGTAAATATAGGCGAAAACCGACTTGGTGAACTTAAAAGAGCGATACTTTGTTCATCAATACTTTTAAGCCTTAACTTTGTGCTTACAGGCGCAGTGTTGATGATACTTTATCAGAACAAGGGCTATAATTATCACGGTATGCTGATTTACATAATTGCGGGATACACCTTTTATATCACAACCCACGCAATTATCGACCTCGTAAAGTACCGCAAGCACGGTAGTCCCGTTATGACAACCGCCAAGGTCATAGCGCTATCGGCGGCATTGGTTTCGATATTAAACCTTGAAACCGCAATGTTTTCACAGTTTGGCGCTGATATGTCACCCGAAGACCAGCGGTTGATGATAACGCTCACAGGCGCAGGAGTCAGCATCATTGTGGTGACAATGTCTATTTATATGATTATAAAATCAGCGAAAGAAATAAAAACTTTGGAGAATAATGAATATGGAAAACAAAGAGCAGAAAGACACCTTTAACTTCACCTACTCGGCTAAGCAGCAAGAGGAAATTAAAAATATACGCAAAAAATATGCGCCCCCCGCAGAAGAGGACAAAATGACTGCGCTTCGTCGCCTTGACCGCAGTGTTTATGACAAAGCGGCAATGTATTCGATTGTTATAGGTATTATAGGCGCGCTTATCTTAGGGATCGGTATGTGCTGTACAATGGTGTGGCAGTCAAGCCTCTTCATTCCCGGTATAGTTATAGGTGTTGCAGGCATTGCGTTGGTAAGTCTTGCCTACCCGATTTACAATCGAACACTTAAAAAAGAGCGTGAAAAAATCGCGCCCGAAATTTTGCGCCTTACCGATGAGCTTATGAAATAATGCGCAATTACTGTAAAACTTAAGTCTCTGCTTTTGTTTTAAAGCAGAGACTTATAATTTCTTCTTTTAATTGTGCATTTTAAATTTATGATAGTAGTAAACCGGCAGTGCGCTCCAGCCGTGGCAAAGACTTCCTGCACCACCAAAATCGGCTTCGCCCTTTATAGTCTCCCAGAAGGTAGTGGCGCCCTTGTCTAACATATATCCGTACAAATCACGAATTTCGTTTAAGATGAATTCCTTATTATTAGGATCAGATGCAAGCAAAGCGTCGTATTTGTAGATAAGCATTGAAAGTGAAGTTTCTAAAAGGTTTTTATCGCTCTTTATCGCCTCTACAGTACGCTCGTCACCAAGACCTATAAGCAACGCAAATGAATTTCCAAGCTGTGATTTAAAGCTACGGTCATCGGTACGAAGCACAAAGTTACCGTCAGCCTCGTCAAAAAATTCGTCGTTTATAGCCTTTTTAACAGCTTCAAAATCACAATCAAACTCTACGCCTGCCATATCGCACAACTCAAGGAACATTTTGCCCGAATACACAAACGCACAGTTAAGAATCAGGTGGAAACAATCCTTAAACTCATAACCATTCTGATGCGGAATTTTATCGTGGCTACCATCAGTCCACTCATAGAAATTCCAATACGGCGCATCAAACTGACGAATAAGGTTATTGTCTTCTATCTTTTCTTTAAAATTATTCATTATTTTAAGCATAGTAGGCATTGCTTTTTCAAGAATTGTTTTATCGCCCGTATACTTGATATATTCGTAAACCTCTACAGGATACATAACCGAGAAAAACGGAATGGCCGGACCGTCAACCGACGGATAGGTAAGCTCTAAAAATCCGTCGGGACGAGCGCCGTTTGCTATAAGTTCAAGACTCGCTCTGGCAAACTCGGTCTCGGCAAAAGTGTAATAACCGCAAAGCATCTGATTGCGCGAGTCAAGTACGTAAAGCGCCTGTTCGCGCCAAGGTGTATCCTCGTAGTGCATATTCATACAAAGGCGAAGCGTACGCACACAAACGTCATAAATCTTTTGGTCAAGCGGATTATCGAGTTTAAACTCTTTTTCGGTAACGGGATAAATATATGGCATAATGCCAACCGATACAATCTCTATTCCCTCATCCAAAAATGCTTGAATGTATCTGCCCGACATTCTTACAAAATAATTTTCAAATTCGTGTTCGCCTTCTGTAAGTTCAAAATTAAATGCAAATTCTCTGCCCCAGATAGCATAACGAACACCACCGTCGACAATATGCTGACCGTAACCGATTTTTGCCTTACCTGGCTTTGTAACCTTAAATTTCACTCGCAAATAACCGGCCGTTTCGCGTCCTACGTCATAGAGATTTTTATCACTGTCTATAAGCTTGCCCTCGGCAAATGGTAGTTCCACAGTTTTCTTTACAGGGCGAGGTTTTATGTTGTATGTCTGATTGCTGAGAACACTTGGAATATTGCAAACATAACCGCCCACACGCATATCACTGCCAAATCCCAACTGACCTGATAGAAGTGTTGTGGTGTTTTGAATATAGCGGTTGTCATATCCGCCCAAAACGCCCTCGTGGCTATATGCAACGGTGTTACCATCAATGTCAAGAGTATAGATAACACCTGCGCCATCCACAATGTGAATGTGTGTGCGAACACCCTCGTAACGAGCGGTAAGCGTAAAGGTGTTTTCGCCCTTTACACAAAACGGGGTTATATCAAGCTCGTCGTAGTATTTTTCAAAAGGATAACCCGCAAACTGACCAAAGGCTACCGACTTGCCGTTTATCTGTAACACATAATCCATCTCGGCGCAAACAGTAAATGACGCCTTTTTTCCGTCAAAGTTAAACTTTTCCTCAAAAACTGCATATTCGTTTTGCTTTGGATTATTATTTATCCATATCCATTTAGCGTTTTTATCAAGCATAATTTTTTCTCCTATCTGCCGAAAATATTTTCAGCTGTAATTCCATTAATATGGCGAGAGTCATTTACCGTCTTAAGTTTTGGTGCTGCAAGGCTTCCTTCTTCGCCATTTAAGGTAACGATTGTTATTCCTGTGTAGTCGCATCCAATGACTCTGCACACAAAGGGAAAACTCAGGTTAAAAAGGTGGGCTATCACAACGCTTGATGATCCGCCGTGACTTGCCAGAAGAATAGTATCACTGTTTTCGCGCGTTACACGGTAATAATTTTCCTCGCGGCAGAAGCCAAAACCTTTTAACCACTCGTCAAATGCAGCTTCCATTTTATGTATATTAGGTACTATTCTATGCCCTGCATAGTCTGGGTCATTTTCCCAATCGGGATTCATAATATCCTTGCCAGAAGCGACCCACTTGTCAGATACGTCCCACGGATGCACAAAATCATCGCTGTTTGGACTTCCCCAATCTAGTTCTCGTATAAAGTCGAGTTGCTCGACCTGCAAGCCGTGACGGCTTGCGATATGCTGTGCTGTCTCTACCGCGCGACCGCAGGACGAAGAAAATATTTTATCTATCTTTTCGTTTTCAAGTCGCTTAGCCGCAGCCTCTGCCTGTGGATGCCCCAACTCTGTTAAACAATCATTTTTATAATCGGGATGTCCGTGACGGACAAAAATTATTCGCATAACACAGCCCCCCCAAGTTATTTTTTTAATTATATCAATTATTTTTATATATGTAAATATTGTTTTTAAAAAAATCAGCCGTTGTTTATAACAACGGCTGATTTTTTAAATATACATCATATCGGCAACATTCATACCAACCATAAAGGTAAATGCAAAAACTGCAACATAAAAAAGAATTACCAATATAACCGAAACTATAACGCCGACCAAAGCGCCCCATCCTACGCGTTTAGCTCGCATAGGAGTATTTCCCGTCCATACAAGCCAAAGTATAAAGCCTACAAACGGAAGGAAAAATCCCAACCACCACCAGCCAACGTTATTAGAATCCTGTTCAACAGGCTTTCTTATATTTTTAACAGAACGACCGCAGCCTAAGCATATATCGGCTTTTTCATTAATTTCTTTCCCGCAATACGGACAAAACATAATATCACCTCTGAAAAATAAAATCCCTACGAACCCGTAGAGATTTTATGAGTAATTTTAAATTAAAATGCCTTATCGGGATTAACCTCATATTTATCCATAAGGATTCTGATGAAATCAATAAGAGCAAGAATTGAGCCTATGCCACATAACAAGGAAAGTACAATTTTCACAATACCTTTTTTAGTTTCGCCAAGCATAAAGTTGTGAATACCTAAGCCGCCCAAGAAAAAGCATACAAGCGCAATAACGATTTTATCATATTTACCGTAATCGCCTCCTGCCTTTTTAACAGCAACACCGCAGCTAAGGCAAACCTCTGCGCCGGGAGCTACAGTCTGGCCGCAGTTAGCGCAAAAGCCTTCGCCCTGACAGGTTTTAACACCGCATTTCAAGCAAATAGCCTGATTATCATTCATTTGTTCGCCACAATTTTTACAATACATAAAAGTGCCTCCTTAAATTTATTAATATAATATTAACATATCAAAATTTTCGTGTCAACATAAAACGCAATTTTTCGACGGTTTTACCATAAATTTGCTATCCAATTTATAATAAATCCCAAAACAATTAAAATCATCACCGTATAATCTAAAATTTTTTTGCCAAATAGCCTACCGTCGAACAAAAAATATAGATAAGCAATTGGTACAGACCAGAACATAGGATGATAATTAAACGCTGCGACAAAATCAAGCCTTAAAAGCGAAAAATACGCGCGTGACATACCGCAGCCTGGGCAACAAAACCCTAACAGGTGTTTATAAAGACATGGTATACCAAAAGTCCAAAACAGCAATAAAACAGCTATATACAAAGCGGTTAAAGCAAGCTTGTTTTTTAAATACTTAATACGCCTCATCCTACACCCCCTATTTATTAATGCAGTAATTTTATCATAAATTTAGTCTATTTTCAACCAACAAATATGTTGACAAATCGGTAATAGTGTGTTAACATATTATTAACAAATTTTAAGGAGGTCTTTTTATGACAACTGAAACTGTAAACCAAGCCCCCGCAGCTCCCGTAAAGCAGCTCAAAACCAACAGAGGACTTTTGAAGTACATACTGCTGTCAATTGTAACATTCGGTATTTATCCGCTTGTTATAATGTCTTGTATCTCAAGCGATATTAATATCATCGCTTCAAGATATGACGGCAAAAAGACCATGCACTATTGCTTGTTGGTATTTGTCTTCAGCTGGCTTACTTTTGGTATTGCTCCTATAGTTTGGATGCACAGACTTTACGCTCGTATCGGCAACGAAATCAAGCGTCGCGGTATCTCTTACAGCGTTGGCGCAGGCACCTATTGGGGATGGGGCGTTCTTGGCTCATTCATAGTTGTAGGTCCGTTTATTGCAATGCATAAGCTCTTTAAGGCTATGAATCTTTTATCAGCAGACTATAATGTTAACGGCTAATAAATAAAATTTCAGGGGTTGTCCTTTATGGACAACCCCATTTTTTATTTTCCAAGCTCTTTATTTCTTTTGTATGCCGCTTTTATACAGTCAACAACTATGCTTTCGAACTCACTGTTTTTAAGCACGGTTACACCCTCGATAGTGCTACCGCCCTTTGAGCAAACAGCCTGCGTCAGTTCCTCCGGTGTTTTGTCGGATGACAACAGCATTTCGGCAGCACCCGCCATTGTTGCGGCGGCAAATTCGATAGCCTGACTTTTTGAAAGCCCACACTCTTCCCCGCCTTTTGCAACAGCCGCGGCAAAAGTGTACATAAAAGCAGGTCCACACCCTGAAACCGAACAACCCGCATCCATAAGGCTTTCGTCTATTGGATACAATTTACCGCTATATTGCATATCATTTACAAAATCCTGGACTGTATTTTGCTCTACACCGTTTGAGCAGTAAAGTATTACGCCTTTGCCAATACTAACAGGCGTATTAGGCATAATACGGATAACCTTTATATCACCTGCAAACTCTTTGATTTTATCGGTGGTAAGTCCTGCCGCCATAGAGATAAGCACAGGTTTTTTATCGCCAAGAATATCCTTTATGCCGTCAAGCATTTCAGCCATTATCTGCGGCTTTACACCCAAAAATATGCGGTCACAGTTTTGAGCGATTGTAGCATTATCGCAGGCAACAACACCAAGCTCTTTTGCAAAATTCCAAGCCTTTTCGGTGTCAAAATCTGCAACTGCTATATCTTTTGTGGTTTTACTGAGTGCGCGGCACAGCGCGCTGCCCATATTGCCGCAGCCTATAAATCCGTATTTCATTATATTGTTCACCTATCTTATATGTCCATTACCGTTTATTATATATTTGTAGGTTGTGAGTTCTTGAAGCCCCATTGGACCACGCGCGTGGAGTTTTTGGGTGGAAATACCCATTTCGCAACCAAGTCCAAACTCGCCGCCGTCGGTAAAGCGTGTCGATGCGTTGACATATACTGCCGCGCTGTCTACACCCGATGTGAATTTTGCTATTGCAACATCATCACAAGAGACTATCGCTTCACTGTGACCCGTTGAGTGCGCAGATATATGCTCTATCGCTTCATAAACATTTTTTACACATTTAACAGCGAGTATATAATCAAGAAATTCCGTGTCGTAGTCGTTGTCACCTATAGGTATTCCGTCTATTACGGACAAAGCAGCATCATCAAGGCGCAATTCCACAGGTATCTGTCCATTTTCTTTGCGTTCTTTGACAAGTTTATCATAAACACGAGGCAATATTTTTTCTTTTATTTCACTATCAACCAGCAAAACCTCAGCCGCGTTGCAAACGCTCGGTCGGCTTGTTTTAGCATTATTAATGATACTTACAGCCATATCTATATCGGCAGTTTTCTCTACATATATATGGCATATGCCTGTGCCCGTCTGTATACAAGGCACAGTGGCATTGTTTATGCAGGCATTTATAAGTCCGGCTCCCCCGCGAGGGATAAGCATATCAACATAACCATTGGCTTTCATCAAGGCGTTAGCGCTCTCGCGTGTGGTATCTGTTACAAGATTAATTGCATCTTCGCATACCTCTGCCGCGCGTAAGCCCTCACGCAATGCATTTACTATGGCAAGCGCCGAGTTAAAGGCTTCTTTGCCGCCGCGAAGCACGCAAACATTACCGCTTTTAAGTGATAGCGCCGCCGCATCGCTTGTAACATTAGGACGGCTTTCGTATATAATAGCAATAACGCCTATCGGTACAGATACTCTTGTGATTTTCAGCCCATCTTCACGGGTATGCTCTTTAAGGGTGTGACCTACGGGGTCGGGCAGCTTTGCCACATCGCGAATGCCGTCTGCCATTGCTTTTATTCTATCCGCATTCAACATCAGGCGGTCAATCATAACATCACTGATAACACCACGCGAGCGCTCAACATCAACGGCGTTGGCATCAAGAATTTTTTGTGTATTACTTTCGAGAGCATCTGCCATTTTAAAAAGAGCGTTATTTTTTTGTTCGGTTGTAAGAGCGGCTACACTAGCCTTTGCAGCGCGCGCTGCGGTTAACATTTTAATCATTTTATATCTCCATTTATTTGCTCGAAAATCTGGTGCCTACATTTTTACCCTCAACAATATCATAAAGGCTTACAGGGTTTGCGCCGTTGGTGATAATCATATCACAGCCGCATTCCATACAAATTTTAGCCGCGGCAAGCTTTGTCACCATACCGCCGGTTCCCAGTGCGCTACCCTTGCCGCCTGCAAGCGCTATAATACTATCATCTATCTTGTCAACAAATTCTATAAGTTTAGCATCAGCACATTTGTGCGGGTCGGCGGTGTAAAGACCATCAATATCAGAAAACAGCACAAGTATATCTGCGCCTACGCTATCCGCTACTATTGCCGCTAATGTATCGTTATCTCCTATTACAATTTCTTCGGTAGCGACGGTGTCATTCTCATTTATAATCGGTATTGCGCCGAGCTCTAAAAGGCGGTTTAACGTATTACTGAAATTCTGATGTCTTTCTTCATTTTCTAGGTCGGCACCTGTCATAAGAAGTTGCGCTACAGTGTGATTATATTCTGAAAACAGTTTATCGTATGTATACATAAGCTCGCACTGACCCACAGCGGCTGCCGCCTGCTTTGTAGGTATATCGGTGGGCTTTGATTTAAGCGACAATTTGCCGACGCCCATACCAATGGCGCCTGACGACACCATTATAACCTCATCGCCCGCATTTTTTATATCGCTTATCACCTTGCATATTTCTTCTACACGGCGGATGTTAAGATGACCTGTGCCGTGCGCTAATGTGCTTGTGCCTAATTTTACCACTATACGCATAAGAGAATTCCCCTTTTGAGTAACTTTTATCGCATTTTACATTATATTATACATAGACAGCGCCAAAAAATAAAGTCTTTTTTGCAAAAAATGCTTGACATCATCGCTTTGCTGTGTTAAAATACAAAAAAATTTTAAAAGGCTATGACGAAGACGGCTTAGAATTTACGTTTTCAGAGAACTGTCGGTTGGTGCAAGACAGCAACAAGAATTTTAAAATGCCCATCACTTCCGAGCCGGAAGCCCGAAAAGCACATTGCTTAGTAGATACTTCCCGTGATTGCTGCGTAAAGGCATAGGAATTGTCAGATTCCGAGAGTGGTAACCGATAGGTTGCAATTTGAGTGGTACCGCGAGTGTTTATTATCACCCGTCTCAAAGTTTTGAGACGGGTGTTTTTATTTTTAAAAACAAAAAAGGAGTTAAGCTTATGCAAACCAATACCGCAAAAGAACAACTGAAAGAGATTGCCGCGCGAATTAAGGAAATGCGCGAAATTATGGGTTGGTCTATTGCCGATATGGCAGAAAAAACCGAAGTAAGCGAAGAGCAGTATACTAAGTACGAAAGCGCAAATGTCGATTTTCCCTTTACATTTATACACAAATGCGCTCTTGCTTTTGATATAGAGATGACACAGCTTCTTGAAGGTCACTCTGCAAAGCTTTCAAGCTATACTGTAACCCGCAAGGGTAAGGGTCAGAAAACTGCTAAGGAAGACGGCATAGATATTGCTAACTTAGCGCCTAAATTCAAGGATAAAATTGCCGAGCCTTATTATGTAAGATATGAGTACTCTGCTTCTCAGCAAAATAAGCCTATTCATCTCACCAAGCACTCGGGTCAGGAATTTGACTTTATCTTAAGCGGCTCACTCAAGGTTCAGATCGGCGAGCATACCGAAATTTTGCGCGAGGGCGACAGCATCTACTATAACAGCTCTACCCCTCACGGTATGATTGCTATTGACGGTGAGGACTGCGTGTTCTGCGCTGTGGTACTGCCCGGTGAAGATGTGCAGGAAGATGTTGTCAGAAAAAGCATAGCCTCTGCAAAAAAATCGGAACAGCTTGTTTGCGAAAAGTTTGTTGAAACCTTTGAGGACGAGAACGGTTGCCTTAAAGACATTAAATTTAAAAACACCGAAAGCTTTAACTTTGGCTTTGATGTTGTTGACGGAATCGCTGACAGATACCCCGAAAAGCTTGCAATGCTGCATATAGATAAAAACAAAGTGGAGCGCCGCTTTACCTTTAAGGATATGAAGCGCGCAAGTAATCAGGTTGCAAACTACTTTACATCCCTTGGCATCAAACGCGGCGACAAGGTAATGTTAGTCCTTAAGCGTCACTATCAGTTCTGGTTCTGTATGACAGCGCTTCATAAGCTCGGCGCTATTGCAATCCCCGCTACAAATCAGCTTAAAGACCACGACTTTGAATATCGCTATAAGGCTGCAGGCGTAAAGGCGCTTGTTTGTACCGCTGACGGTGACACCGCCGAAATCGCAGAAAGAGCAGCTAAAAATTGTGACTGCGTTGAGCAACTTATTATGGTAGGCGGCACACGCGAAGGCTGGCACGATTTTGACAGTGAATATAAGCTCTTCTCGGGCAAGCTTGACCGCCCCGAAGATGCCTCCGCAGGAAATGACTTGGCTCTTATGTTCTTTACCTCAGGTACAACAGGTAATCCAAAAATGGCGGCTCACGCGCATACATACGCTTTAGGTCACTTTGTAACTGCTAAATATTGGCACTGCTGTGAGCGTGACGGCTTGCACCTTACAATATCCGACACAGGTTGGGGCAAATCGCTCTGGGGCAAACTTTACGGTCAGTGGCTGTGCGAAGGCGCTGTATTTGTTTATGACTTTGACCGCTTTGATGCGGCAGACATTTTGCCTATGTTTGCAAAATATCATATAACAACATTCTGTGCGCCTCCAACAATGCTGCGTATGCTTATAAAGGAAGATCTTTCAAACTATGACCTTTCTTCAATTCACCATATGACAACCGCAGGCGAAGCGCTTAACCCCGAAGTGTTCAAGCAGTTTGAAAAGGCTACAGGACTTCAGATTATGGAAGGCTTCGGTCAGACCGAAACCACCCTTGCTATCGCAAACCTTGTAGGCACCACACCTAAAATCGGCGCTATGGGTAAGGCTTCTCCGCAGTTTGATATCGATATCGTTGACCCCGACGGCAATCCCGTTGCCGACGGTGAGGTCGGTGAAATTGTTATCCATACTGATAAGGAAGTGCCCTGCGGCTTGTTTAAAGAATATTACCGTGATAGCGAAAAGACAAACGATGCTTGGTATGATGGTATGTATCATACAGGTGACACCGCTTGGCGCGATGAGGACGGATATTTCTGGTATGTAAGCCGTATCGACGACGTTATCAAGTCGTCAGGCTACCGCATAGGACCGTTTGAGATTGAAAGCGTTATTATGGAACTTCCCTATGTTCTTGAGTGCGGTGTATCTGCGGCACCCGATGAGGTAAGAGGTCAGATTGTAAAGGCAAGTATCGTACTTACTAAGGGCACCGAGCCTACCGAAGAACTCAAAAAAGAAATTCAGCAGTATGTTAAAACACATACCGCGCCTTACAAATATCCACGTCTTGTAGTATTCCGTGACGAATTGCCCAAGACAATAAGCGGAAAAATTCAGCGAAACAAACTTTGATCTTTGAATTAAAAATTATTGACAAAACAGCTTAGTTGTGATAATATACTATCATAATTTTAAAGACTTTGACGAAGAGGGCAAAAGCCCAACGTCCTTTTAAGAGAGATAACGGTTGGTGCAAGTTATCAAGGGCAGGCTTATGTTTGTAGCTTCTGAGTCGGAAGAAAGAAAGTCGTAACGCGACAAGTAGAATCTTCCCGTGATTGCTGCGTAAAGGCATAGGAATTGTCAGATTCCGAGAGTGGTAACCATACCAGGCTGCAATTTGAGTGGTACCGCGGGTGACTTGATATCAAGCACTCGTCTCAAAGTCATAACTTTGGGACGAGTGCTTTTTAAGTCCCGAAAGGAAGGTTTTGTAAATTATGGAACAAATTACCGCACTTGACTACAAAATTAAAGAGATGGCAAGCCGTATTAAAGATCTTCGTGAGCTTGAAGGTCTTACCACGGCACAGATGGCTGTCAAAACCGACGTCAGCGAAGCAGAATACATAGAGTGTGAGTCTGGTAAAAGCGACTTAAACTTTGCCTTTATCTACCGTTGCGCACTAGCTCTTAACGTTAACGTTACCGATATTATAGAGGGCTACAGTCCTAAACTTGCGTCTTACACCGTAACCCGCGCAGGCAGCGGTCAGAAGGTGTCACAGGCACACGGTATGACATACTATAACTTAGCGTATGCTTTCCGTGACAGAATTGCCGAGCCGCTTTTTGTTCATAGCATTTATGATGAAGACGCACAGCAAAAGGATATTGAGCTTACCACCCACGCAGGTCAGGAATGTGACCTTGTAATCGAGGGTAACCTTATGGTGCAGGTAGGTGAACACCGCGAGGTATTAGGCCCCGGAGACAGCATATACTTTGACAGTGATACCCCCCACGGTATGATTGCCGTAAACGGTAAGGACTGTAAGTTTTACGCTATAGTTCTTAACCCCACAGGCGAGCCTATCCCCGAGCTTACAGCTGCTACAAAGATTGCCGATAACCGCGTTTCTGCGCGTGATAAAAAGAACCGTATATACCGCAATTATATTGATACGGTTGAAAACGAAAACGGCACACCTACATCTATTACATTTAAAAATACCGACAAATTTAACTTTGCGTTTGATTTGGTTGACGCTCTTGCCGAGCGCGAACCCGATAAGACTGCAATGATGCACATATCCCGCGATAAGACCGAGCGCCGCTTTACCTTTAAGGATATGAAAAAGGCATCCAATCAGGTTGCTAACTATTTCAAATCTATGGGTATCAAAAAGGGTGACCGCGTAATGCTGGTGCTTAAACGCCACTATCAATTCTGGTTCTGTATGTTGGCGCTTAACAAGCTTGGCGCTATCGCAATACCCGCTACCAATCAGTTGCTGGTTCACGATTTTGAATACCGTTTCAAGTCGGCAGGTGTTACCGCCATTGTTTGTACTGCTGACGGCGATACCGCTGAGCAGGTTGATGTTGCGGCAGAAAGCTACGGTGAGCTCAAGCACAAGCTTATCGTAAACGGCACCCGTGACGGCTGGAGAAGCTTTGACGAAGAGTATACACTCTTTAGTACCCGATTTGAGCGCACCGAGGATTCACCCTGCGGTGACGATATGATGCTTATGTACTTTACATCGGGCACATCGGGTTATCCAAAAATTGCCGCTCATAATCATAAGTATCCATTGGGTCACTTCCACACCGCAAAATATTGGCACAATGTTGACCCTGATGGACTTCACTTTACCATATCTGACACAGGTTGGGCAAAGGCAATGTGGGGCAAGCTTTACGGTCAGTGGCTGTGCGAGGCCGCAACCTTTGTTTACGACTTTGACCGCTTTGATGCGGCAGATATTTTGCCTATGTTTGCGCGCTATAAGATAACAACCTTCTGCGCACCGCCTACAATGCTGCGTATGATGATAAAGCAGGATATTTCAAAATACGATTTTTCCAGTGTTCAGCATATGACCACAGCAGGCGAAGCGCTTAACCCCGAGGTTTACCGCCAGTTTGAAAAGGCTACAGGTCTTCAGATAATCGAAGGCTTCGGTCAGACCGAAAGCACCATGATTATCGGTAATATGGTTGGCGCAT
This sequence comes from Clostridia bacterium, assembly GCA_017466905.1. Lineage (GTDB taxonomy): Bacteria > Bacillota > Clostridia > Oscillospirales > Acutalibacteraceae > UBA737. The sequence continues at coordinate 22,095 of JAFTTE010000103.1, read as the reverse complement.
CACATAAAATCGGCTCTATGGGCAAACCCGCGCCTATTTACGACGTACATATTGTTGACCCCGACGGTAACGATGTTCCCGACGGTGAAACAGGCGAAATTGTTGTAAACGTAGCAAACGGCGCGCCCTGCGGCTTGTTTACAGGCTACTACGGCGACGAAGAAAAAACACGCGAGGTATGGCACGACGGCTATTATCACACAGGCGATACCGCGTGGCGTGATGAAGACGGCTTCTACTGGTATGTAGGACGTGTGGATGACGTTATCAAGTCATCAGGCTACCGCATAGGACCTTTTGAAATAGAAAACGTTATTATGGAACTTCCCTATGTTCTTGAGTGCGGTGTTTCCGCCGCTCCCGATGAGGTTCGCGGTCAGGTTGTTAAGGCAAGCATCGTGCTGGTAAACGGCACCGAGCCCACCGAAGAACTCAAGAAAGAGATTCAGGAATACGTTAAAAAGCACACAGCGCCCTATAAATATCCCCGTATTGTTGTATTCCGCGACAGCCTTCCAAAAACTGTTAGTGGCAAGATACAGCGAAATAAATTATAATCAGTGATATATAATGAATAATTTTAAACGACTTACTCTGCTTTGCGGGCATTACGGCAGCGGCAAAACAAATGTTGCCGTAAACCTTGCATTTCATCTGAAGAAGCAGTATAATAACGTGGTTGTTGCTGACCTTGATATTGTAAACCCTTATTTTCGTACCAAGGACAGTCTAAACGACTTTAAGGCGCACGGCATAGAGCTTATATGCTCAGAGTACGCCAACACAAACGTTGACATACCCGCGCTTCCCGCGAATATGTACCGCCTTACAGCAGACAAAGACATTACCGCTGTAATTGACGTTGGCGGTGATGACCGCGGCGCGTATGCGCTGGGTCGACTTGTTCCCGAAATCAAGTCAGAAGACAACTTCCGGATGCTGATGGTTATAAACGGCTACCGACCGCTCACCCCCGATGCAGAATCGACTATCGAGGTTATGCGCGAAATTGAAGCCGCTTGCGGTCTTAAATTCACGGGTCTTGTTAACAACTCAAACATCGGCGAAGAAACAACCGCCGAAGATATTATCAAATCTATGGATTATGCAAATGAAGTGTCAAAACAGTCAGAATTACCTGTTGTTATGACAAGCGTAAAGGCTGAACTTTACGACGAGTTAAAGGACAAAATAGATAATCTGTTGCCGCTAACCCTTCAAGCAAAACCCATATAAATAAGGAGTTAATGAATATGGCAAAATTAACCTTTAAAACCGACAAGTGCAAAGGCTGCGGACTGTGCGTTGACGCATGCCCCAAAGGTCTTATAAAGCTTGCCGCAGATAAGATTAACAAAAAGGGACACCATCCCGCAGAGATAACCGATGAGTCAGCTTGCGTTGCTTGCGCGGCTTGCGCTATGATGTGCCCTGATTGCATCATCAAGGTAGAAAGGTAGTGTAAAAATGGCAGATAAAATTTTAATGAAAGGCAACGAAGCCATTGCTGAAGCCGCTATAAAGGCAGGCTGTATGCACTATTTCGGTTATCCTATCACACCTCAGACCGAGATTGCAGCCTATATGGCAAAGAAAATGCCCAAAATCGGCGGATGCTTTTTGCAGGCAGAAAGCGAAATTGCCGCTATAAATATGGTTTACGGTGTATCAAGCACAGGTAAACGCGTAATGACATCTTCGTCATCTCCCGGCATATCGCTTAAAAGCGAGGGCATTTCATACCTTGCAGGTGCCGATCTTCCCGCTCTTATTGTAAATGTTCAGCGCGGCGGTCCGGGTCTTGGCGGTATCCAGCCCAGCCAATCCGACTATTTTCAGGCTACAAAGGGCGGCGGCCACGGCGACTTTAAGATGATCGTTTTAGCCCCCTCCTCCGTTCAGGAAATGGCTGACCTTACCGTAAAGGGCTTTGACCTTGCCGATAAATACCGTATGCCCACTATGATTCTGGCAGACGGCACAATGGGTCAGATGATGGAGCCCGTTTCCCTTGACTATGAAGTAAAGACGACCGTGGAAAAGCCTTGGGCTACCACAGGCACAAAAATGGAACGTGAGCATAACATTGTAAACTCGCTTTTCTTGCAGCCTGATGAACTTGAAAAATTCAACTTTGAACGTTTTGAGCGTTATAAGGTTGTAGAAGAAAACGAAGTTATGTATGAAGAATACTTAATGGACGATGCCGAAATCTGCATTGCCGCTTTTGGTATTGCGGCTCGTATTGCTAAAAACGCAATCAACGAAGCAAGAAAGAACGGCATCAAGGTTGGTCTTATCCGTCCTATTACACTCTGGCCTTTCCCTGTTGCGCCATTTAAAAAAGCAGCGGATAAGGTAAAACACATTATTTCTGTAGAGCTTTCTATGGGTCAGATGATAGAGGATGTACGTTTAGCCACCGAATGCAAGGTGCCCGTAACACTCTGCAACCGCACAGGCGGTATGATTCCATCACCTGAGCAGGTGCTTGAAGCGATAAACAAAGCAAACGGAGGTGCAAAATAATGTCAGTAGTATTTGATAAACCCCACGCACTTACAGATGTGCCTATGCACTACTGTCCCGGCTGCACCCACGGTATAGTGCACCGCCTTGTTGCCGAGGTTATTGACGAATTAGGTATCGAAGGCAAAACCATCGGCATTGCGCCTGTTGGTTGCTCTGTTATGGCTTATAACTATTTTAACTGCGATATGATCGAGGCGGCTCACGGCCGCGCTCCCGCAGTAGCGACAGGTGTTAAGCGCTCCGACCCCGAAAATCACGTTGTATTTACATATCAGGGTGACGGCGACCTGGCGTCAATCGGTATGGCTGAAACAGTTCACGCCGCAGCAAGAAATGAAAATATCACAATTATATTTATAAACAATGCAATCTACGGTATGACAGGCGGTCAGATGGCGCCGACCTCCCTTCCCGGTCAGGTTACACAGACCTCACCCTACGGTCGTGATACCAATCACTGCGGTTTCCCGATTAAAGTTTGTGAAATGCTTTCAGAGCTTGAAGGTCCCGAATACCTCGAGCGTGTAACCGTTAGCAACGTTAAAAATATCCGTAATGCTAAAAAGGCTATTAAAAAGGCTTTCCAGAACCAGCTTGACGGCAAGGGCTTCTCTCTTGTAGAGGTTGTATCAACCTGTCCTACAAACTGGGGTATGACACCGCAAAATGCACTCAAGTGGCTTGAAGAAAATATGCTTCCTTACTACCCACTTGGTTGTTATAAAGATAGATCCGCAAAGGAGGAAACAAAATAATGACTACACAAATTTTGCTTTCAGGCTTTGGCGGACAGGGCATTTTGTTTACAGGTAAGTTTTTGGCATACAAAGGTCTTTTGGCTGACAAAAATGTAAGCTGGCTTCCCTCTTACGGTCCCGAAATGCGCGGCGGAACGGCTAGCTGCAGCGTTATCATCAGTGATGAAGAGGTAGGCTCACCTATCATTTCACAGCCCGACGTGCTTATCGCCATGAACCTGCCTTCATTTGAAAAGTTTGAGCCTACAGTTAAGGCTGGCGGCATAGTAATCGCCGACTCAAGCCTTATTGAAACAAAGTCGGCACGTACTGATATTGACGTTTACTACATTCCCGCAACCTCACTTGCAAGTGAAATGGGTAAACAGTCGCTTGCAAATATGATTATCCTTGGTAAATTGCTTAAAGTTTTAGGTGATTTTAACGAGGATGAAATTAAAACAGTGCTTTCAAAGGTTATTCCGCCTAAAAAGGCAGATATGCTTGAAATTAATATGGAAGCTATGCAGATTGGTGCTAACAACTAATTTAAGGAGGAAACACAAATGGAAATTAAATTTGTAAAAGCAGATGCTTTAAAAGAAAAACCCGACAGTTCCACCTTAGGTTTTGGTAAAATTTTTACCGACTATATGTTTATGATGGACTATTCACGCGAAGAGGGCTGGCATGATGCGCGCATTATTCCTTTTGGTCCTATCGCGTTGCACCCCGCTTCTACCGTGCTTCACTACGGCTCAGAAATTTTTGAGGGTCTTAAAGCTTACCGCACCAAGAGCGGCACCGTTCAGCTTTTCAGACCAATGGAAAACATCCGCCGTATGAACACATCGGCAGAAAGACTTTGCCTACCCACAATCCCAGAGGATCTGGCATTTCAGGTGCTTACCGAGTTTGTAAAGGTTGAGCAGGACTGGACACCAAGTGCTGACGGCACTTCACTTTATCTTCGTCCCTTTATGTTTGGTAACGATGAGACCTTGGGCGTTCACGCAGTTCACAACGCAACCTTCGCTATAATCGCATCCCCCGTTGGCAGCTATTATAAAGAGGGTATCAATCCCGTTAAGATTATGATTGAGGACGAAGATGTTCGTGCAGTGCGCGGCGGTACAGGCTATGCTAAATGCGGCGGCAACTACGCTGCAAGTAACCGCGCGGGTGAACGCGCCGAGAAAAAGGGCTATTCACAGGTTCTTTGGCTTGACGGTGTAGAGCGCAAATACATCGAAGAGGTTGGTGCTATGAACGTTATGTTCAAAATCGGTGACGAGATTGTAACACCTATGCTTTCAGGCTCTATCCTTCCTGGTATTACACGTAAATCCTGTTTAGAGGTTTTGCGTAACAAGGGTTACAAGGTAAGTGAAAGACTTCTTAGCATTGACGAGCTTGCCGAGGCAATGCACAACGGCACTCTCAAAGAGGCTTGGGGTTGCGGTACAGCAGCCGTTGTTTCCCCCATCGGTGAGCTTTGCTATAAAGACCATAAGTACACCGTAAACAACGGTGAAATCGGCGAAGTAACACAAATGCTTTACGATACCTTAACCGGAATTCAGTGGGGCAAGATTGAAGATACTTATAATTGGACATACCAATTATAAGTATCCGTTAAATCCGCCTATAGCGGAATAAATCGGCTTTCGCCGATGAAATCACTATCGTGATGAAATCCTGCTTCGCAGGGTTAAAAAGCGGATTTAATTTCATCTTTTGCTTGCAAAAGATTTCATCCAATCTTTGATTGGATTTCATCGTGACAAAGTCACGATTTCATTTAGTGTATCTCTACTTTTAATAGAGGTGATGTTTGTGTCAGAAAATAAACTTGCAGACTTATCTACCGAATTTGCTATTAAGATATTAAAACTTACCGATAGTATGAAAGGTCACTATTCTTTAACCAATCAATTAGAACGTAGTGGAACTTCTATCGGTGCCAATATCAGAGAAGCAAAATATGCTCATAGTAAAGCCGATTTTATTGCCAAACTTCAAATATCACTTAAAGAGTGCTACGAAACGGAATATTGGCTTGAACTTATGGAAAAATCCGAATTGTTATCAAACAACACAACCAAGCCACTTATACACGATTGCGGTGTTATTAGAAAATTACTTGTAGCATCTATAAACACCACCAAACAAAACGCTAAAAAATAGATTAATAAAACACACCCGACACGGAAATCCGTATCGGGTGTGTTGTTAATTTAGCCTATGTGACGAATAGTATCTAACAAATTTGATACTTGTTCTAAAAAGCCATCTTCTTCAGAAGCACTGTTTTGAATTGCTGTAGCAACAATATCTAACGCCCTGTCCTTGATACCATTTGTAGATTTCAAATCATCATACATCTTTTCATAAAAAGCAAGCAATTTTTGATTTGTCGCCTCGCGACTAACTACTATCTGACCTAAGGACTTAGCTTTTTGTTCGCCCGCAATATCAACAGGTGCACCGGGAACTTGTGCTTGTGTTACCTGCATTGTTTCAAGTCCCTTTATACAATCTTGCAAATATTGTGTTTCTGATTGTATCTTTTCGATTTGACCCAAAACATAACCTATTGACATTTTTTCGTCTGCTTCGTTCGAAACCGCTTCAGAATTTACTTCTACATTTTCATTAACAATTATATTTTCTGACATCTTATTGTCCTCCATTTCAATTTCTGGCGGACACAGCAAACATATTTTGTTTTCCTCTATGAAGCGTGCCCTGCCATTTTTAACAAGACCCTTTGCCCTTTTAGGGTAGGTAGCCTCATATTCATTTCCTTTTTCATCTACAACAATAACGTTTTTTTCGATGGGTGTCATCCCCCTTGATGTAAATATTAGAGTTTGTAAAACCGTTTTTTGTTATGGGTGCCATCCCCATTTACATTTTAAGTATAGCATATCAAATTTTACATTTCAACAACATTTTTCATTGAAAAGATTTAATCAGTATGCTATACTAATTTCGCAAAGCGGTTCATCAATAAAGTCAGGTGTTTTATATGAGTGAAATAATAGGCGTTGTGCCAAAATCCCTCACAGTAAAAGAGAATAACAGTTGTATGCAAGACTACTACTGTCTTGGCAATAACTACCTCCAACGCGTAACCGAGGCAGGCGGCACTCCTATGGGTCTTTGTCCCGTAGATAACTGGCTTAGCGAAGAACAACTCCAGATTTGTGACGCTTTTCTCGTGCAGGGTGGAGCTGAATTTTATCCTTATCATTTTCAGATTATTCATCACGCCGTGACACACGGTAAGCGTTACCTGGGTATATGCCTCGGTCAACAACTTATCTACGTGTACTTTGAATTAAAACGCAGAGTTGAGGAACAAGGATACGAAGGCGACCTTGTAAAAGCAATTTGCAATTACTTAGCCGAACAGCCGCCCGAATTTTCCGTGCAGGAAAAGGTTTTAAATCACCGTCGCGATTACCCCGCAAGTGGCGACGAGGACGTCGCCAAACACGACGTGGATATAGTGCCTGGCACCCTTTTACATAAAGTCTTAGGTCGCGATAAAATGCGTCTATGCTCTTTTCATAACCTTAACACACCGCCAACGCAAAATTTAGTTACCATAAATGCGTGGTCGGCACTCGGTGACGGAGTAGTTGAGGGTACAGAATACGGTGATAATATTTTAGGGGTACAAGGACACCCCGAAGCCGACTCACTACTACCCGAATTGTTTGATTTTCTTGTAAAAGATTAATTGCAGTCTTAATTAACTATGCCATACTCAACCCCGAGGTGACGCTTTATGAAACTTATGCTCATGGGTGATTTCAGTCCCACACCCACCGGTAAGCCGTATTTTTAAAAAAAGGATATCGACACGCTTTTTGCAACTTAACAAAGCCGTAAATCATACTAATGAAAGATAGCAAGAGGCTTCCCCTTGAGGAGAAGGCTGTTTCAAGGTATTTTTTAATTTTAACTATTGACAAGCATTTTGCACTATGATATAATTCTATCAAATATTTTTTAAATGCTTTGAAGGAATTATTTCTTTTCTTCCCTTCTTTTCAGAGAGTCGTCGCTTGGTGCAAGACGATAAGAACATTAAAAGAAAGCCTCATTCCTGAGCAGAGTGGCTGAAATAATAGTAAGCTGCTACGGTTTGTCCCGTTACAAGACACAAGGCTTGTTGGAGCTTTGATTAAGTTGGTCGCTTTGTACGGCAACCAGGGTGGTACCGCGAAAATCTGACTTTTCGTCCCTGAAGTAGAGTTTACAAAACTTTGCTTCAGGTTTTTTTATGTTATTTAAAGGAGTTTTACTATGAAACAAATTAAAATTGCAGACGCAACATTGTGCCGCGAAAACAGTCACTTTAGTTTTAAAGAAAAGATTGAAATTGCAAGGCAGCTTGAAAACCTTAATGTAGATATTATTGAGTTTCCCGAAATTGTAAATGCAAAGGCAGATATTTTGCTTATTAAAACAATATCATCCTTTGTCAAAAAGAGTGTTATTTCAGTAGCGGCAGGTATTGGAGAAAACAGCGTTGATAATGCCATAACCGCGCTGTCTGCGGCAAAAAATCCTCAGGTGCGAATTGAACTACCCGTATCTCCTGTTGGTATGGAATACACCTGTCATAAAAAGCCCGACAAAATTTTAGCACTTATTGAAAGTGCCATTACACAGGCGAAGCAAACTATCGCCAACGTAGAATTCTGCGCAGTTGACGCTACCCGCGCTGAAAGTGATTTTCTTAATAAAGCAATAGATACCGCGATAAATGCCGGCGCTACAAGCATTTCTGTTTGCGACAGCGCCGCAAATATGCTCCCCGATGATTTTGCCGCATTTGCCGCAAACATCGCAAAGGAATGCTCTGTTCCCGTAGGTGTTAAGTGCGACAACAAAAACGGTCTTGCTATAGCGCAGGCAATTTTGGCTGTAAAACAGGGTGTAGATTTTGTAAAAACCGCTGTAGACGGCAATACCGTACCGCTTGATATCTTTGCCGATATGATTAAAAATTGCGGCAATGACTACGGCTTTACTTCAAACATTAAAACCACCGAGCTTCACCGCATTGTAAAGCAAATTCGTTGGGTGACAGGCGCTGCGCAGAGCAACATTTCCGCAATTAAGGCAACCGAAAACAATAATGTTCACCTTGATAAAAACGATGATATAACAGCCGTTACAACCGCTGCTGCAAAACTTGGCTACGACCTTTCCGAAGAAGACAAATCAAAGGTTTATGAAGAGTTCCAGCGCGTAGCCGCTAAAAAGAATGTAGGCTACAAAGAACTTGAAGCCATTATCGCAAGTGTTGCACTTCAGGTGCCCGCAACATACACACTCGTAAATTACGTTATAAATTCAGGCAATATCATCACCGCTTCTGCGCAAATCACCATTAAAAAGGGTGATGAACAGATACAGGGTATCTGCATTGGTGACGGACCTATTGATGCTGCATTTTTGGCAGTTGAGCAGATAATCGGCCATCACTACGAGCTTGACGATTTCCAGATTCAGTCGGTTACCGAGGGCAAGGAAGCAATGGGCTCGGCTCTTGTAAAGCTCCGCAACAATGGAAAGCTTTATTCGGGTAACGGTATTTCTACCGACATTATCAGCGCAAGTATACGCGCATACATCAATGCCGTAAACAAGATTGTTTACGAGGAGGCTTGAAACACATGAAATTATCATTTTCCACAAAGGGCTGGCATAACAATTCTTTTGACGAATTTTGCGATATTGCGGTTGATTTAGGCTTTGGCGGTATCGAACTGCACAACGTAAACAACCGCCTTTTCACTGATAAAGACGGCGCTTTTCACGATTATGCTGCAGCCGCAACTGCCCGCAGACTTTATGAAAAGAAATTACAGATTCCCTGCATTGACGTTCTTTGTGATATAGGCTCTGCGGTTAAAGCTGATGCCGCTTTAGAGGAATTTTCAAAATGCGTGAACATCGCATCTAATCTTAATATATCGTTTATCAGGGTAAAGGCGGAAAAGGCAGTGGACATCGACTCTGCCCGCGAAACCTGTATTACCTTTATCGAAAAGACTTTGCCACTTGCCGCCGATAAAAACATCACTATTTTAATCGAAACATCAGGACTTTTCTGCAAAACACAGGACCTGCGTGATGTCTTAGACCAATTTGCTTGCGATAATTTAGCGGCTCTTTGGAATATGTCTTCCGCTTATTTTGAGGGCGGCGAGAGTGCTGAGGAAATCATCAAAAACCTTGGCGCATATATAAAGCACGTTCATATCAATGACGCGGAAAAAACTGCCTACGGCGTAGAATTTTGCCTTATCGGTGAGGGCGAATTGCCAATTGGCGATATGATGCTCGCACTTCGCTCTGTAAACTATGACGGTTTTGTATCTCTTGTTTGGGATCCCGCTTGGTGCCAAGAGCTTGACGATATGGAAATCATATTCTCACAGTATGTAGGTTATATGAAGCAGTATGGCGACACATCACGTAACGAGCGTACATTCTACTATAACAAAAGTCACACCGGCAAATTCGTTTGGAAAAAGGATTTGCTTATTGACCTTACCTTCTCCGAAGTGCTTGACACTATGGTTGAGTGCTTCCCCGACCAGTATGCCTTTAAATACACCACCCTTGACTACACACGCACATATTCAGAGTTCCGTGACGATGTGGATACCTTTGCGCGCTCGCTTATCTCGATGGGCGTAAAGGCAGGCACTCACGTTGCTGTTTGGGCATCTAATGTGCCACAGTGGTATATCGCGTTCTGGGCTACCGTTAAAATCGGCGCCGTTTTGGTAACGGTAAACACCGCTTACAAAATTCACGAAATTGAGTATCTGCTCAAGCAGTCCGATACCCATACCCTTATTATGACCGAGGGCTCAAAAGACACCCATTACGGTAAAATTATTGCAGAGCTCTGCCCCGAGCTTGAAAACACCAAGGTAGGCTCTCCGCTTCACAGCCGCAGATTGCCGTTCCTGCGCAATGTAATCACAGTAGGTTACAGTCAAAAGGGTTGTATGACATGGATCGATGCTATTGACCGCGCGGCTCAAGTGCCCGTGAGTGAGGTTTATCGTATGGCTGCCGCCGTTGACAAAGACGACGTTTGCAATATGCAGTACACATCTGGCACAACAGGCTTTCCAAAGGGCGTTATGCTCACCCACTACAACGTTGTAAACAACGGTAAATACATCGGCGACCATATGGATTTATCCACCGCCGACCGTATGATGATTCAGGTGCCTATGTTCCATTGCTTTGGTATGGTGCTTTCAATGACATCATCTATGACGCACGGCACTACCATGTATCCTCTGCCTTATTTCTCACCAAAGCCTGCCCTTGCTTGTGTTCATAACGAGCACATCACCACCTTTAACGGTGTACCTACAATGTTTATCGCTATGATGCAGCACGAAGACTTTGCAAAAACCGACTTTTCATATATCCGTACGGGTATTATGGCGGGTGCTAACTGCCCTGCCGACCTTATGAAAAAGGCTACCGAGGTTATGAATATGAAAGAAATCGTATCGGTTTACGGTCAGACCGAGGCAAGTCCCGGTTGTACTATGAGCAGTTACTATGATTCATTAGAGGTTCGTACCGAAACGGTAGGTAGCGCGTTTGCAAACGTAGAATGTAAAATCATTGACCCTGAAACAGGCGAAGATTGTCCCGACGGCGTAAACGGCGAATTTGTAGCGCGTGGCTACAATCTTATGAAGGGTTATTACAAAATGCCCGAGGCTACCGCATCTACCATTGATGCTGACGGTTGGCTTCACACAGGTGACCTTGCCTGCCGCACACCCGACGGCAACTACAACATCACAGGCAGACTCAAGGATATGATTATCCGCGGTGGTGAAAACATTTACCCCAAAGAGATTGAAGAATTTATTTACACCTGCGACAAGGTTAAGGATGTTCAGGTTATCGGTGTGCCTGACAAACGCTACGGCGAAGAAATTATGGCTTGCATTATCCTTAAAGACGGCGAAACTATGACTGAAGAAGAAATGAAACAGTATATAGCTGACCATATGGCTCGTCACAAGGTACCGCGTTATATCGAATTTGTAAAGTCCTTCCCGATGAATGCCGCAGGCAAAATCCTTAAGTACAAAATGCGTGAGGATGCCGCAAAGCGTCTGGGTCTTACCGAGGAGAAATAACAGATGATAGATAACAAATTTACCGTTATCGACTCACACTGTCATATCTACCCCGAAAAAATTGCAAAACCTGCCGTAGAGAGTACAGGCAGGTTTTACGATATGACAGCGCTTGGTGACGGAACTGTAAATTCCTTGCTGAAATTAGGCGAAAGTGTAGGAATCGACCGCTTTGTTGTGCAGTCGGTGGCAACCACACCCCATCAGGTAAAAAGCATTAACGAGTTTATAGCGCGCGAGGTTGAAATCTTTCCCGACAAGCTTATCGGTCTTGGTACATTACACCCCGAAAGCGAGGATTTAAAGGGCGATCTCGAGCATATAAAAGAATTAGGGCTTCACGGCGTAAAGCTGCACCCCGATATTCAGCAGTTTAAGATTGACGATTATCGCTGTCTTAAAATATACGAACTTTGCGAAAGCGAAAATATACCCATTTTGATGCATACAGGCGATTACCGCTATGATTATTCAAACCCCAACCGTTTGTTACCCGTGTTAGAGGCATATAAAAATCTGACAATCATAGGCGCGCATTTAGGCGGTTGGTCTGTTTGGGAAGAAGCATGCGAAAAACTTGCAGGGTACCCAAACTTTTATGTAGACAGCTCGTCAAGTCTTTATGAATTGCCTGTCGACAAGGCGACCGAAATTATCCGACGCTACGGCACAGACCGTGTGCTATTTGGCTCTGATTACCCCGTATTTTCGCCTGATATCGAGCTTGAGCGCTTTATGGCTTTACCCCTTACCAACGACGAAAAACGCGCTATTCTTAGCGAAAACGTGCTTAAATTGTATAATCTTTAAAAAACACAAAACCCTTGGATATATCCAAGGGTTTTAAATTATTCTAAAATATAAATTTCAACATTACGTCTGCCGAATGCTGTGCAGGCAGCCTTACTTGTCATAAATAAGTCGACGTTGTTGGGGCGGCTGTTAATAAATCCGCCTGTGTCAGCTGCTACAGCATAGCCATAGATATAGCTGCCGTCACTTGACTTGATATACATCTTTGTGCCATAGGGTATAACATTCGGGTTAACAGCAATATAACCAGGCTGAGGTGCTACACCTGTCGCACAGTTGTTACCTGTATAGGTATAGGCTGTTGCCTGAACGGTTATGTGCTTTTTGTAGCTTACGGGATTACCGTTTGCATCAAGCTCGATAGGAGCCGAAGGTGTAAGCGTAGAAACAGATTTTACATTTTCACTTGTTTTAACGGTAGCTTTTTTTGTACCAACGGTTTTTGTACCGTTTACAGCCTCGCTTAGTGTTATACGGCTGTCAACAACCGTTTCCACGGTAACACCGTTTACAACCTTTGCGGTATAGTTAACCTGCTGCTCGCCGTCCTTACCCTCGGTAAGTGTGGTTTTGCCGGCATCCATTTTAGAAGAATAAACGGTTTTTACCGTGCAGGGAATTGCCTCTGTATAGCTGCCTGTAACATAATCAATGTTTGTGTAGTCAATATAAGCAGTGTCGCTGATAACTGTATCAAGTGAAGGCTCAACCATATCAAACTGGTCAACCGTGTATCCCGCTTCCTTAAGAATGTCAGCAACGGTAGCCTCGGTTGCACCTACTGTGGTGGTTTTATCACCTGAAGTAATATATACGGGAAATGTATATGCAAGATCAATATGCGTTGCAGTGCCTACGGCATTTACACTTAAAACCTTATATTTATCACTGCCAAAGCCTGCAAGCTTCATAGCGCTTTCAACGTCGGTTGAAAGTGTGTGTATCTTTTCTGTTTTTTCACCGTCAGATACGGTAAATGTATTTACAGTACCAAAAAGTAAGGTCGCTGCGCAGATAGCGGCAATGAGTAACATCGCCACAAGCGGCATACGCATCTGCAAAAGCTTTGCAAAGCTGAAACCGCTTTTGTTAAATCTAAGCATCTAACTACTCCTTTTTTATATGTTTCACATTTTCATTGTATGGCATTTTTGCGCCAACGGATGATAGTATACCTCATTTTTTTAACTATGTCAAACATATTGAAAGGGGCAAATTTGTGCAAATTAACCAAAAAACTACCCGTTTTAAAAGGTTACAACTTTGTAACCTTTTGTTTTTTCGGGTTTTTTGTCAAAAAATGTCAAAAGAATTGTCAAACCCTCCAAAATTGCCAACTTTGCCCTTTGCGACGCATACATCTATATATAGTATACGATAAAATTTTTATACATATAATATATATTTAGACAATAAAACAGCCCCATCCTTTGCAGAAATGTTCACTAAGAACATTTCTGCAACTCTATTCGCCTAACAGCGAGTTATATTGCTTCGCAGTGATATTATGCTACGCATAGTGATATTGTCCTTCGGACAGTTTTGGGCGAATAGAATATCACTAAACCCATAGGGTTTAATATCACTTTTTTTTTAAAATATCTTGCCATAGGAGAGGAATTATCAAAAAAAATATCACGCTGACGGCAGTCAGCATATCACTATACAGACACAAAGAAAGAGAAGACTCGCGATAAACGAGTCTTCTCTTTGGGAACTGTTAATTTTTAGATTGTTTTTATTCTTCTGTCTTCTTTTTTGAAAGAACAATATTTGTAACGATACCAAGAATAAGCGCGCATGCAATTGCTGTAATTGTAACCTTACCAATGGCCATCGCCATGCCGCCAATACCTGTGATAAGAATAACAGATGTTGTAAACAGATTGGCATTATCCTCAAGATCAACCTTCTGAATCATCTTAAGACCGCTTACAGCAATAAATCCGTAAAGTGTTATACACACACCGCCCATTACACAACCGGGTATAGAATCAAGGAAAGCAACAAACGGTGAAACAAACGAAATAAGAATAGAAATAATCGCTGTTGTTGTAATTGTAGCAACCGATGCATTCTTTGTAATAGCAACGCAGCCAACCGATTCGCCGTATGTGGTGTTGGGGCAACCGCCAAAGAAAGCGCCTACCATACTTCCCACACCGTCGCCAAGCAATGTTCTGTGAAGACCTGGTTGTTCAAGCAAATCTCTTTCAATTATTGAAGAAAGGTTTTTATGGTCTGCAATGTGCTCTGCAAAAACAACAAACGCAACAGGAACGTAAGCCACTGCAATAGTAGCAACATAAGACCAACTGAAATCCTTTATACCTTGGGTAGCGGTAAGGAATGTGAATTCAGGAACCGCAACAAAGGTACCAACATTTACACCTTCGGCAACCAAAGCCTTAAAGGGCGCGAAATCAATCGCAATTAAATTGGTGTTTCCTGTTGATATACCGATAACGGTAAACACAAGAGCTACCGCATAACCTGCAAGAATACCAATAATAAACGGTATCAGTCTCAACATCTTTTTACCGTAGGTAGAGCAGATAACCACAACAAACAGTGTAACCATAGCGCAAATAAACGATACCCATATGTTAGTCGTCATTATAAACGAACCGTTGCCGTCCTGTGTGCCGTATGAAAATACGTCCTTAACAGCCGCGCCCGCAAGAGAAAGACCTATAAGCGCTACCGTCGGTCCGATAACCACCGCAGGCATAAGCCTGTTTATCCAACCCACGCCAACAAATTTAACAACAATGGCAATAATAACGTAAACAAGACCTGCAAAAATCGCGCCTATAATAAGACCTAAAAAGCCCAACTGCATCGATGTAGCGCCTGCAAAAGCCGCTACCATAGAGCCTATAAACGCAAACGAAGAACCCAAAAATACAGGACTTCTGAATTTTGTAAACAACTGATAAATAATAGTGCCCGCACCCGCGCCAAAAAGTGCCGCTGACGCCGACATACCGTTGCCCACAATTGCGGGAACTGCGATTGTAGCAGCCATAATAGCAAGTAGCTGCTGTATTGCGAAGACAAGCATCTGCCCAAACTTGGGCTTGTCCTCTACGTTGTAGATCATTTTCATAAAAAAATCCCCTTTCTGTTGTGTGTCCACATTTTACAAAATACTAAATGTATGATAACACATTATTAATTATTTGTAAAGATGAAAAATTTGTGCGAACGGCGTTAGTCGTTTATAACTCATAACTTGCCGCAAGGCAATCATAACGCGGCAAAGCCGCACTTATCAGGATTTATTTCAGTTTGGTATTGTTATAATTTCGGTTATAACACTTGTAATAACGGTCATAAAAAAATAACCGCCCAACCCTACCAAAGTTAGCGGTTATTCGTTAAAACAGTAGGCTAACCGTCTATCGGTTTGCCTTATTTCACCTATATTTTATCATATATTTTTGTTGTGATTTTGCTTTTTGGGGATTCGGATTTTAATGAAATCCACGCGTTGCGCGGATGAAATCTGAACTGCCGTTCAGATGAAATCAAAACAATGTTTTGATGAAATCCGTCTGCGACGGGTTTCAGTGTCGGCAATGCCGACGATGTTACGCAGAATGGATAAATCCATTCCCTACGTTATTATTTAACGTTTTGTAGGGGCGTGCATTGCACGTCCGTTATTTATATCCGTTTCGCGACAGCGAAACACCGAAATTTATTTGCCGTATGGCAAATATACATCATTTAAGGCAAAGCCTTAACATCATTGCGCATAGCACAACATCATTTTCGCTATTGCGAAAACATCATTAACACAAAAAAGACTCCCGAAGGAGTCTTTTTTTGTGTTTCAATTATTCGCCGTAACTAAAGTGGTTGCCATTGTTAAAGGCTTCGGTTTCGCGGGTTACGATATCGCGCTTGTCGTTTTCCTGATATACGCGAACATACTGTACCTCAAACGTTGCTTTGTCACCGTTTGTGGTGTTTTGAGAAAGCAAGTCGGTATACATTGCGCCTTCCCAAGCTTCATAACTACTTACACTCCAACTATCACTGAAAAAAGGGCTTGTGTAATTCACTACACGCTTAGCTTCATCCTCATAGGTGTAATATGCGTTATCAAGCAACATATAGGCGTACTGGTTCCAGATTTCAGAATCAGCACCATCTGTGAAGAGCTTATCACTAACTGCATGACCTGTTTCCTGATTAATTGTTGTAACCAACTCATCGTCAACATAAAGATCTAAGCTATAGGTGCTGCCCTCAACCTTCCAGGCAAAGCCATATTTATGAGTACCCGTTAGGTTGCTAAGACTACCCATATCTATTTTATTTTGGCTTGATGTAATACCATTGCTCAATCCTGTTCCATTTACAAATTCAGCCTCATTATATCTGTGACTCCAAGTGCCGGCACCTTGTGTAGAATTAAAGTTTTCAAAGCTTGTATATATTGCGGTAGCATCCAAGTTATCCCAATTAATCTGATATACCTGATCGTTGTAAACGCTTTCTGTATAAAGCTTGTGCACCGTAAGTACAAAGTTATCGGTATCATAGTTACCGGTAAGTCTGGTTTGAGTACCTGTTCCAGTTTGTTCTGACCACCGGTCAATAGATACACTCGGCAGAGTTGTAACCGTATCAGCAGTGCCATAGGCATTCTGCATTAACTCAACAATATCAAACTCAAGGTGTGCTGTAGGCAATTGATATTTATAGGTAGTTGGTGTGGTTGGTATAGCGTTAACAGTGGTTTTATCCCAACCGCTATTTTCCTTAAACACCTTACCGTAAAGTGAAGAAGCAATATTGTTGTTATTTCTTTCTCCTGTGTAAGTCAGGAACCACCATGCAGGGAATGCGTGACCATCAGAGGGCAGAGAAGCCACCATCTCTACGTAACCCTGTTTAAACAGCATACTGTTTTTGGTAGTTATAAGACCCGGGTCAATATACGCGTCGGCGCTGTCTATCACTGCACCCCAGTCATTTGTCACAGTAGTTGTGTCTGTGCTTACACCAAGGTTGATACCCTTATAGCCCCAGCTATAAGCGTTATAGCCTTCAATATCTTCAGTTAATGCAGCTGTATTAACACCGCGCCAAATCTGCAACTGACCATCCCGTACAACCCAGAGTGTTTTAAGGTCCTCAAGGTTGGGGTTTTCTTTGTTTAAACGGTCATTTGCCGATCCGTCCGATTGTTCAAATCGATAGGATGATATCTGCCAATTATCGCCCGAGATTGTCTCACTCTCGGTTTCGGCAAACTCATCGCCCCAAGCGTAGTAGTAGGTTGTATCTCCCACGGTAACGGGCCACTTGTTTGAGTCAAGTGTTGCACTCGCTACAGTGTAACCGCCTTCCTGAGCGTTGGGAACAGTTTTTTCCACGTAGTCAAGCACTGCCTGCTCAACGCCTGTAAAGTTGGCGCCCTGCAACCAAAGTGTATCGTTTTCATAGGTTATTGCATAATTGTTGTCTGTACATGTCGTTGTTTTACCGTTTACGTCGCCAACAATTATATCATAGTAACCGTCAGCGGTACCGTCAGGATCGCCTGTGCCTGTACCCTCGTGCAAATAAACTTCCTTAGTACTATCACTATTACTTACAAGCTTTTGAACGTCAATACCGGGATAAAGTGACTCAAGATAAAGCTCAAGCTTACGCGCTGCGTCATAGTTGTCGTTTTCGCCGTAATAAATCTTAACCTTACCAAGCTCTACATTACGCCAGAATCCGTCTTGAATATCCTCGTAGTCGGTTGCCATAGCGCGACGAAGGATTACAAGGTCGTTTGAGTTAACAACGCCGTTTTTACTTACGTCGCCGTAAATGTTCTGGTAAGCGGATTTGCGTAACAGCTTGTTACGAAGCGCTACAAGGTCCTCTGTGCCGTAATCGGTGTTATCGTCACCTGCAACGTCAACCTCAGTCATAGCTGCTGCACGGTTAACAAGTCTGGGCACGCTGCCTTCTGCACCGCCCTTGTACCAAACGGGGTTTTCAGCGCCTGTGCCGTAGTCAACGGTTATAGCATCTGCTATAACCTCGGCGCCGCTTGCGTCATAGTACGTAGCGTCAATATAGCTGTTTGTAACAGTTGCGTTACCGTCAGCAGTAATCTGATTTTCAGAGTTAAGCACCGTAGTGTTTGCTACCGAGCAACCAATAATCTGTGCGCCTTCGGCAGTTATACCTGCAATTGCGCCTGCTGTGTTGGTATTGTCTACAGGATTTTCAGCATCTATTTCTGTAGCAGTACCAAAGTCGTCTGTTACCTCTTTATAAGGTTGATACTGTGTTGAGGAACCAATATAAGAATTGCGTATATGCAAATTCTTTACAACGCCTATGCTTGCAAGCTCTGGTATAAGACCTGCTGCGCCATCATTGCTAACGGCATAAAGACCTGTAACAGTATGACCGTCACCGTCAAGTACACCCTCAAATGGAACGCAGGTAAACTCTCCATTTCTTAATACACTACCCACAGTGTCAAGCCACGGCATACCGCTAACATCAATATCGCTTACCAACTTAAAGTAGAGCTTGCTATTGAGATTTGTGCCGCCTGCGCCAATTGCGCGGGCAAGCTCTAACGGGGTAGAAATGATATATGGGTCAGCCTCGGTGCCCGAGCCAACAAACTTATCAAATTGACCGTATCTGCCGTTGTAAGGCGTTCCGCCTGCACCGCCGTCGGCTGTACCAACCAAAATGTTATAGGTAAGCACTACCTCGCCTGTATCCCATGTTGCAGGAACGTCGGCTGCTGTGCGAACGCGAGGCATCGGAACCTTGCGACCGTCGGCATCAGTTGCTATATACCAGCCATTTACCCAGTCGAGCAATGGCATATTGTTAATAAGTGTCTCATCAGCCGTTGCAGCCTTTACAAGTGATGCACCGCTTTCATCTACAAGCTCGATTGCAGTTGTGTTAGTAGTTTCTTTAATGTCTGTGTAGCAGTTAAATGTATATACAGGGTGACACACGTAGCTCTTTGCACCAGAAGTAGTGCTGGTATATTGTGCGCCGTCTCTGTCTGTACGATAGTCGTTATAGTTTACGTCACTTGTAC
This sequence comes from Clostridia bacterium, assembly GCA_017466905.1. Taxonomy (GTDB): domain Bacteria; phylum Bacillota; class Clostridia; order Oscillospirales; family Acutalibacteraceae; genus UBA737. The sequence goes on along the minus strand of JAFTTE010000103.1, from coordinate 2,722 downwards.
GGTTTGAGGCAATTGGCGCGCCCAAAGATACACAACCGCTAAACTGCGCATTGTTAACAGCCCAACTGTATGCAGCAAGACCTGCATTAGCGTTAGTTCCTGTTACACCGTTGCCAAGCTCGCAGGTGTAACCGTCATACAAGCAGTTAACAACCTGAAGCATATCGGGATTTCCGTTATACGAAGCTACCAAACCTGCGCACTGAGTGTTTCCATTTGACTGGATAGATGAATTGCGTACAGAAACGTTATAAATCAGATTATAGCCGTCTTTGCTGCCACCATCATCGGTAGTCTGCTCTGAGTCGGCATCTTCGTTACCAAAGTATATTACCTGTGAAGCAAGCAGTGCCGCATTTGCAGCGCTTGAGTTATAAGCATAGCAGGTATCAAAGTTTATATTTTTAACCACTGCGTCTTCGCCAAATACACCAACAAGACCAACCTGCTTAAAGTTGTCTGTTGATTTGCTTATCATACCACGGATGGTAACGCCGTTACCGTCAAAGTTACCTTCAAACACAGTCCATGCGCCCGTGTTCCAGTTGTGGTAATCTGTACCGCTTGCAAGCGCTTTAGCAGCAGCATAGCCGCCGCTTATTGCACGGCTTAAGTAAAGGTCGGTTACACCGTCTTTTACCTTGTAGTATGCGGGTGTGCTGCCATCTTTTTTACCGCCATCAACAACCATTTTATAAAGCTGCTCTGGTGTTTCGATAAGGTAGGGGTCGTCCTCTACACCTGTACCGCCTGCAAAGCTTGTAGCTGCATTACCGGTCCAAGGTGTTATGGATTCAACCTTTTTCCAGTCGTCGTTATCGGGGGTCAAAACTGTGGGGTAACCGTCTGCTGTAGGATACCAATATGTAACTCCCTCTTCCTGTGTGCCGTTGGGGTCTGCCCAGTTAAGAGACATAGCAAGCTTGCCCATTGTGCCCTTAGCATCATCAGACGATAAATATGTAACATTATGTGGATAATTTGTTGAAGTGCAATCTTCACTAATATCCGCTACCGTACTATCAGTGGTGTTTTTAATGGTCAACTTAACACCGCTCGAGGTAACCGCATATGTATATTCATAGGTGGTATATACAGGTGCTGCGGCAGTACCTGTATTATCGGTATATGTATGAGTTGCACCGTTATACCACATATTTGAATACACATTAGTGTATGTTTGTCGGAAAGATGACGCATAGCTTCTTGCCACAGCAGACGGCCAAACATCTAAGATTAATGAATTGCTGATTGTGCCGCCGTTGTTGCTACCAAAAAGGCCATATTCCAACTCAAATGATGCATGCTTTGCAATATTACCGTAAACAATACAGTTATCAATTGCCATTTTACTACTGCTAACAGCACCAAAAATTACACCGCCGTGTCCTATCGAGCCTGGATTGCGTTCATTAATTACAACATTATTGATAAATTCACAGCCTTGTACTGTGATAGTATCGCTTAAAGCACTGTAAGCGCTTAAAACAGCCGAGCTGTTACCCTTTACATAGCTGTTTTTAATGGCAAGGTTTTTAATTGTAGCACCGCCAATGTCAGGGAATAAGCCTGAAGAATAGTTATAGGCGCTCGGAATAGAATACATACCATAAACAGTAACACAGTTACCGTCAAGTACGCCCTCAAAACCATAGCTATCGTCAGTAACCCATGCTTTATCAACCCACTTGGTTAAACTACTTTTATTATCTGTAAAATATGTAGTCACTAGTTCTGTAGTGGTAAGTGCCATTATAGCCTTTGCCTCAGCCTCAGTGTCTTGCAGAACAATGGCATCTACACCGTCAGCAATTCTATAATATTTGCCTTTGGTTGCTCTATCGTTACCACAACCCTGTGCCAAATATGCAAGCTCTTCGGCAGAAGCAATGATAATCGCTTTATCAGCGCTTGAACCATCGCCGCCATCTACGTTAGCAATGCTTGTTGCAGGTGTACCGCTATATGTCCATATAACAGTGTCTGTTGCGGCATCGGCTGTAATATTTACGCCGATGTTAGCAGTAAAGAGCGAGCCTAGAGCCACCGCGAAAGCAAGTACCAGGCTTAAAGCCCTTTTAGTGCTTTTGTTTAAATTGATTTTCATAAAAAACCTCTCTTTTCTTACACAAATGATGTGAAATTTTTTAGGTTTAATTCGCTGTATTAATTTTTTTGGGGATTAGGGATTTTAATGAAATCCCCGCGTTGCGCGGATGAAATCTGAACTTTCGTCCAGATGAAATCAAAACATTGTTTTGATGAAATTAAATCCGCCTTTTGCTTCCACCAAAGGTGGATTTCATCGCGTTAGCGATTTCATCACACAAGGTGTGATTTATTCCGCCATCGGCGGATTTAGTTGATAATCGCACCGCGATTATCTTGGCCAAATTACGATATCATCGTCATCGTCAAGGTTTGCGTTAGGGTCGCTTGTAACGATAATATCTGTAAGGTCTAATTCATATATTTCAAGCTCTGCTTTTTTAAACATATACTTTTTCTCCTTTTAGTAATATTTGTCGATATGTCTGGCTGTGCCCGACTCGATATTTTTGCCACAGGCAAAATCGATATGTTTTTTTCAAAAACTCGATATGATATAAATCTCTTGCTTCACGTTTGCGAAGCAAACATATCGTGCGTTTCGCATATCGAATTGCTTTAGCAATATATCGAAAATCTCGTCAGAGATTTATATCGTGGCGTAAACGGCGCC
>JAFTTE010000102.1 GCA_017466905.1 Clostridia bacterium | reverse complement strand
GGGTAAGCTTTAAAAAGACATACGATAATCTAATTGTAAAACGACGTATTTTAGAACCAAAGGTAAAAGAAAATAAGGAGAATACAGATGCTGTGCAACCTATGCCCACGACAGTGTAATGCGCTTCGTACCGAGAGCGATAATATCGGCGGCGTGTGTGGTATGCCTGAGCTACCACGGATTGCACGAGCGTCGCTGCATTTTTGGGAAGAGCCTTCTATAAGCGGCAAAAACGGCTCGGGAACTGTCTTTTTCAGTGGCTGCTCACTGCACTGTGTCTTTTGCCAAAATGAAGATATAAGCGCCAAAAACAAGGGTAAAGCAATTACCGTAAATGATTTGGCAGATGTTTTCAAAAGACTTGAGGCACAAGGCGCTCATAATATAAATCTTGTAACGCCTACGCACTTTGTCGACAGTATTATAGCGGCGCTTGATATTTATAAACCGAATATTCCCGTCGTTTATAATTCGAGCGGATATGAAAGTGCCCAAACTCTCAAAAGGCTACAGGGTTATGTAGATATATATCTAATGGATTTTAAATATATTGATGATAACAAGGCGCAGCTTTATTCAAATGCACCAGATTACTCTGTGGTTTGTAAAGCAGCGTTACTTGAAGCCTACCGCCAGCAAAATGAATGTGTATTCAGCGAAGGCATAATGCAAAGGGGACTTATTATAAGGCATCTGCTGCTTCCGCAGGCGACTCGCGATGCCGTAGCAATTTTTGATTGGGTCAAAGAGAACACACCTAATGCATATTTCAGCATTATGAGTCAGTATGTTCCTTTGGGAAAAGCATCAGAAATGTCTATTATAAATCGCAAGGTTACATCGCGTGAGTATAACAAGGTAGTAGATTATATATTAAATTGTGAATTTGATAATTGTTATATTCAAGAGCTGACAAGTGCAGATAAGATCTTTATACCCGATTTTGACTATACCGGTGTTTAGAAAGTTAATTCAACATTTTGTTGGATTAACTTTTTTAAAATTTATCGCATTTTAATATTGACGATGTTGTGTATCGTGTGTTAAAATAATATGAAAAAATAGGCAGATTATGCTTGAACAAAAATTTATAATTATTCGAGTAGGAGGAATTATGGAAAAAATCAAAGGTTTCTTTAGCAAAATAGGGGAGCTGTGTAAAAAGGCTTGGGAGTTTATAAAACTCAAAAAAGTTCTGTTTATAATTATTGCTTCCGTTTTGGTTGTTGCAATTGTTGCCACAACAATACTTTTAGTGTTGGGTAAGAACGGGGATAGCAACACTGATTTTGACAGACCGCAGGGTAATACGCTTTATACCGTTAATGTAAAAACTGCGGGCGGTATGGCTATGTCGGATGTTGATGTTTACATATATACAGACGATAGTCTCAATGATATGCTTGACTACACTAAGACAAACGACGAAGGTACCGCTACATTCAATCTTGATGAAAGCGCAGATTATGCAATTGTTCTGCCAAGCGTAACAAAAGGTTATGATGTTAAGGAAAGTTACAAGTTCGACGGTGTAACTGCGGATATTGTCCTTGCCTCATCGCTTATCACTGACGCAGATCTTTCAACGGCAAGTTTAGGACTTGGTGACGTAATGTATGATTTTACCGTTATGAAGCCTGATGGTACAGAAATTACTTTATCAGAAGTTTTAAAAGAAAAGAAATTGGTTGTGCTTAATTTCTGGTACACAACCTGCAGCTGGTGTCTTGAAGAATTTCCGCTGATGGATGAAGTGTATAAGGATTATAAAGATGATGTAGAAATTATCGCCCTTAATCCTATGGAGGATAACAACGCTGTAGACGGTTTCCAAAAGCAATACGGTTATACCTTTAATATGGCTGCTTGTCCTGCGTCTTGGGCAAATACATTTAGTGTAACAGGATATCCTACCTCAGTGTTTATTGACCAATACGGTGTTATATGCGTTGTAGAGTCTGGCGCCATTACAAGCAAAAGACCCTGGGTTTGCGCATTCGACCACTTTACAGCAGATCCCTACGAGCAAAAACTTTGCGAGGGCGGTATCGCCGACCTTGTTACACAAATCAAACCCACATACGAAATGCCTTCTTCTGATGAAATCTCATCAGCAATTAATTCAGGTAATATTAACGTAACATACCGTCCTGAAACCGAGGATGAAAACGCAGAATATTTTTGGCCCTTTATAATCGGCGAAAAATCCGGACGTTCATGTGTATATGCCTCTAACAAGGGTATAGATAGCTCTTATGCAATTCTTTATGCCGATGTTGAACTAAAGGCAGGGCAGGCAGTCGGCTTTGATTATCTTGTTTCATCAGAGCTTAGCTCCGATGTAATGTTTGTTATCGTTAACGATGAGGACATATTCCAGATTTCAGGCGTTTCATCTCCAGAAGAGTGGAAATCCTGCTATCCTTGTGTTGCTGATAAAGACGGCACCTATGAAATTGCTCTTTGCTTTGTAAAGGACGAAAGCGGTGCAGAGGGTGATGACACTGTATATATTGATAATATGCGTGTAGTTGATCAGTCACAAATAGACACTGCTACATATCTGCCACGTTACGCTGCTACCGCTGATGATAACGGTGACTTTAGCTATGTTGATGTTGTATTCAATGAAAGTGACGGTTACTATCATGTAGGCAGCGCAAACGGACCCTTGCTTTTGGCGGACCTTATGGGCTATACTCCTTTCAATGAAGAAGAGTCGATTCAGCAGATTGTTACCAACGGTGATGCCGACGAGGATGGCGTAAGTCTTTATGATAAGGTAGAAGAAGACGGCTTAGGTATGGTAAAATATTTCTCATATGCTTCTAACTCAAGCATTAGCGGCATTTGTACAGTAAATAAAGAACTTGCCGAGATGCTTAAGCAGGTGGCGCGTGTTGCGGGCTTTGAAGATGATGAAAACGAATGGCTCAAGATGTGTAAATATTACCAGGCTTACGGTACAGGAGCTTCTCAACTTCAGGATCCGATTAAAGGACTTGCAACCTTCAGCGCATTTACAACGTCACTTGGTAAAAATGTACCGTCAAATAATTTCTACTATGATCGTATAATTATGCCACGCGGCTTGCTGTCACGTTTTGTACCGTCACAGTCAGGTGTTTATCGCTTTACTTCAAAGAGTGATTATGAAGAGGGTATAGACGCTTGGATATTTGATGAAAACGGTGAAATTATTTATACATATAGTCATGATGAAAAGTTGTATACCGATTCAAACAACTGCTCAATGGTTTACTATATGGAAGCAGGAACACCGTATTACATCAATATGGCTTTCTGGGATGTATACGCTACTGGTACTATAAATTATGATGTTGAATATATAGGCGCTTCGCACAAACTCTTCCGTCTGTGTGCTCCGGGTTACTTTACATACGATACTGACGCTACAGGCAGCGCTATGTACGACATTATCACAGGTGGTATCAAGCCCGTGCTTAAGGACGGTAAATACTATGATTCAGAGGACGGCAGTCTTATCTATGCCGACCTTACAGGTCTTACAACTGTATTCAGCAATTCTATCGAAGAAATGGTTGATATGGGAGGTTTTGATTTTAGCAAATCAGAAACTGACGGCGAAATTTTGGCATACTTAAAGCAAAATGATAATGATGTTGAAAAAACCAAAGAATATCTTGAGAAGCTTTGGGGCGAGGATTATGACGCTAACGCTGAAATCTATCAGATAGATGATGTATTTGCTGGTCGTTATCACGGTGATGGCGACGATCTTACCGATGATATTCGTAAATATTTAAGCAAGGTAGATAAATCAGGCACCGAGCTTAACGGCTGTGTTGTTGTTGATGAAGAGCTTGCAGAAATTTTACAACAGCTTATGGATAAATACACCTTTGAGGATGTAGAAAATTCATGGTTAAAGGTTTGCTACTATTACGATTATCTTGGCGCTAACGACTAATTACTTTATGAAAGAATGATTATGATGAAAAACTTTAAAAGATTTTTTTCTGTTCTTTTAATTGCTGTACTTACTTTATCTCTTTTCACCCTTACCGCTTGTGGCAAGGGCGAAAAGGACTATACTGTAAATGTTAAGGATGCGTTGGGCAACCCTTACACATCGGGTATTGTTGTTAAGTTTATGCAAGGTGGAAAACAGGTTGCAATGCAGTCGTGCAACGAGCAGGGCGCCGCAACCAAATCACTCACAAACGGTAAATATAATATCGCGCTTCAGTTTGCAGATGATGAAGTGGAGTATTACTATGATACTGATATTAAACTTACCTCCCGCAAAAATGAGGTGGATGTTGTTTTGGCATATAAAATCACAGGTGAGCCTGAAAAGTTATATGTAGGTGCAGATGAATATGACGCATATAATGTTAATCTTGGTTGTACCTATGTTGATTTAAAAGAGAACAGTCGTAACTATTTCTTATTCACTCCCACTAAAGAGGGCAACTATGAATTCTCGATTCCTGACGGTAAAAATGTTAGCATAGGTTATTACGGCGCGCCACACTTTGTGCAAGAAAACTCTGCGACCGAGGTTGAGGATAACAAATTCTCACTTTCAGTAAAGGCAAGTATGATTGGTACTGACGGTACGGGCACTACTACATTTGTAATAGGCATTGATGCGGACAAGAAAGCCAAAAACTGTGTTTTAGGTATCGAGCGCATTGGCGATGCAATTAAAACTATCGAGGATGAGCCTTGGACAGTTTACCAGAAGACTGTTGAACTTCAGGACTATAAATTGCCTGCTGGCGCTGAAATCAAGGAATTTGATCTTACTGCTTCAACCGATACATACAAATTAGTTTTAAATGAAAAAGACGGCTATTATCACCTGAACGATTCAAATGGTCCTACCGTGCTTGTTCGTCTTGCTGAAGATAGTAAGTACATTGCTTCTTTTAAAACTATGCTTGACCGTTCGGGCGTTAATAAATATTTCTTTGATGAAAATGAAAAGTTTATTAAAAAAGAAAGTTATTCGGAATGTTTGCTTGAATACATTGAATATGTTGACGAAGAAAATGGTGTTTATCCGCTTACCGAAGACCTTAAATATATTATTCAACAGCGTGGCGAATATGTTGGTTGGTGGGATATCGAAAACAGCGGTTATATGTTTAAAGACGATGCCGGTAACAATCTGACCGATATTAATGCTGAAATTGCTTGGTTGTTTATGTGCTGCTATGTTGAGTGATATTTATATGAATAACAATATTAAAAAAATTATCGCTTTTATACTTGGTTTGTGTATGCTTTTCTGTATTACAGGTTGCGGTGATAAGGGCAACGGACTTACATCTGATACTCAACTTTCATCAAGCAGCTACAAACTCGGTGATTATATGGGCGATTACACCGTTACTGACACAAACGGTAATACGCACACATTTTCAGAAATTCTTAAAGACAAAAAGGCTATTGTGCTTAACTTTTGGTTTATAAACTGCGGTCCCTGCCAAATGGAATTTCCGTATTTGCAAAAAGCTTACGAGGAATACAGTGATGATATTGCTGTAGTGGCTATCAATCCAACTACCGATAAGGAAATTGACATTAAAAAGTATGGAACGCAAAACGAACTTTCTATACCTTTGGTAAAAGGCGACGAAGCATGGATAATGGCATTTGCTTTACAAGGCTTTCCGACAACGGTTGTGATTGACCGTTATGGCAGCATAGCGTTTATCCATATGGGCGCTGTAACACAAGAAGGTATTTTTGAAAAAGTATTTGATGTATTTACTTCTGACACTTATAAGCAGTCAACCTATCGCAGTATTAGCGATTTTTAAAAATTACAATAAGGATGATAACTATGAAAAAACTTTTAGCAATTATCTTAGCAGCTGCTATGTGTGTTTGTTTGTGTGCTTGTGGTAGTGATAAAAACGGACCCACAGGAACCGAAACACTTAATAATCAACAACAAAATGACACGGGAACTTCCTCAAAAGAAGAAGCGATTGCAAAATTTATGGTTACTCTTGTTGACCAAAACGGTGATCCTGTTCCCAATACCATGATACAAATTTGTCAGGAAACCTGTGTGCCGAAGGCTACAGACGCAAACGGTGTTGCACAGTTTGATTTCGAATCAACCGACGGTCACAAGATATCATTGTTCAGTTGTCCTGAGGGTTATGAAACCGAATATGTTGGCGATAATTATATTTATCTTGAAGATGGTATTACCGAATACACCTTTGAAATTACAAAAAAGTAGGCCTTTTTATATGAAATTACAAAGACTTTTAATTATTCTTTTAATATTCATTATGAGTTTTTGTTTTTGTGCCTGTGCGAATGAAAAAAATGATGTAGTTGATAATCAATCTAAAATTGAGGCTTTAAATGAAAACTTATCAAGTTTTTTAGTTACTGTTGTTGATAACAATGGTGATGTAGTTCCAGGTGTTGTTCTGCAAATTCGTGATGAACATAAAATTTCGGCTTGCACTAACAAGGACGGTGTTGCAAGATTTCCTATAATTACTACTTCTGGATATAGGCTTTATGTTATACACTGTCCCGACGGATACGAATATACAGGAGATACGTATATT
>JAFTTE010000101.1 GCA_017466905.1 Clostridia bacterium | reverse complement strand
GCACGCCAACAATATCGCAATCAGAGCATTCTTCGCTATGTGTACCGTCGCCGTTGTTTTTCGCGTTAAGGTTGTGGAATGCACGAAGTACGGGATATGTTGTTGTATTAGCGAACCAAGTGCCGCTAAAATCAAGCGCCATATTCTCGGTTGCCGCCGAACCTGTCATTTGGCTAGTGTTTAGGGTTGAAACACCGGTAGTTGATGAAGTTTGATTGGTATACACATTCGAAAAATTATCAGATCTATTGCTATTGTTAACAGGAGAAATACCTATTGAAATAACATTACTGATACTTTTTACAACTCTGCTATTTCCTGCATTTCCAAGCAAACCGCCCTGTGTGCATGTTGCATCATCACCACTATAAGGCATAAAACTAATATTATTTATAAAACAATTACTAATCTGTAAACTTGAAGCCGCCCAAGCCGCAGAGCCTATAAGAATACCTGTGGCTCCATCGCTATCAAAACCTTCATAATGACAATTCTCAACGGCAATTGCATCAAGAACCACATTGTTTGCACCATTTAACTGTCCGATTACTGCACCAGCATATGTAGCAGAACTGTGTGAAGGCGTCTCAAAGCGTGAATTTTTAATTGTAATATTTTTAATAGTTACAGTGCAATTTGAAGATGTATTTACATAAGGAAACAATGCCGAACCAACATCCTCTGCATACATATTGTATACAATAAGACCGTTACCATCAAAAATACCTTTAAACTGGTTAGCAGCAGTATTAACTTCGGTTTTTCCCCAAATGGTCCATTCTTTATTTTTTGTCGCAATTTTAACGTTATCAAGTGTAGAATCAAGTGTAATACCGCTCATACCCGACAAATCATAAATAGCATTTGGTTCTTTAATTTTATAATAAAGACCCTCGGTAGTACCACCTGCACCACCAACAAGATATGCAAGTTCTTCGGGACTTGCAATTTCAATAGGGTCATCAGCAGTACCAGTACTTACAGAAGCATCTGCAATGCTGTCGGCAACAGTGCCCGACCATACATATGGCGTTTTCTCTGTGGTTGCGGCATCGGTATTTATACTAATGCCAACGTTTGCGGTAAAGAGCGAACCGATAAGTACAGCGATAGCTAGTACCAGACTTAATGCTCTTTTTGCGCTTTTGTTTAAATTGATTTTCATAAAAAACCGCCTTTCATAGATTTCAGATTGCAGAGCGCAGGGTGCAGATTTCTGACATCTGCATTCTGACATCTGATTTTCATCTAATTTGTTTTTTGGTTTTAAATTTGCTGGGGTAATTTTTGCGGAATGGATAAATCCATTCCCTACGTTGTAGGGCGGGCATTTATGCACGCCGTTGGAATTTGCGATATAATTTTGTTTTACGGGAGGGGGAACCCCTCCACTACAATGTAATTTTTAGTTCGTGCTTTAATCACGGCTATGCCGTGTATGTAATCCGCTGTAAGCGGTATGTAATCATTTCGCAGAAATGTATGTAATCAATCCGACGGTGTTTTTATGCAGCCTTATGGCTGATGCCATACCGTCGCTTTGCGACGGATTACATACTAATCCTGTCGGATTGGATTCGCTAAATGCTTACGGCATTTAGCGAGGCCAAATTACGATATCATCGTCATCGTCAAGGTTTGCATTAGGGTCGCTTGTAACGATAATATCGATAAGGTCTAATTCATATATTTCAAGTTCTGCTTTTTTAAACATATACTTTTCTCCTTTTATTAATAATGAAATCCAACTTTGTTGGAATAAATCTGAACTGCTGTTCAGATGAAATCAAAACTTTGTTTTGATGAAATCCGTCTGCGACGGGTTACTGTGTCGGCTTTGCCGACGATTTTAACGGAATGGATAAATTCATTCCCTACATTGTAGGGCGGGCATTATCCCTCCACCAACAAAGTTGGTCCCCCCCACTGACTGTGGCGGTCTCCCTCTGTCACTTCGTGACATCTCCCTCACACTGTGAGGGAGTCTACCCTTTAGGCAAGGGAGGCAGTCTGCGCCGTTGTTATATTCGTCTCGCATTTGCGAAACACATTAACCTGCGATAGCAGATTTCATCGCTTTAGCGATTTCATCCAAACTCTGTTTGGATTTATTCCACATATAATGTGGATTTCTTTGGGCGTAAGCGGGGCTTACGCCCTGATATTATCGTTATGCGCCGTAACGCGCTGCGAGCATTTCGCTGTAGTATACAAGCGCTTTTGCAGCTTCAGCATGCCATTTGTATTGCGTGCCTAAATCCATGGCGTTTATCGCATAGCCTGCCGCACTATATGTTCCCTTAACCAATGTGTTATCGTCATACTTAACCTCAACACTAATTGGCTTACGAAGATCTACAACAGGTAAATCTTTGAATCTGTAAAGGTGATATCTACCCGCGCCCTCATTATTAATCATTTCATTAGCGGTAACAGTTGTTACAGTATCGCCGCAAGTAAATGTGGCGGTCACATTAGATTTGTTTTCTCGATATTCACCCTGAAACGCAAACGTAAACGCTATATGCGGAGTAGTTTTAAGATTCAAAGAGGTTGCATACAAGCAACAATCATCAATAGTTCCGTTAATCTCTTCATTGTCGGCACTGTATGCATTTTTAAATAATACATTTGAAGCAAAAGCAGTTTCGAAAAGTGTTTCCTCTTCATCACTGCCAAGTAAAATGCTTATAATTGCATCGGCATTGTCAGGGAATTTTTCGGTAATAAGAGCTAACGTGTCGATTAACTCTTCAATTACAAATCCACATTCGCAGGTAGAATTGCCCGCATCAACGTGAGCGGTATCCACACCGCAGGTGGTACAAGCTGTTTCGTCAATCACATCAGCGCATACCAACTTGTGCGAATCATCATTGTTGTACTGCACAACCATATCATGCATTGCATGCAGTTCGGGATAACCGTCGGTTGCAAACCAAGCAGACATATCGTCAAATGTCATATTAGTTAGTGCATTTGCACCCTGCATTTGATCGGTTGCAAGCTTTGTAACGCCCGATACTGTTGCTTCTTGGTCAGTGTAAACATTTTTAGCTGTAGATACGCGGATATTAGGGTCATTACCTATAGCAATTGTATTAGTAAGTGTACGTGTACTTGTATGTCCGTAACCAATAACGGCATTATCTTTATACTCAGTTGTATCGGCGTTTACAATATTAGCATCAATGGTGTTGTTCGCCACAAAGCAGCTATCTACTGTCAATGTCTGACTACCTGCTGAGCCAATAATCGCGCCCGCACCTTGTTTAGCTGTTACTGTAGAATTAACAACAGCACAATTTCTGACCGTGATATTTGCCGTACCTTGCATATTGGCAATAATACAACCAGCATTTGAAGCATATTGACCTTCACCTGTAGTAATATCGGCACCTGTTATATAAATATTTTCAATCACAGCATTACCACTAACATTGGGGAATAAAGCTGCCATATTTGTTGATGAATAGAAGTTAATAAGTTTAACTCCATTACCGTCAAAGTGACCTCTAAAGTACTTCGTATGATCTTTCAGTCCCCAATTAATATCTTGAAAATCAAAAATGCCAATGTTATCTGCGATTTTATAATATTTATCATCATCGGCTAACTGAGT
>JAFTTE010000100.1 GCA_017466905.1 Clostridia bacterium | reverse complement strand
TTAAGATGCTCAAGTTCATCCTGAAGTTTTTTAAGACCGTCATCGGTTACTTTAATCGCCTTAGCCAAATTAAAAACCACCTTTTACATTATATAAATATAGTTAAATGCCACAGAGTCAAACAGCATTATACTATCAATTCGTTGCAATGTCAAGAATAATATTTTAAAGAATTAATTAACTTGACAAGAGGTATATAATAATTATATACTATACTTTGTTAATTAGCACATTTTTTGTTGAGGTGTGTTTATGAAAAATTTGGTAAGACTAAGAAAAAGCATTATGCTTTTTATAAAGATAATGATTGTTACCGCTGTTACGGTTGGCTTTATTCAGGTGTGGATAACGGGCTATGCAGAATCACTTTTCAGTAATAAGGGTAACTATGTTGTTATTCTGTCTTTTGTGTTGCTTTTTACTGTTTTTTCGTCACTTTACGGTGCCTTTAAAATAGGCATATCACGTATACATGAAATTATCTACAGTTTTTCGTTGGCAACTGTTTTTACAAATGCGATTATGTATTTGGAACTCAGCCTTATCGCACGTGAAATGGTGCCAATACCACCTATGCTTATAGGTATTGTATATCAAATTATTGTTGTGGCGCTTTGTTCCTTTTGCGCTAATACAATCTATTTTAAACTTTATCCGCCGCGTCGTGTTGTTGCAATTTTTGGTGATGATGTTTCAGGCTTTGAGCTTATTCAAAAAATGGGTAAAATATCTGACCGTTTCTGCATCGAGCGCGGTCTTAATGCCAATATAACTGAATTGTCAGAAATTAAACGTCAGATAGATAAGTATGAAGCTGTTGTAATCTGCGGTATCGATAAAAATCTGCAAAAGCAGATACTTTCATATTGCTATACGCACGAAAAGCGTTCGTATTTGCTGCCGGATATTACCGATATAATAATAAGCAACAGCTATAACATACAAATCAGCGATACACCTGTGCTTATGAGCCGCAATCGCGGTCTTACATTAGAGCAAAGAATTATCAAGCGTATAATGGATATTGTTATATCTGCAATCGCGATAATAATCACAAGTCCCATAATGCTTATATGTGCTATTGCTATAAAGCTTGATGATGGCGGTCCCGTTTTATTTAAACAAAACCGTATTACAATAAACGGTAAAATATTCAATGTTTTAAAATTTAGATCTATGATTGTAGATGCCGATAAGGATGGCGCTAAAAAGGCAGTAAATGATGATGATCGTATAACACGTGTGGGCAAGATAATACGTGCCTGCCGTATGGACGAGCTGCCGCAGCTGTTTAATATACTTCGCGGCGATATGTCGCTTGTAGGTCCCAGACCCGAGAGAATCGAAAATGTATACGAGTATTCTAAAAAATATCCCGAATTTGAATTGCGTCACCGTGTAAAAGGCGGACTTACAGGCTTTGCGCAGCTTTACGGTAAATATAACACAAGTCCTGAGGATAAGCTGCATATGGATCTAATATATGTTGAAACATATTCGCTGCTTCTTGATCTGAAGCTTCTGATACTTACATTTAAGGTTTTGTTTATGAGGGAGAGTACAGAGGGCTTCAGCGAAAAAGCAAACGAAAATATTCGCGCTTCCAAATCGTTAAAAAATGAAAGTGAGAGAAGAAAATGAGTTTTAATGCAACACTTGTAGTTATGGCGGCAGGCATGGGCAGCCGATTTGGCGGACTTAAGCAGATTGAACCCGTAGGACCCGGTGGTCAGGCAATAATTGATTTTTCAGTTTATGACGCTAAAGCTGCGGGATTTAACAAGGTAGTGTTTATTATTAAGCACGAAATCGAAAAAGAATTTAAAGAAATTGTTGGCAGCAGAATTGAAAAGATGATTGACGTTGATTACGCATATCAGGAGCTTGATATGTTGCCGGAAGGATTTACCTGCCCTGAGGAAAGACAAAAGCCCTGGGGTACAGCTCACGCGATATACTGTGCGCGCGATAAGGTAAATACTCCGTTTGCTGTTATTAATGCTGATGACTATTACGGCAAGAGCGCTTATGTGAAAATGTATAATCACCTCAAAGAGCAAAAGGGTGATTTTTGTATGGTTGGCTTCCGACTTCAAAACACTCTTACTGAAAACGGTACTGTTTCACGTGGTATTTGTGAAGTGGAGAACGGCATATTAAAATCTGTTACCGAGCGCACGAAAATACTTGATTGCAAATACACCGAGGATGACGAAAATTGGGTAGAGTTGCCGCCCGACTGCATAGTGTCGATGAATATGTGGGGATTTACTCCCGATGTGTTTACATATATTGAAAGCGACCTTAAAGAGTTTTTTGCAGAAAAAATCAATGTGCCTAAGGTAGAATATTATCTGCCTACAGTTGTATCAAATGTGATTGAGCGCGGACAAAAGAATGTTTCAGTACTTGTTGCCGAAGATCGTTGGTATGGAGTTACATACAAGGAAGATAAAGTAAACGTTGTTGATGCTCTTAATCAAAAAATTATTAATGGCGAATATGAGGGTTTTTGATTATGAAAAATAAAAAAATTATTATAATAATTGCTGCTGTTGTTTTGGCAGTCGCAATTTTGGTTACAGGTATAGTGCTTATATCAAAAAACCTTGGTGATACTACTGTGTATTTGGATGAAAAAAAAGCATTAGCGGGTGATACGGTACAAATTCCTCTTTCTATAAGTAAGAATCACGGTATCTGGGGTGGTCAGATAATAATTAATTATGACTCTGATGCTATAAGTTTTGTATCGTGCTCCAATGGTGAGGTTTTTGATGAGTGTGAAGTGAACAACAATGTTGGTGAGGTTGTTATTTTGGTAACACAGTCCGAGCTAGAAGATACAAAAGAAAGCGGTTTGATTGCAAATCTTAATTTCAAAGTTAAGGTGAGCGCGGATAAGGGCGATTATGATATAATTTTTAATGCAGAAACGAATTTCTGTGACAGTGATGAAAATATGGTTGAACCCATACTTAAAAAGGGTGTTATTTCAGTTAAATAGTTTAAAAAAGGTTTGTATGCGTTTTGTGTACAAACTTTTTGTTTTACTAATCATTTTTATTTTGCATAACGCATATATTATCTTGTATGGGCAATCAAGCGCCCAAAGATAACGAAAGGCGAGATGGAAATGAAAGATTATCATCCTGAAGGCATATTATTAAATAGTGAAGATAATAAAAAGTATATGGCAAGCGCATCGGCGCTCGCTTGCGCGCAATCACTTGAAATAATCCTTGAAGCAAATGTAATTATGTGTGATGCTGAGCACAACCTTATAGTTGACCTTGGAATTATGAGAGGAATAATACCTCGAAACGAAGGTGCAATAGGCATCCGCGAGGGTACTACGCGTGATATAGCCTTGATTTCACGTGTTGGGCGACCGGTCTGTTTTATCATAACCGATTTTTCTACTGACTCACAGGGGAAAACCTACGCGTTGCTATCTCGCAGAGCAGCACAGGAAAAATGTTTGAACTATATCTTAAATAACAAATTGGCAGGTGATATTATTGAGGCTCGTGTAACGCATCTTGAGTCATTTGGCGCTTTTTGTGATATTGGCTGTGGCAATGTTGCTTTGTTACCTATAGATTCGATTTCCGTATCGCGTATATCGCATCCTAAAGACAGATTTTATGTTGGGGATAAAATTAAGGCAATAATTAAAAACATTGATGAGGATAACAAAATCACATTATCTCATAAAGAACTGCTTGGCACCTGGGAAGAAAATGCTGCAATTTTCAGCCAAGAGCAGACCGTATCCGGCATAGTACGAAGCATTGAGAATTACGGAATTTTTGTTGAACTGACCCCTAATCTTGCAGGTCTTGCCGAACCCAAAGAAAACGTAAGCGTGGGGCAGACGGCAAGCGTTTACATAAAAAGCATCATACCCGAAAAGATGAAAATAAAGCTTATTATAATTGATAGCTTTGATACGCTCTGTGATAACACCTATAAATATTTTTACAATGATGATCATATCACCGAATTTATATACTCACCCGATGAGAGCGCAAAACAAATCAGTACATATTTTTAGTATAAATAATTATTGATTTTGAAAAACTATTGATGTATAATATTTCGCGGTGATGAAAATGTCAGGAAATTGTAACGGCAATTGCGCTTCTTGTAGCAGCAATTGCGATTCAAGAAAAAAAGAAAGCTTTATTGAGCCTACGGGCGAATTCAATAACATTAAGCACGTAGTGGCTGTTGTCAGCGGCAAGGGCGGTGTCGGTAAATCTATGGTTACCTCATTGCTTGCAACGCTTATGAGTCACAAGGGTTATAAGGTTGGTATACTTGACGCCGATATTACAGGCCCTTCAATACCAAAATCATTTGGCGTTATGGGCAATGCTATGCAAAACGAGCTTGGTATTTTACCCGCGGAGACCAAAGGCGGCATAAAAGTTATGTCTGTCAATATGTTGCTTAAAGAAAACGACGCTCCTGTTGTCTGGCGCGGTCCCGTAATTGCAGGCGCTGTAAAGCAGTTCTGGCAGGACGTTGTATGGGGAGACCTTGATTACCTGTTTATCGATTGTCCTCCCGGTACGGGCGACGTGCCGCTTACCGTGTTCCAAACAATACCTCTTGACGGTATAGTTATGGTAACCTCTCCGCAGGATTTGGTATCACTTATCGTTAAAAAGGCTTATAATATGGCTCGGATGATGAACATAAATATACTTGGTCTTGTAGAGAATATGAGCTACGTAAAATGCCCTGATTGCGGTAAATGCTTCAGCGTTTTTGGCGGCGGTAGTGATGATATTGCAAAAGAATTAGATATTGACTTGCTTGGTAAGTTGCCTATTGATATATCGCTTACTCAAATGGTAGATAACGGTTGTATCGAGCATTTTAGCGAGGATTATCTAGACAAAGCCGTTGCAAAATTGGAAGAATTGAATAAATAATAAAATCGCGGGTCGATGTTACCATCGACCCTGCATTTGTGTGTAAGCTGGTGAATGATATGAGAATGAGAAAAAAGAAAAATTTAAAAGAGCGTTTAGATGCTGTAAAAGACTATCTTTACATAAGCGAGAGCGAGGACCGCAATTTTAAAACTGCAATAAATGATAAAGACTACATTGATTTTGACAATTGGTTTGCCGCATCAAAGCCTTTGTATCTTGAGGTTGGTTGCGGAAAGGGGAGATTTGCTTGCGAGTATGCGGCTGCTCACCCCGAAATTAATTTGATTGCGGTGGAAAAAGAAGGCAATGTTATTGTATCAGCTTGTGAGTTAGCACAAAAAATGAATTTAAAAAATGTTCGTTTCATAAAATGCTCTGCTGAATATCTTGAAAGACATATAAAACCTCAAAGTATCGAGCGCATTTTTCTTAATTTCTCTTGTCCGTTTCCTAAAAAGAAATATGCATCGCACCGACTAACACACAGCAATTTTCTTGAAATATACAAACGCATTATAAAGCCTGATGCTGAAATTCATCAAAAGACTGATAATATGAAGCTTTTTGAGTTTTCAATAGGGGAATTATCGCAAAATGGTTTTGCTCTTAAAAATGTAACTCTTGATTTGCACAATAGTAATTTTGAGGGTAATATTATGACCGAGTACGAAGAAAAATTTGTATCGCAAGGGTTGCCAATTTACAGACTCGAAGCATATATCAGATAATAAAAATGAGCATAAGACTTTAAGCCTTATGCTCATTTTTTGCGCCCCTAAACGACAATTTCGAGGGCAGGAAATTTATTCTAAACCAAGTGCAGCGAGCGGAGAAGAACTATTACCGTCAACTGTAACTTCAATATGAATATGCGGGTTATCGGCACATTCGCAGGGCACATCACCCGATGTGCCTATAACATCACCTGCGGCAACTTTATTGCCCTCTTTGACGTTTACGCTACCCATACCGCAATATTTTACTGTTATGCCACCCATATGCTCAATGGTTATTATTCTGCCGTAGTTTGCGTCATCAACTACCGATTTAACAGTACCTGTGCCGGCAGATTTTATATCACTGCCTGTTTCGCACAAAATATCTACTCCTGTGTGCAATCGCATATCTCCGTATGTGGCAGAATACTGAAGAGCTGTGTCGCTATAGCCTTTTGATATGTTACCTGTTATTGGCAAAACAAATGTCGGTTTTTCTTCCACAGGCTCAGTCGGTTCTTCTTCACTGTAAGGAACATTACTTACATCGTCATCAACATCGGTAATAGGTTCTTCGCTGACATCGGGTACCTCTACCGTGTTATTATATGAATTGTTTGTATCGGGATATTCCTGTTGTGACTGACTGTTATCAGATGGCGTCTCACTAACGGTGTTATCGCGGGATAGCGCAAACCAGGCAATTGCGCCAACCGCAATCAAAGCGCAGGCAACTATTGTAACAAAACCTGTTGAGGTAATTGCTTTTGTGAATTTTGAAGTTTTATAATATTTCATTTTTAAAATTAATCTCCTTTCGTTGTAATGTTAGTATTGTCATAAAATTTTAAACATATTCTAAAAAAATATTTAAAATGCGTTCACAAAACGGTTAAAATTTATGTGTATTATATGCTTGTACCAAGAAACAGGGAGCCGCACCCTTATTGGTACATTCGCAACGTAAGTTGCGATTCTCTCCTCAAACCCCTTAAAAGTGAAAAAGAGTCGTGGAAAACACGGCTCTTTTTCA
Source organism: Clostridia bacterium (assembly GCA_017466905.1). Classification (GTDB taxonomy): domain Bacteria; phylum Bacillota; class Clostridia; order Oscillospirales; family Acutalibacteraceae; genus UBA737. The sequence goes on along the minus strand of JAFTTE010000100.1, from coordinate 4,250 downwards.
CTTATTGTTGCTTTAATTGCTTTTTTATGATAAAATATCATTAAATGAGGTGTTATTGTGAAAAATGAAATTAGAGAGTTCAAAAAGATTAAATATATTTTGTGTTTCCCCGACAATTTTGATGAAAACCAAAAATATCCTGTGCTTATAAAGCTTCACGGTGCAGGTGGCAGAGGTGACGATATTACACCACTGCTTCGCGACAGCGCTTTTTTGCACGAGAGAGAAAAATTTAGTGATTTTCCTTTTATGACCATAATGCCATTGTGTCACGAAAACACTTGGTTTGATATGTGGGAACAATTAAAAGAGTTTGTAACATACATAGTTAATTTGCCTAATGCGGATAGTGAAAGAATATATCTTATGGGCGGGAGTATGGGCGGATATGCTACATGGCAGCTTGCCATGAGTTGCCCCGAATTTTTTGCCGCAATTGTTCCTATTTGTGGCGGCGGTATGTACTGGAATGCATCACGGCTTGTAAACGTTCCAATATGGGCATTTCACGGCGCAAAAGACAATGTGGTTTTATCGCGCGAGTCTGAAATTATGGTTGAGCGCGTAAATGCGTGCGGTGGAAAAGCAAAACTTACAATTTATCCCGAAAACGAACATAACGCGTGGAGCGATACCTTTTCCAATCCCAAAGTTTATGAGTGGTTACTTAGCCATAAAAATGAGAACGTAAAACAAGTTATAGACATATACAACGATATTAAAAAGTATGGGTAAGAGGATTTTTAATGACAAATAAGTATGATGTTATAATTATAGGTGGCGGCGCTGCGGGTATGTGCGCCGCGATAAATATAAAGCTACGTGACCGTAGTATAAGTGTCGCTATACTCGAACAACTGTCACGCGTGGGTAAAAAGCTTATTACCACAGGTAACGGCAGATGCAATATAAGCAATATAAACATAAATATTGACCGCTATCACAGTGAAAACATCGCTTTTGCGGAATTTGCTTTACAAAATTATGATAACTATTATGCCGCAGATTTCTTTAGTGAAATCGGTGTTGTTTTCACATACGATGAAACGGGCAGAGCGTATCCGTATTCGTTGCAGGCATCTTCTGTAGTAGATGCTATGCGTTTCAGTCTTGAAGAACTTGGTGTTGACACATTTGTTGATACTACCGTTTTGTCATACAGCAAAACCGAAAATTTCTTTAACATAAATACAAATAACGGTGATTTTATTTGTGAAAGTCTTGTGATTGCCACAGGTCTTTATTCGGGCGGCAACAAACTCGGTAGTAATGGCAGTATGCTAAAAATTCTTAAAAATGCAGGCTATAAAACCGTAAAAACCACACCCGCCATTGTACAGCTTAAAACCGAAACCGATGTTGTAAAAAGCCTTAAAGGTATAAAAGTAAATGCCGATGTAAACCTTTCTATAAACGAAACTGCTGTTCGAGGTGAGTTTGGCGAAGTACTCTTTTGTGATTACGGACTTTCGGGTCCACCTATAATGCAACTCTCTCGCGAAATAGAGCGTCAGCCGGGTGACAAGGTAATCACACTTGATTTAATGTGGGAATACACCTATGCAAATGTGTGTGATATATTAAATTTTCGCGCTACCGCTTTGCGCAACCGCAACCTTGACGAATATCTTACAGGCATGTTAAATAAGCGCGTAGGACAAGCAGTACTTAAAATGTGCGGTTTAAAACTGAGCGATAGCGTAGCAACACTAAAAAACGGCGATATAAAACAAATTGCCTCTATAATCAAAGGTATGAAATTTAAGGTTACGGGCACAACAGGATTTGATAATTCACAAGTAACTGCAGGCGGACTTGACACCACGCAATTTAATCCTCAAACAATGGAATCCGAACGCGAAAGAGGACTTTATTGTATAGGAGAAATACTTGATATCGACGGTGATTGCGGCGGATTTAATCTGCAATGGGCGTGGAGTAGCGCTATCTGCGCAGCAAATGCCATTTGTGAGGATTTTGGAGTATAACTAATGATAATTATAAACAATATTAAACTGCCTTTAGACGCCGATTTAAATGATGTTTTTAGCATTTCTTCGACCAAACTTAAAATTTCAAAGTCGGATATAATATCTGCCGAACTTTATCGAAAATCGGTTGATGCGCGAGATAAGCGTGACGTGCATTTTTGTGTGTCAATAATCGCTCAGGTAAAAAACGAAGCTCAGGTTTTAAAACGCTATAAAAATGCGACACCCTTTACCAAAAAAGAATATGTTTGGCAAAAAGGCGAGTCAGATATTCGACCCGTAGTCATAGGCTTTGGTCCTGCGGGTATGTTTGCGGCACTTACTTTAGCAAGAGCAGGTTTAAAGCCTATCGTATACGAACGAGGCGCCGACGTTGATACGCGTACCGCAGATGTAGAAAAGTTTTTTGCGGGTGGCGCGTTTAACCCCGAGTCAAACGTTCAGTTTGGTGAGGGTGGGGCAGGCACCTTTTCTGACGGTAAATTAAATAGCGGTATCAAGGATATCCGTTGCCGCACCGTTCTTGAAACATTTCACGAATTTGGCGCGCAAAGGGACATACTTATTGATGCCAAGCCGCATATCGGCACAGATGTTTTAAAAACAGTTGTAAAAAACATCCGTAAAGAAATTATATCTCTCGGCGGAGAGGTCAATTTTTACTCGTGCCTTGACGGTGTTTATTTTGAAGGCAATAAACTTGCCGAAATATCTGTAAACGGTAAAAAAATGCCTTGTGAGTATCTATGCTTATGCATAGGTCATTCGGCGCGCGACACCTTTAAAATGCTATATAGCAGCGGACTTGAAATGATTCGCAAGCCTTTTGCAATGGGTGTTCGTATCGAGCATTTGCAAAGTGAGATAAACAAGGCTTTATACGGTGGTTTTGCCGACCACTCCGCACTCAAAGCCGCAGATTATAAAATGGCGGTACATCTGCCCAATGGTCGCGGTGTTTACACCTTTTGTATGTGTCCGGGCGGCGAGGTTATCAACGCTTCAAGCGAGCAAGGCGGCATTGCAGTAAACGGTATGAGCAATAGTCGCCGCGACGGCGCAAATGCTAACAGCGCGCTGCTTGTTGGTGTGAACCCCGAGGATTTGCAGTGTGACGATGTTTTTGCAGGGTGTGAACTGCAACGCGAGATTGAACAAAAAGCATATAATATTGCAAACGGCGCCGTGCCTATAACCACTATTGGCGAATTTATTTTTGATAAAAAAGCCGAGATTGGCGCTGTAAAACCCACAGTAAAACCAATTTACGCTTTTGCAGATTTTAGCGATATTTATCCCAAATTTATTGTAGAGTCTCTTAAAGATGGCATTAAAGAAATGGATAAAAAAATACGTGGCTTTGCAAACCCCGATGCAATTCTTACAGCCCCCGAAACACGCAGCTCATCACCCGTGCGAATTGTGCGAAATGAGGCAGGGGAGTCGGTATCATTTGGCGGTATATATCCTTGCGGCGAGGGCGCAGGGTATGCCGGCGGCATTATGTCTGCGGCGGTAGACGGGATAAAATCAGCAGAGCAGATAATTATTTCAATGCACAATTCATAATGCACAATGCACAATTGGTAAAACGCAAAGTTGCATCATAGGGGAGAAATTTATTTGAAATTAATTTTATCGTCTTGTGATTTTCGTAATGACAAGGCAAAACAAACTATAATTGATAATCTTGACAAACCGATAGAACAATGTAAATTGCTTTTTATTCCAAATGAAAAAGCAACTATGCAAGCGATACAGAGTGAAATGTATTATCTACGTATGCAAGAGTTTGGTTTTATCAGGGAAAATATTTTGGTTTTTGATTATTGTAATGAAGAACAATTTTTAAATCTTGACATTGATATTATTTACATAAGCGGCGGTAATACCTTTAAAACATTACAGCGAATAAGAGGCTGCGGTTTTGACAAAGAAATAATAAATTATGTAAAATCGGGTGTTATTTATATTGGCGGTAGCGCGGGCGCGCACATTGCATCGGCAGATATCGAACATGTTGCGAACTTTGATTCCGTGCCCGACGGATATACCGATTTTAGCGGTTTGGGAATGTTTGACGGCATTTTGGTTTGTCATTACACATCTGACCGAAAGCCGCTGTATGACAAATTGCAATCCGACGGAAAATATAAAGTTTACGCTTTAACCGATGATGAGTCTTTGATTATAAATAAATAGGTAGTTTTTCTATATAAAAATAATTTTACTTTGTAGGGACAGGCGTCCTCGACTGTC
>JAFTTE010000099.1 GCA_017466905.1 Clostridia bacterium | reverse complement strand
CAGTCGAGGACGCCTGTCCCTACAATAGCTATTGAAAATAGGAGAATTAATATGAGCAAAACACTTTGCGGAATTGATTGCACAGAATGTGGATATAAAGATACCTGCGCAGGTTGTGCCGCAACAAAAGGCAGACCGTTCGGCAGCGACTGTATGATAGCAAAATGCTGTCAGAACAAAGGTCAAAATCACTGTGAAGGCTGTTCAGATAAGCCTTGTGACCTAAAAGAAAAGTTAATAGCCGAGTTTAATGCGCTTGGTATTACAGATATGAAACAGGTGACAGACCTTTGCGCACTTAAGGGCTCTTTTGTAAATCTTGAATACACATTACCCAGCGGACAAGTTATTAAATTTTGGGATGATAGTAAAATTTATTTGGGTTATCAGATATGTAAAAAAGATAGCGACAGATGTTATGGACTTACCGCAGACGAAAATTATCTTTTGGTTTGCGAATATGGCGATGGTGGCTCAAATCCTGAAATAATTGTTTATAAAAAGAGGGGGTAAACTATGACTCACAATATGAAACTATGGCGTGATGCCTTTTACTCTATTGCTGACGGCAGTAAAACTATTGAACTGCGGCTTAATGACGAAAAGCGGCAACAGATAACTGTTGAGGATACCATTATTTTTAGTTGCACCAAAAACAATGATATGATAACCGCCAAGGTAAAAGCATTACATAAATTTGCCGACTTTAAAGCGCTTTATGAGCATTTACCGCTTGATAAGTGCGGCTATACTAAAGACGAATTAAAAACTGCCCATTATACTGATATGGAGCAGTATTATTCTAAAGAGCAAATAACAAAATACGGCGCATTGGGTATAGAGTTATGCGATATCTGCGCCATTTGTGATGTTAAAGAAAATATAGCTGATTCTGGCATTTTTGAACTGTTAGCGCCAAGTGTTTATAATCCCACACCCGAACGGCTTTCAGGTCGCGCAAAGAAATATCAGGCAAATGACAAGGCTTATATTTATGCCTATTCGCAAAACGGCGAAAACCTTGGAATTGTTGTTTTTGAAATCGCAGAGCAATCCGCAACAATCCTTGATATTGCCGTAAAGCCCGAACAGCAGGGCAAGGGTATAGGCAGCGGACTGATTGATTTTATCTTTAATCAATTTGATATAAACACAATCACCGCTGAAACCGATGACGATGCTGTGAGATTTTATAAAAAATACGGCTTTACTATTGCCGATACAATTACTAAATTTGACGATAAAAGATATATTTGTATTTGCAAAAAATAATGCAACCTTTTAGCGTTTTCAAAGGTTTTATAAATAGAAGGGGGAAATATTATGACAAGTTATAAACGTAAAATCACGATAGTTATTTGCAGCGTACTTATTTTGCTTTTGCTCGGCGTTGGAATCTGGCAGTTGATTAAATATCTCAACATTGACCCGACCTATAAAAAACTTTCAAAATTTCCAATTGTTTATAAAATGAGCGATGATATATCAGATGAAATCGTTGAAACCGAGCTTCTCGCAAAAGTAACCCCTTGGGATGAATTAAGCATTACCGACCAATATTCCGAGCTTGACTTTGACGGTATCAGATATTCGAGCCGAAAGGCACAAATTTCTGTCGATATGTTGCTTGATAAAATCGGTGATTACATTACGCACGGAACTGATATGATTAACGATATAAAATACACCAAAAATGCCGAGGTGTATCCTGTAAAAGATATTTCAGATGAATGTGCGGTTGCGGTAAAACTCGAGAGTACAGAAGAGTATTATATATACGTTAATTCTAACTACCGCCCAGAAACATTAGGCGATTTTATTGCCGACCTTAATTTAAAAGAGTTATTGTCATTCGGTACGGTGAGTTATAATTATGATGAAATCAAGAGCAAAACCTACATTAATGAAAGGGTAGACTTTACCAAT
>JAFTTE010000098.1 GCA_017466905.1 Clostridia bacterium | reverse complement strand
GCAATGGCAGCACCCTTAACAAGCCCCAACAATCCGCCTAAGGTTTTATTTATGTCGCCTACAATACTGAAACTGAATAATTTATTTAAATATTTTGCAAGTATTTTAACAACAAAAAGTAAGACAATCACCAATATAACAGAAATGAAAACCGAAATCAATTTAGTAACGGCGGGTGCTACAAACGAGTCAGAAACCGTCTGTGCGAGCTGTGCGCTACCGTTTGCTGTTTCGGCCTGTACCGTAGAAGTGATACTGTCCTTAGAAAGATTAAAAAAGCTGCTTTCGGTAATAAAGGCGGGCATTTTGCTCCAGACTGCATCAACTGCTGCCGAGGCATTTTCAGCTCCGTCCGTTGCAACAGCTTCAACCGTCTTAACAACAGAAGGCTCTATCATTTTATCATAAATAGTATTGGCTAATGGTGAACTTAATGTAAACGCTACTACAATTGCGGCAACAAAGCCTACAACCTCAATCAGTGTGCGAACAAAACCTTTTTTTGCTGATAAAAAAACTCCCAGCAAAATAATTAAAATAATAATACCGTCAAGTATGTATGACATATTACTTATCTCCTTTTTCAATATTGATTTTATTTATTTCACTATCCGAAACAGTGGCAACCGAATTTGCAGCTGTTACCGCAAACTTCTGAACACCGTAACTACAGTCACCGTACCTTAACACATTACCGTTTTTGTCAAGAATATTAATAGCCGTATCGCTGATAAAATATATGCGGCCATTACTATACTGAATGTCACCTATTGCTTTTTCTATCTTAAATTCCGAAAGCTTTTCTCCCTTTTTAGAAACTAAAACAATGGTATTATCGCTTCGGTTATTTGCAAGATTAAAGGTGAGCAAAACACCGTTTTTTGTGCTTCTGAATGTGTATATCTTACCCGAGGCTGTGACCTCGCTCGCAGTAAACTTAGACCAATGTAAAAATTTATATCTATCCTCACATATTATTGAAATACCTTTTCCTGTGTTTGCAAGTGACAAAACCAACGAACTGCCAAGGTCGGCTGTGTGCAAAGGGTTGGCGGACTCAAAATTAAAAACTAAAAGCTTTGAGCTGTACTGACCTGACACAACGCTGAGTGTAGAAACGGCCATTTTTTTGCCGGACGGATTTATTATAACATTATTTATTATATCCTTTGCCGAATTATAGGTAAACTGTTGCTTTAAATTTTTATCATATACAGTAGCAACCGATGTATAGCTGTCAGAATATGTTGCAACAGCAACAGCACCACTTTGTGAAACAGAAGCTGTTATAATTTCTTTCTCTGTAGTAAGTGTATGGATTTTTCCGCTCAAATTATAAACATATGCTGTTTTACCGCCCTGATCATATACAAGAGCGCGTGTACCTGACACAGAAAGGATAGGATTTGAAAAACCGTGAAGCTCATCAAAAACAATTTTGCCCGAGTTTGAATATGCAGCAATGTTCGTATCTGTTAATACGTAATAATACGAATCGCACGAAATGGTATTAAGAATAGTGCTACCTGAAATGCTTATGGGATAACTGCCACCTCCTATCAGCGAGGTGAAATTTATAATATTCTCATACAGTCCGCCCGGCAGCAGCATAGATAAAATCATACATACTACACAGACAAAAGCAATCGCCGCTACAAAGAAGCCTACCTTTTGCTTTCTTTTATATTTTGCACCGCGCACCACCTTTATATCGTTTTCAGGTACAACACCTATGTTTTTTTGTTTTTTATTGGTCATCGTGATTGTGCTTTCGGTGTGAACACGGTTTTTTTTATGCTTTGAAAATTTGTTTACTTTTTTTCTTTTGTAATCAGGCATTTACAGCACCACCCTTCTAATTGACAATTAATAATAAACCTCTTCCAAAATCAAGGCAAAAGCAGGCAAGGTATCCCCTGCTTTGCTGCGGTCATTATCTTTAAAAACATCATTATAACAATCGGGCTTTAATCTTTTTTGACCGACTGCCAATGCCGTACCCGCAAGTATACGCACCATATTATATAAGAAACCGTTACCCTTTATTTCAAAATAAATCTTATTACCGTCTTTTTTTACCGAGCATTCAGTAATTGTTCTGACTGTATCTTCTACAGTTCTTTTCGAACAGGAAAATCCTGCAAAATCGTGCGTACCGACAATACCCTTACAAAATTTATTCATCAAATCGATATCAGGTAGGCTTTCAAGATGCAGCATATATCTTGAATCAAATGGATTCAAAGCACCCGTGTACATCGAATAAACATATTTTTTGCCCAATGCGTTATATCTTGCATGAAAATCAGGCTCAACCTCACGGCAATCAATTACAGCGATGTCATTTGGCAATAAAGAATTTAAACCTTTTAAAAACGCACTTTCGGGAAAATTGTCTTTACAGTCAATATGACAGGCAAATTTACGTGCGTGAACACCTGCATCGGTGCGGCTACAGCCCGTAACGGCGGGTCTTTCGCCCAACAATTTTTCGAGAGCATCCTGCAAGGTCTGTTGCACGGTAATTCCATTTGGCTGTACCTGCCAGCCGTGATAGGCAGTGCCGTCATATGAAATTGTCAGCAGCATCCTTTTCATAATTAACTCCAAAATTATAGTATGATATTAATGGCAACAACAGCCGAGCAAACAATTGTTACCGTAGCAAAAGCTGTAAAATCATTTGATTTGTACTTTAACTGCTTCATACGCTGTCTGCCCTCGCCGCCGTTATAGCAACGACATTCCATTGCTTCGGCAAGCTCGTAAGCGCGACGGACTGACGAAATCAAAAGCGGAATTAAAATGGGAATAAGAGCTTTAATTCGCTCAATTAGTTTTCCGTTTTCAAGGTCAGCGCCGCGAGCCTTTTGAGCGTTCATAATTTTTTGCGTTTCCTCAATAAGCGTTGGTATAAATCTTAATGCTATTGTCATCATCATCGCAAGCGTATGAACGGCATTTTTAAGTCCGATAAATTTAAGTGGCGAAAGCAGTTTTTCAATAGCATCGGTCAGATCGTTAGGTGTTGTCGTGTATGTTAGCTCTGCGCTTGCAATAATAAGCAACAATATACGCGCTGCCATATATAAAGCACGATAAATAGAACCGGTAGTGATTGTAAGCTTCCAAAAAGAAAGTATCACATCGCCTGATGCATTATAAAAAAGATTTATAATCATTGTAAAAATAATTATGGGTAAAATTGCTTTAAGATTTTTTAAATACATCTTTAAAGGTACTTTTGAAAGGATCATACTTACAAAGATCAATAAAGCCACGAGGGATAGTGCAACCGCGTTTTGTGATACGAAAATAAACACAATAACAGCAATTAAAAGCAGCATTTTTGTTCTTGGGTCAAGCTTATGAATAAACGAATTGCTTTCAAAATACTGACCAAAGGTAATATCCTTAAGCATTGTAATTACCCCCTTTTATAAGTGTGAGAAGATAATCTACAGCGCGATCAACGGTAAAAATATCATCAGGTATATTTAATCCTTTTTCTTTTAAAGAAAGCATAACCTGTGTTACCATAGGAACATTAAGACCTATACTTTTTAAAAGCTCGTATTGTTTAAACACATTTTCTGTTGTATCAAACAAAACCATCTCGCCCTTATTCATTACAATAAGCCTATCGGCAATAAGCGCCATATCCTCCATATTGTGTGAAATAATAAGCACCGTGGCATTATATTTGTTGCGATAATCGGAAATCATTTGCACAACATCGGCACGGCCACGTGGGTCAAGCCCTGCGACCGGTTCGTCAAAGACAATAATTTCAGGCTGCATTGCCATAACTCCTGCAATAGCAACACGGCGTTTTTCACCGCCCGATAAATCAAATGGTGATTTATCAAGATATTCGGGTTTTATACCAACAAGCTCGGAAATTTCTGAAATACGTTTTGCGATTTCGTTCTCAGAAAGTCCCATATTTTTAGGACCAAAGGCAATATCCTTATATACAGTATCTTCAAACAACTGATATTCTGGATACTGAAAAACAAGACCCACGCGCGAACGGATTGAACGTATTTTTTTAGGGTCGTCCCAAATATTTTTACCATCCAATAAAATCTCGCCGCTTGTAGGCTTTAGCAGCCCGTTTAGATGCTGAACAAGCGTAGATTTACCCGAGCCTGTATGACCGATAATTCCGACAATTTCACCCTTTTCGATGCTGAAATTAACATTTTTAACCGCATCGTGCATAAAGGGTGTGTTACCGTCATAGGTGTGAGTTAAATTTTTAACTTCAAGAATAGACAATTAAATTTCCTCCAAATGAATCGCATCATAAATTTTTTGCGCTGATTCTTCTATAGAAATAACATCTGTTGAAATATTCATACCGCCCAGCTTTAGTCGGTAAAGCAGTTCTGTTGTTTGCGGAACATCAAGTCCCACATCCTTAAGCAGCTTAATATTGCTGAAAATGTCTTTTGGTGTAGAGTCGGCAACAATTTTACCGCTGTCCATAACAATTACACGATCAGCGTCGACCGCCTCTTCCATAAAATGAGTTATCAGAACAACTGTAATCCCGTTTTCACGGTTAAGTTTTTTTATGGTAGAAATAATTTCTGCTCTGCCCTTTGGGTCAAGCATAGCGGTAGGCTCGTCAAGCACTATGCAGTCGGGCTTCATTGCAATAATACCCGCAATCGCAACACGCTGCTTTTGACCGCCCGAAAGTCTGTGAGGTGTTGATTTGCGAAATTCGTACATATCAACCGCCTTTAACGCTTCGTCAACTTCGGTGCGAATAGCTTCGGGTGAGTGACCTAAATTTTCGGGACCAAAAGCGACATCCTCTTCAACAATGGACGCTACAAGCTGATTATCGGGATTTTGAAAAACAAGGCCCACGCGGCGCTTGATTTCAATTTCGTTCTTTTCATCAGCTGTGGATATCCCGTCTACCGATATGTCGCCACTTGTAGGCTTATAAAGACCGTTGAGTAACTTTGCAAGCGTTGATTTTCCCGAGCCGTTATGTCCTAAAACAACCGTAAAGCTTCCACGCTTTATGTCAAGACTGAAATCATTTAAAACGGTTTCCTTTTGCTCTCCGTCTTCATATTCAAATGTAACGTTTTTTACTTCAATTATATTATCCATTTACTTTGTCCAAATCGTAGTATTGCCGCAAGGCAATATAACATTTCGTTTTGTAACCTTTATACCGATTTCTTCAGTGTATACGGTTCCCGTGTTTTTTGGCGCTATACAGCTTTTAACCATATAATTAAGAATTGTAGGCGAAAGTCCGCCTGTGTATGAGTTAAGGAAGAAAAAGAGCGGGTCATCGCTTAAAATCTTACCCACGTCGGTAAGCAATTCGGACAATTGCTGTTCTAATTTCCATACCTCACCGTTGGGTCCCCTGCCGTATGAGGGCGGGTCCATAATAATAGCATCATATTTGTTGCCGCGTCTGATTTCGCGCTTAACAAATTTCATACAATCGTCAACCAGCCAACGCACCTGCATGTCTGCGACACCTGTAGCCACAGCATTTTCTTTTGCCCAGCCCACCATTCCTTTAGACGCATCTACGTGAGTCACCTTAGCTCCTGCTTTAAGACAAGCAACAGTAGCGCCACCTGTATATGCAAACAAATTAAGCACGGATATCTCTCTGTTTGCTTCGCTGATAAGTTTTTGAGCGAGTGACCAATTGACCGCCTGCTCAGGAAAAAGACCTGTGTGCTTAAAGCCCATAGGCTTTAAGCGAAACGTAAGGTTATTATATTTTATACTCCAGACATCAGGCACCTTTTTTAAGGTTTCCCAATAACCGCCGCCGCTGTTAGAGCGGTGATATATCGCATGGGCATTGTTCCAACGCTCATCACGGTGACCCTCGTTCCATATTATCTGTGGGTCGGGTCTGATTAATATAATATCGCCCCAACGCTCAAGCCGTTCGCCGTTATCGGCATCGATTAACTCATAATCGTTAAAATTTTCAAAAGTTCTCATTTAAAAATCCTTTATAAAAGTGATTGTTGTGTATTGCTGTTTTTAATGCCCAAATGTTCGTACGCCGCTTGTGTTACACATCTGCCGCGTGGTGTGCGTGTTAAGAAACCTATCTG
>JAFTTE010000097.1 GCA_017466905.1 Clostridia bacterium | reverse complement strand
TTATTTTGGCGCTTTGCAGCAGTAAGGGTGTTTTGCATCAAGGTGGCTATAGTCATAGGACCAACACCGCCAGGCACAGGTGTGATGTAGGAAGCTTTTTGTGATACAGCGTCGAAATCCACGTCTCCGCAAAGCTTTCCGTTTTCGCGGTTCATACCAACGTCAATCACAACAGCGCCGTCTTTTACCATATCGGCAGTAACAAAGTTTGCCTTGCCTACAGCGGCAACAAGAATATCGGCGCGACGCGTAACCTCGCTGAGATTTTTTGTTCTTGAATGGCATAGTGTAACTGTGCCGTTTTTGTGTAGCAACAGCATACCCATTGGCTTGCCTACTATATTTGAACGACCGATAACCACACATTCTTTACCGTTTACGTCAATGTTATAGTAGTTGAGCATTTCCATAACACCCGCGGGTGTGCAGGGCAGGAAATCATAATCGCCAATCATTATTCTGCCAACGTTTACAGGGTGAAAAGCATCGACGTCTTTATTAGGGTCGATTGCCTCAATAACCACTTTTTCGTCAAGACCTTTCGGTAGCGGTAACTGACAAAGTATTCCGTTTACGTTTTTATCATCATTCAACTGATTAACAAGCGCCAGAAGTTCTTCCTGTGTTGTGGTTTCGGGCAGCAAATATTCTTTTGAAACAATGCCCAGTTGCTCACAAGCCTTTTTCTTGTTCGCTACATATATTTGTGAAGCAGGATCTTGGCCCACAAGTATTACGGCAAGGCAAACCGAAATGCCTTTTTTATTAAGCTCTTTAACTTCGCCTGCAACACGGTCTTTAACAGCAGCAGATACAAGTCTGCCGTCTATAATATTACTCATTGTTTTCTTCCTCTTGTGTAGTTTCTTCGTCTGGTGAAAGGTCAGCGTATTCATCTTCAAACATTGCGGTATAGTTATCATCGCCTACTACCACTTTTTGTTTTTGACGTATTACTATAAGTGTAACAAGCGCTGCAATAAATATTATAACGGAAACTAAAACCGAAACGCGAAGATTACCTATCATCAGGCTGTCGGTGCGCAGATTTTCAACAACGGCACGTTCAAAACCGTACCATACGCAATACATAAGTGTGATTTCACCGCTAAAGCGGCGCTTTTTAGAAAAATAATTAAGTACAAAGAAGCCTGCTATACACCAGATAGATTCATACAAAAAGCAGGGATGAACCAGACCTTCGCCCATTTCGGCAATGGTACGGTTGCTTTGCATACCAAACCAACTGCTGCCTGTAAAGGTGCCGTAAGCCTCTTGGTTCATAAAGTTGCCCCATCTGCCTATACCTTGTCCGATAAGAAAGGCAGTAGCAGCCAGATCAAACATATCGAATATTTTGATTTTTTTGATTTTGCACATAATTGCGCCACAGGCAAACGCGCCGATAACAGCTCCGTAAATCGCAATGCCGGAAAAGCCTCCACCGCCAAAACCAAAAAAGTCACCGATGCTTTCAAGCTTAACTCCGTCGAAAATAACATAGTATGTGCGGGCGCAAAGTATAGAGACAGGAGTTGTGACGATAATTACATCAAGCATTTTATCGGTATCAACATTAAAACGCTTGGCGTTTTTCATACCGTAAATTATTGCAAGCATAAATCCCAGCGCAATAATAATACCGTACCAATAAACAGGCCAACCGTCGCCTATTGGCAAAGTAAATGCCACAGGATTAAGTTTTAAATGAATTCCAAAAATAGTAACATCATAGCTCATAATTAATCCTCCAGAGGCTTAATTACCGACAAAACGGCGTTTTCATCGCAGAACACATCAAAGCGCTTCATAACATCATCATAGCTTACGGACTTTACCATTTTAATTTCATCAAACAACCCGTAATCATACATAGCACATTCGGTAAGACTCATAGCAAGGTTTTCTACGCTGTTAAAGCGTCTTACCATATCGCCATACATACCGCATTTAACGGCAGAGAAGAGTTTTTTATCAATACCCTCAACGCGAAGACGGTTTATTTCTGCTTTAATTTCATTTGCAACACGCTCAGGATCGCACGATTCGCCCTCGAATATTACTGCGGCATAGCCGTTGCCGTTAAAGTATTCGCTGTCAAAATCGTCGTTTATAAGACCTTCGTTCATAAGGCGCGCGTAAAGGGGAGAAGCGTCACCGCAGATTATCTGGAGCAATAAATCTACGCAGATTTTACTTTTAAGTCTGCGGTAGGGGGTAGCAATCTTTTGCTTAAAGCCAAGGCAGAACATGGGGGTATTTACAGCAAGACGCTGCTCCATGTAAGGATTAACTATTGTCTGCGGCTCGTCAAATTCACCGCGGGTAATCTCAACGGGTTTGCGGTCAATTATTGATTTTTCAATTTGTTTGAGTGTTTTGTCGGTATCAATGTTTCCAACAAGGCAAATAAACATATTTGCAGGGTTATAAAAGGTTTCATAGCATTTATAAAGCAAATCAGCATCAATCTGCGCGATGGATTCTACCGTGCCCGCAATATCAATACGAACGGGGTGGGTATGGAACATACCTTTCAGCAGATTAAACATAACGCGCCAACCGGGGTTGTCGTCGTACATACGAATTTCCTGACCGATAATACCTTGCTCTTTTTCTACATTTTCTTTTGTGAAGTATGGAGATTGAACAAAGTTAAGTAATATATCAAGATTTTCATAAAAATTATCACTGCAGGAAAACAGATAGCAGGTACGGTCAAAAGAGGTGAATGCGTTAGCGGAAGCGCCTGTTTTTGCGTACTTTGAAAAAGCATCGCCGTCTTCGCCCTCAAAAAGCTTGTGCTCAAGATAGTGCGCAATGCCTTCGGGAACGGTTATCATTTCTTCGCCGTCTTTAGAAAATCTGGTGTCAATAGAGCCGTATTTTGTACCAAAAATTGCATAGCTTGAAGAATACTGCGGCTTTTCCATAATGTATATCGCAAGACCTGACGGCAGCTCTGCTTTTACATAGCTTTCGTCTGCAAAGCCTTCAAAAATCTGCTTTTTCATTATTTGTCACCGTCCTTTTCTTTTGGTAAAAGCTTATATACTGTGTGCAGTTTTACACCTCTGGCGGCATAAACCACATCATTGCGTGTAACACCAGATATAATGTCAGCCGCTTCTTCGGGAGAAAGCAACTTATCTTTAACGATTTTTAGTGAATACCATGCATCAAGCAAGCCTTGTGAGTCGTTGTAGGATTTAAACGAATCGGTAATGCTTTTTATTGATGACTGGAATTCTTCATCGGTAAATAGATTTTGTTTCATAATATCAAGCTGATTTAAAATTTCTCGTTCAGCTTTAGTGGCGTTTTCCTTTTCGATACCGCTGTCAACGGTGATAAGGCCTTTTGCTTTAACCGAGCTGGAAGCGCAGTAATAGCAAAGACTGTACTTTTCACGAACGTTGGTAAAAAGTCGCGAGTATGGACCGCCGCCGAATATATCACACATAACGGTAAGCGCCGCGGTTTCACTATCATCGCCGTAAAGCTCGCTTGAAAAGCCCATACATAATTTGCCCTGAGCAATATCCATTGTTTCAATAACGGTATTCGGCTTTGAAACAGCAGCGGTAGGGGTGCTCATGGTGCAATCGACAATATTTTCGCGGGTGATACTGCCAAGTTTTTCTGAAATACCGTCAAAAAGACCGCCGGGCATTGTGCGTGAAATAACATTTACACGCAAAAATGCGGTAGACAATAAATTTTTCCAAGCATTGTAAAGAGATTCGCCTGTAATTTTTTCTACTTGGGTCTCGGTGCCGCATTTAGCCACGCCGTAAGGCTGACCCTTATACATTTCTTCTATAAGTCGCTTTTTGGCGTAGATGCGTTTTTGCGCAAGGTCACCGCGGATGTGTTCAATTGCCTTGCGCTTTTCGCGGGCAACATCCACTTCACAAAAGGCGCCGTTTTCTACCTTCGGTTCAAAAATAAGTTGGGTAAGCAACTGTACCGCACTATCGCAAAGAGATTCTTCGTCAAGAGCAAAACGGTCGTCTATGGTAGATATTGCAATTTTTAAAAGTTGATAGTCGCCAACCTTTTCCGCACTTGCCGAAAGATTTGCGCCATAAAGCTTTGCAAGCTTAAAGTTAAGCGCAGAAAAATCGGGATAAGCGGCACTACAAGTAGTCATTACAAAAGGTAGTAACGCATACTCGGCAACAGTTTCGCGTGCGAGTGGCACATAAAAATTAAATGAAACAAGGGTGGTGTTAAAACGGTCGTTTTTAATAAATACACCCTCGGCTCCGTTTGAAAGCTGTGTGATTTTAGCAGACATTTTATTTCCTCCTGAAAAATCAGATATTTATCTGAAATTCTTTTAACATAAGTGATAATTCGCAGACGGGAAGCCCGACAACATTAAAGTAGTCGCCGACTATTCCGCTTACAAATTTTGAGGCGCGTCCTTGTATTCCATAAGCGCCCGCTTTATCCATAGGCTCACCGGTTTTGATATACGCCGAAATTTCCGCTTCGGTAATATCACGGAATGTAACGGCAGTCGTGACAACGCGGGTTATATGGCGGTCACCCTTTAACACCGTAACAGCGGTATGAACATTATGACTTTTGCCCGAAAGGCTGCCGAGCATTTGCCGGGCATCGCATTCGTCTTTTGGTTTACCCATAAGCTTACCGTCAAGCTCGACTATTGTATCGGCTGAAATTATAATAGCGTTGTTGTCGATATTATTGGCAACAGCAAGCGCTTTTTCGTAGCTTATACGCGCAACCTCATCGCAAACACATATTGACGGGTCCATAGTTTCATCAATATCGGCGGTGATGATTTCAAAATCTAAATCAAGCAGCGAAAGAAGTTCTTTTCTGCGGGGAGATTTAGAGGCTAAAACAATCTTCATAAAACATTTTCCCACTTTAAAATATATTTAATATATAATAACATAAATAATACTTTTTTGCAATGGGTAAATTGGGAGAATATTGTGGGTGTCGTTATGTTGACAAGTAGAGTTTTAAAATGTTATAATTATACAAAGTGGGTGAAGTATTTGAAAGATAAACCAAAAAGAGAATTATCTCCTGAATTTAGAGCAATAAAAAGACAATATGCATCTTGTTTTGTTACGCTTTTTGCATCCTTTTGCATTGGTTTGGCGGTCAGCGTAATTTTGGATATACCGATTGGAGTGGCTTTGACGGAAAGTTCGTTAATGGCTGAAAATTCTATGTTGGCGGATTACATAAGGAATTTTGCTGTTGATGCGATATATCTTATCAGCACTTTGATAACTGTTTTTGTGTTAAGTTGCATTGACGGATATCGTAAAAATGGATTTGTATTTAAGCGAATATTATTTGGTATTATCTTAACGTTTGTTACACTGTTGGTCTTAAACTTTGCACTTGGTCATAGTGTTTGGTTTTCCGGACCCACTATGTTTTTTGCCAGAGATGTATTTGAGGCAAGACACTTTGATGTAATGGGCACAATGGGCGCCAAAAAAATCTTAGAAAACTACCAATGGATATTTATTACAATTGCCTTTTGGTTTCTTTATGCACCTTTGATGATTTTAGGTAAGTATGTAGGAACGAAAAAAAGCAAAAAAGATTTTGCAAAAGTAAAGGAAGAAAAAGATAAAGAAAAGGTGTTCGGCGAACACCTGCCTTAATATAGAAAATTTTGCGGTCGGTTTTTGCCGACCGCTTTTTCTTTGACTCCCAAGCCTCACGGGAGGTGGCATTTTCACAAGAAAATGACGGAGGGATATATAAGTGAAAGTATTACAGTCTTTTAAAGTGATTGGTAAATTTAGATAACACGAATCATAGAATAACTATATGATTTTGCTGTTTTGTAAAATCCCACCACCACCTACGGCGGTCCCCCTCCCTTTAGGCAAGGGAGGCTATATATACACTAATATTTTTCTTGTAATTACCAATATGTTGTGTTATAATTAGACATAATTATGTATATAGGTGGTATTTGTTATGAAATGTCCTTTTTGCGGTTATGAAGAAAGCAAGGTAATCGACTCTCGCCCTACTGATGAGGGAGAGCGCATCCGCCGTAGACGTGAGTGCCTTAAATGCGCAAAGCGTTTTACAACCTATGAGATGATTGAAAGTCTTCCCATAATTGTTATCAAAAAAGACGGCTCACGCGAGACCTTTGACCGTCAGAAGCTGCTTACGGGTATGCTTCGCGCTTGCGAAAAGCGCCCCGTATCTATCGAGATGCTTGACCGCGCAATCTCTGACATCGAAACCGTTATTCAGAACTCACTTGACCGTGAGGTTAGCAGTGACAAGATAGGCGAACTCGTTATGGAAAAATTAAAGGAAATTGACGAGGTAGCGTATGTTCGCTTTGCATCGGTTTACCGTCAGTTTAAGGACATAAATACCTTTATGGACGAATTAAGCAAGCTACTTAGCAAATAGGAGAATTTTTTAAAAATGGACAATCGCGAACTCTTGGCAGACCTTTTACTGCCAAACATTGATAAAACACCCGAATATTATGAGAATATGTACCCCGAGCGTAATCTGCCTGAGGGTGCGCGCGTGACTCGTATTGCGCCATCACCTACGGGTTATCTGCATTTAGGTGTGTTGTTTACCTCACTCGTAAACCGCATTACTGCGACCTCTTCGGGCGGTATGTTTTATACCCGAATTGAAGACACCGACAAAAAGCGTGAGGTAGCAGGCGGTATCCAAGATATCATCAGCGGACTTTGGCGATTTGGTATTACCATTGACGAGGGCTTTATAAGCGGCAGTGAGCAAAAGGGTATATATGGCCCATATCAGCAAAGCCACCGCGCTGAGATTTATCAGACATATGTTAAAGAGCTGATAAGACAGGGTCTTGCATACCCTTGTTTTTGCACTGCCGAGGATTTAGAGGCAGTACGCAAAACACAAGAGGAAAATAAAATCCGCACAGGCTATCACGGCAAGTTTGCCAAACACCGCGATATAACCTATGAGGAGGCAAAGGCGCTTATCGACGAGGGCAAGCCTTTTGTTGTTCGTCTGCGTTCACCAGGCAATGAAGAAAACCGCATCACATTTGAGGATACTATTAAGGGCAAGATAGAAATGCCCGAAAATGACGAGGATTTTGTACTGCTTAAATCCGACGGCATACCCACATATCACTTTGCGCATGCAATAGACGACCACCTTATGCATACCACACACGTGCTGCGCGGTGACGAGTGGATATCTTCAGTTCCTAAACACATACAGCTCTTTAAGCTGCTTGGTTTTAAAGTGCCCAAATACGGTCACGTTTCGCCGATTATGAAGTTAGATAACGGCGCAAAGCGTAAGATATCAAAGCGCAAAGACCCCGAGGCTGCGGTACATTTCTTTGCCGAGCAGGGTTATGAGTCAATCTGCGTTATAGAATATCTTATGACGATCGCGGCATCCGATTTTGAGGATTGGCGTCGCGCTAATCCTGATGCCGACTATCGCACATTTAAATTCAATCTTAAAAAGATGAGCGTATCGGGCGCATTGTTTGACCAAAACAAGTTAAATGACGTAAGTAAAATTAAACTTGCCGCTATGAAGAGTGACGAAGTTTACGAACGACTTACCGCTTGGGCAAAAGAGTTTGACGGTGAGTTTTATCAGTTACTCATTCGCGACCCCGATTTCACCAAGGCAATGCTTGCTATTGACCGTGACGATGCCAAAAAGCCGCGTAAGGACCTCTCAAAATGGAGTGAGGCAAAGGAATATTTTGCATTTTTCTTTAATGAATATTATCAGCCTTGCCAGACTTTACCCGAACATATTAACGCTGATGATGCAAAGGCATTTCTTGCAGAATATAAAAAGGTTTACAATAAGGCTGACGACAGACAGGGCTGGTTTGACAAAATCAAACTTGTGGCACCCGACTTGGGCTTTGCCGCAGAAACCAAAGAATACAAGGCTAACCCCGATGCATACAAAGGCAGCGCAGGTGACCTTAGCACAATTCTGCGTATTGCGGTTACAGGTCGCACGAACACACCCGACCTTTGCAGTATAATGCAGGTTTTGGGCAAAGACGAATGCTTTAAACGAATTGATGATATGATTAGTTCTCTTTGAGGAGTTTTACAAATGGAAGAAAACAAAGTTTTAAATGAAGAAATTGAGGCTGTAAAGCCGTCTAATTTCATCTATGATTTTATTGACGAGGATTTGGCTGAGGGCGTTTACAGCCGTGTGCAGACACGCTTTCCGCCCGAGCCTAACGGCTATTTGCACATAGGTCATGCAAAGGCTATATGCATTGACTTTGGCACTGCCGAAAAATACAGCGGCAAATGCAATCTGCGTCTTGACGACACCAACCCCACAAAAGAAGATGTCGAATATGTAGATGCAATTATGGAAGACATTAAGTGGTTGGGCTTTAATTGGGACAATGTGTATTACGCATCCGACTATTTTGATTTTATCTATGAGTGCGCCTTAAAGCTTATAGATAAGGGTCTTGCATACATTGACGAGTCTACCGCAGACGAAATCCGCGAAATGCGCGGCACACTTACCGAGGCGGGTAAAAACAGTCCTTATCGTGACAGACCAATTGCCGAGAGCCGCGAGCTGTTTGCTAAAATGACAGCGGGTGAGATAGAAGAGGGCAAAATGGTGCTTCGCGCCAAGATTGATATGGCTTCGTCTAACCTTAATATGCGCGACCCTGTTATTTACCGCGTGCTTAAAGCGCACCACCACCGCACAGGCGATAAGTGGTGTGTGTACCCAATGTATGACTTTGCGCACCCGCTTAGTGACGCGCGCGAGGGTGTTACACACTCACTCTGTTCATTAGAGTTTGAAAACCACCGTCCGCTTTATAACTGGGTATTAGAGGCTGCTGATATAACCGTAGAGCCGCCCCGTCAGATTGAGTTTGCGCGTATGAACGTAAACTATACTCTTACCAGTAAGCGTAAGTGCTTAAAGCTTGTAAATGACGGACTTGTCAGCGGTTGGGATGATCCGCGTATGGCTACCATTTGCGGTATGCGCCGCCGCGGCTATCCGTCACAGGCGGTACGCGCTTTTGTTGACAAAATCGGTGTTTCAAAGGCCTACAGCGTTATAGACTATGCGCTACTTGAATCCTGCGTTCGTGATTACCTTAACGAAAATGCCGACAGAGCAATGGCTGTTCTTCGTCCGCTTAAGGTAATTATTGATAACTATCCCGAAAATCAGACCGAACAGATTGAGGTTGACATCAACCCAAATAAACCCGAACTCGGCAAAACAAGCGTTACATTCTCGCGTGAGATATTTATCGAAGAGGATGACTTTATGTTAGACCCACCGGGTAAATACTTCCGTCTTTGCCCTGCAAAAGAGGTAAGACTTAAAGGCGCATACTTTGTAAAATATGCTTCACACGAAACCGACGAAAACGGCAACATTACCGCAGTTCACTGTACCTATGACCCCGAAAGCCGCGGTGGCGAAGCACCCGACGGTAGAAAGGTTAAGGGCACACTGCACTGGGTAAGTGCTGATAACTGTGTCAATGCCGAAGTTCGTTTGTATGACCGTCTTTTCAATGTAGAAAACCCAAGTGATGAAGAGGGTGTATCATCATTTGCCGATAACCTTAACCCCGAATCTCTCACAGTACTCACTGACTGTGTTATTGATGCCAGCCTTAAGGATGTAAAGGTAGGGGATACCTTCCAGTTTATGCGTCAGGGTTATTTCTGCGTAGATAAAGACTCAACCGATGAAAAAATAGTCTTTAACCGCACAGTTGCGCTCAAAGACTCGTTTGCTAAAAAGAAATGATAACTGTAAATAATATTTTAGAATTTTTAAGTCAAGAATATCCGCTTGATACCGCGTGTGGCTTTGACAATGTCGGTCTTTTGGTGGGTGACGGCGAGTTTCAGGTTTCAAAGGCTGTAGTATGCCTTGACTGCGATATAAATTCCGTAAATTACGCTAAAGAGATTGGCGCAAACCTTATAGTTACGCACCATCCCGTGATTTTTAACGGGCTTAAATGCGTAACAAAGGGCACCGTTGTTTATGAGCTTGTAAAGAGCGATATATCGGTTATATCTATGCATACCAACCTTGATATAGCAGTTGGCGGTGTTACCGAGCGACTTTGCGAAGCGATAGGACTTGACAATGTAAAGCCATATGTAGCTCACGACGGATTTTTAATCCGTGAGGCAGAGTGCCATATACCCGATGCCGACGCTTTGGCTTGCCACATAAAATCATCGCTTGGCGGCGCGGTAAAATATGCCGATAGCGGCAGACCGATACACCGTGTTCTTGTTTGCTCTGGCTCTGGCGGTGAGTTTTTGACCGACGTAATTGACGGTGGCTTTGATGCGCTGATATCGGCTGATATAAAGCACAATGTGTTTATTGACGCTATAAATCAAGGTGTTACCGTTTTTGATGCAGGGCATTACCATAGCGAAAATGTTATTGTAAAGCCTTTGTGTCGTGAACTGTTAGACGCATTTAGCGATATAGAGTTTTCAGTTTTCAATAATGAAAAAATTAAATCAATATAAAATAGAGGTATAACAATGTTTGAGTGTACTTACCGTATTTACAATTCAGTAGTTATGGTACCCGTTCTTGTCAATTGGCAAAAACGGGCTTGTATTGTTGTACCCAAAATCAAAATAAGTTAAAAAATAATTTATAATTTGATTTGTTTACACAGTGCAGGCTAAAAACTTTAGTCTGCACTGTTATTTTTTAGAAAGGAAAATTATTATGAATACAAATGATTATTTAATTGATTTTTATAAAACACACGACGAGCAAAACCGACTTAGCTCAAGACACGGTCAGGTGGAATATATCACCACTATGAAATATATCGAAAAATATTTAAAACACAACAGTCGTATTTTAGAGATTGGCGCGGCAACAGGCAGATACTCGCACGCTTTAGCGCGTAAAGGATATAAAGTTGATGCCGTAGAACTTGTAGAGCACAATATCGAGATTTTTAAGCAAAATACATTACCCGAAGAAAATATCACAATTACACAAGGAAATGCTATGAACCTGTCAGATTTTGAAAGTGACACCTATGATATTACGTTGCTTCTCGGTCCTATGTATCATCTTTACACAACCGAGGATAAACTAAAAGCTTTGTCGGAGGCGGTACGAGTCACCAAGCGCGGCGGCATTATCTTTGCGGCGTACTGTATGGCGGATGCCAGTATTTTGTTATATTGTTTCGGAAAAGGACAAATTCATAATGATATCAATGAGGGAAGACTTAATCCCGAAACATTTAAAGCCCATTCAAATCCGTGCGATGTGTTTGAACTTCACCGCAAAGAAGATATTGATGCGTTGCGCAACCACTTTAACGTAACACAGCTTGCATTTATTGCAACCGATGGCTATGCAAATCATATGAGGGATACCATAAATCAAATGGACGATAAAACCTACGAACTATATTTAAAATATCATCTTACAACCTGTGAGCGACAGGACATGGTAGGTTATTCACACCACACATTAGATATTTTTAGAAAGGAAGAATAAAAAATGCTAACACATAAAGGAACTAAAACTTTAAAAACCGAAAGACTTATTTTACGAAAGTTCACGGTAGATGATTACAAAGATATGTTTAACAACTGGGCAAATGATGAGGCGGTTACCCGCTTTTTGACCTGGGCGCCTCACGAATCAATGCTGGCGACCAGACAACTGTTAGAGGGCTGGTGCAAGGCGTATGAGAGAAATGACGCATATAACTGGGCTATGGAATTTGAGGGTCAGATTATCGGTAACATAAGTGTTGTAAGGCTTAGTGAAAAAAGCGAATATGCCGAGCTTGGTTATTGTATGAGCCGCAAACACTGGAACAAAGGCTTAATGACCGAGGCGGCGCGAGCGGTTATAGGCTTTCTTTTTAGTGAGGTAGGCGTACACCGAGTAACCATTGCTCATGCGGTAAAAAATCCCGCATCGGGCAAGGTTGCGCAAAAATGCGGCCTTACATACGAGGGTACAAAGCGTGAGTGCTTTAAATCATCAACAGGTGAGTTTTTAGACATAGCGTATTACGGAATTTTAAAACACGAGTGGCAAGTAATGACAAATTAAATATTCATTTCATATTATACAAGCATACCCGCATAATTTCATTATATAGGGATGAAAGAGGGTATAAGTAATGAGATATTTAATAATCACCAAAAAGCAGATAATGTGGTGTATGAGCGCCTTGCTTGCCGTGGTGATAGCGGTGGTAGGCTCGGTTGTCACTTTTGCAAACAGCGACCGTAAATTACCAATCTATTGCGTAGAGTGTGAAAAAAAGCAGATAGCCATCAGCTTTGATGCCGCATGGGGAAATGACGATACTCAGCAACTTATAGACATACTTGCCGAGTACGAGGTGCCCGCAACCTTTTTTGTGGTGGGCGCGTGGGTAGATAAATATCCCGAATCGGTAAAGCAGCTAAGTGACGCAGGGCATCAGGTGCAAAATCACTCAAATACACACCCGTATATGACAGGGCTTTCAACCGAGCAGATGATTGACGAGCTTGAATCTTGCAACAAAAAGATTGAAAATGTAACGGGCGTAAAGCCCACACTCTTCCGCCCACCGTACGGCGACTATGACAACCGCGTTGTAGAAACGGTAGAAAGCGTCGATATGTACACGATCCAATGGGATGTGGACAGTCTTGACTGGAAGGATAATGCTACTCCCGATAGTATTTGTGAGCGGGTGACAAGCAAGGTTAAAAATGGCTCAATTGTGCTTTTCCACAACGATGCCGACCATACCCCCGTCGCACTACCAAACATTCTAAAATGCCTAAAAGACGAAGGGTATGAGTTTGTGTTTATAAGTGACTTGATTTTAAAAGATAACTACGAGATTAAGCACGACGGAATGCAATGTAAAATTAAAAGCGATGGGGAATAACCCATCGCTCTTGTGCTTTTTATAAATCTGTTGAAAATGTAAGTATTGTGCCTACAGGAATTTTATCTAAG
>JAFTTE010000096.1 GCA_017466905.1 Clostridia bacterium | reverse complement strand
TTTTACTGCTGTCCTTAAGCATTAAAGACATTTTACCGATAGTGGTAGTTTTACCAACACCGTTTACACCAATTACCAAAATTACCGACGGTTTGGTGTCAAGCTTAAGTGCTGTATCTTCCCCTAACATTTCAACAATAATATCATGCATTATTCCTTTAATTTGTGTAGGGTCAGTAATGCCGTTTTGTTTTACGCGGGTACGCAGTTCCTCGCAGATTTTAAGCGATGTCTCAACACCCACATCAGACATTACAAGCAGTTCTTCGAGCTCTTCAAACAAATCCTCATCAATTTTTGTAAAGCTGTTTATAATGTTTGAAATACCTTCAGAAATACTTGCCTTGGTCTTTTGAAGTCCTGCCTTAATTTTACTAAACAATCCCATTAATAATTATGCTCCCTGATTTTCAAGTAATTTCTTTTCAAGTTCTGCTACATTAAGTTCAAGTAGCTTTGTGACGCCCTTTTCCTGCATTGTAACACCGTAAAGCATATCGGCTGATTCCATAGTGCCACGACGGTGGGTTACGCAAATAAACTGAGTATTAAAGTCAGAACGCTTCATATAGTCAGCAAAGCGGTCAACGTTAATATCATCAAGCGCGGTGTCAACCTCATCCAAGAAACAGAACGGTGGCGCATTAACCTTCATAATTGCAAAGTATATAGATAATGCAACAAGCGCCTTTTCACCGCCCGAAAGACCGTTAAGACTGGGTACATTTTTACCTGGCAAACGAGCCTCGATATCAATACCGCTTTCCAAGACATTGTCGGGGTCGGTAAGTTTTAATTCTGCGCTACCGCCGCCAAATAATTCCTTAAATGTTTTGGTAAAGTTTTCATTAATCTTGTTAAATCCAACAACAAACATTTCCTGCATTTGTGCTGTAAGCTGATTAATAAGTTTGCGAAGCTCTGCACGCGCCTTTTCGACATCCTCTACCTGAGCGTTCATAAAGTCGTAACGCTCCTTAACCTCTTTGTATTCTTCAATAGCAGATACATTGACATTACCGAGAGAACGGATTTTTGACTTGGTTTCAGCTAGTTTTTTCTTTGCTTCGGCAGGCTTGTCTATTTCGATTGCAACATTTTCTGCCTCGCTCTTGGTAAGCCGATATTCATCATAAAGCTGACGGATAACATCGTCATACTCTTTCATCATTACATCCTTGCGTTCGGTAAGGCGCGCAAGTTCTCCACCGATTTTTTCACGTTCCAAAGTGCGCTCACGTTCGCTTGAACGAAGCTCAACACCGGATTTTTCAACCGCATTACGATCGTTCATAAGGTTTTCAATGGCCTTATTATACTCGACAATTTTATGCTTAATATTGTCAATCTCATCTATATGAGCCGATATATCTGCCTTAAGCTGCGCAATTTTATAATTTACAGCGGCAATTTCAGCATCAATATCATTAGCGCGAGCCGCGCGATTTGAAATTGAATTCTCAATATCATCAGCCGACGCTATAAGCGCCGCAGCATCCTTCTGATTTTCAATAATCTGGAGCTTAATATCGGTTATTTCATTGGTTAAAGCCTCGCGGTTCTGAGAAAGCGTATCTCTGCCGCCTGTCATTTGGTCGATTTCTGCCTGAATTGATGACTTTTGCGCTTCCAATTCAGCGATTTGCTTAGCGGCAGAATTTGACTTATCGTTAAGCAACTTGATTTTTTCATCGCTGCCATCGCGCTCTTCTGTCAAAGAGGAAATGGTAGCATTTACATTGTTTAACAAATCATCAATGCGCTTAAGTTCTGCCAAAGCTCGTATTTTATCCTCGTTTGCATTGGTCAAATCAGCATTTACAGCGGTAATATCGGCATTAACCTCTGCTACTGCAGAAACTGCGGCATCGAGTAGTTTATGAGTTGATTTTTCCTTATCAGAAAGTTTTTCGATCTCAGACTCAAGTCGCTTAATATCGGCAGCGCGGCTAAGCATACCTGCCTGCTTTACAAGCGAACCGCCCGTAAATGAACCACCGGGATTTATAACCTGACCGTCGAGAGATACAACCTTTACCCTATAATTGTATTTTTTGGCAAGTGTTGTAGCAGAATCAATATCTTCGGTAACAACGGTCCCTGCAAGCAGATATTTAATTATGGTTTCATATTTTTTGTCAACATCTACAAGGTCAGAAGCAACCCCCACAAAGCCATAAATATCGTCAAAACCGTTTTCTTTAAACTCTCTGGCATTTATTGAAGATATGGGTAAAAATGTTGCTCGACCTGCGTTATTAGTTTTTAAATAATTAATAGCGCGCTTGGCATCTGCCTCGGTATCAACAACAACATTCTGAACTGCATTACCAAGTGCTGTTTCAATAGCAACCGAATATTTTTTATCAACCGAAATAAGTTTAGAAATGGGGCCGTGCACACCGCGCAAAATTTCCTTTTCCGACTCGGAAACCACCTTTTTAACAGCGTGCGAAAAGCCCTCCATACTGTTTTCAAGTTCGGTAAGGATTTGCACTCTGCGTCGCTTTGCTTCAATATCAAGATGCAGTTCGTTGCTCTTGTCATTAAGTTCTTTAAGTTCGGCATTGCGGTTCTCAAGTCTTAATTCGTAACCCTTAATCGAATTTTGTAAGGATGTAATTGTATCCTCTGTCTTATCTAAAAGAACTTTAGTTTCATCAAAATCGTTTGTCAGGATTTCCTTTTCAGACTCATTTTGTTTTAGCAAATCCTCAATAATACCTCTGCGGGAATTAATCTCATCAATTGATGTATTAGAGGTTGTCATTTCCACACGCAAATCAGATGTCTTGACCGAGATCAAATTAAGAGCCTTAATCTGCTCCTCAATCTTTCGTGAAATGCTTTCACTGTCGCTTAAAAGATTATTTATGTTGTTTTCAATCTCAGATAATTTAGTATTTAATCCTTTACTTATTTCTTCTCTTTCTGTAGCGGCACCGCGTTTATTTTCAATTTCCTTTTTAGCGGTACTGTCTGACTCCTCCAAAGCAAATTTTTCGGCGGTCAGTCGCTCAATAGTTTCATTATTGTGTAAAATATCGTTATTTAAAACCGAAATCT
The DNA here is from genome assembly GCA_017466905.1 of Clostridia bacterium. Classification (GTDB taxonomy): domain Bacteria; phylum Bacillota; class Clostridia; order Oscillospirales; family Acutalibacteraceae; genus UBA737. The sequence goes on along the minus strand of JAFTTE010000096.1, from coordinate 6,959 downwards.
CACCCTCAAATTTTACCGCTTCTTCATTAGAAGCAGCTATTCTTTGACGGATATTTTCAATTTGTGATGTTATAAACGTAAATTGTGCAGTATTTTGTTCCGATTTAATATCAAAATCGGCAAGCGCCTCTTCAATTTCTTTATACTGCATTTGCGCAGTTGCGATTTTGCTTTCCTGCGCACGCAATGCGTCCTTTGAATTATTAAGTGTATAAAGCCATAGACCGATTTCAAGCTGCTTTTTATCCTCTGCGAGCGCTAAAAACTTTTCTGCTTTTTTGCTTTGTTCTTCCAAAGGTCCAACGCGGGATTCAAGTTCATCTAAAATGTCTTTAAGGCGCAACAAATTATCCTCGGCAGCGGTAAGCTTGCGCTCTGCCTCGGTTTTGCGGTAACGGTATTTTGAAATACCTGATGCCTCTTCAAAAATATCGCGTCTTTCGTCAGATTTAGTACTGATAATATTATCAATTTTGCCTTGTCCAATCATTGAATAACCGTCGCGACCAAGACCTGTGTCCATAAACAACTCGTGAACATCTTTAAGACGGACAGATACATTGTTTATAAGATACTCACTTTCGTGCGAGCGATAAAATCTACGGGTAATTGACACAAAATCATTATCGAAATTAAGGGTTCTGTCGGCATTATCAATGTTAAGTGTTACCTCACAAAAACCGTGCGGACGGCGCGTATCGGTACCACCAAAGATAACATCCTCCATCGACTGACCGCGAAGACTTTTGGTAGATTGCTCGCCCAAAACCCAACGAACAGCATCGGAAATATTACTCTTACCGCTACCGTTAGGACCTACGACCGCAGTAATACCGCGACCAAATTTGAGTACAGTTTTATCGGCAAAAGATTTAAACCCTTGGATTTGTATTGAACTTAAAAGCATTTTTATCTCCTTTCGACCCTGATTTCATAATCGCCCAGTGAGGCATCTGATTTTACAATGCAATCAAAGCCGAGTTTTTTTAAAGTGTTAATATTTTTTTTGTGTTGTCCTATCATCTTTGAAACCGAGGACGGATTAACATATAAAGTATAACTTCCCTTTTTAGTAAGCAATTTCTTCGCATTTTTTAAGAAAATTTTTGAATAACAAAGTTCGCTGAAGGCGGGATGCCACGGACCTGCTATGAAACTGTTTTCTTCAATAGAATGAAGTCCGACACGAATCACCTTAATATCAGCTTCATTAAACATAAAAAGCAATTCCGAGCACAAGCGGACTGCTTCCTCAAGCGATTGAGGCATGTATTTATTGTCAATGTAAAGAGCAGCTAAGTCGGTGTTTTTTAAAACAATTGTAGGATAAATTCTTATAGTGTCAGGTTTTAATTCAATAATTTTTTTAGCTGTATATATTGCAAAATCATCACAATCGTTATAAAGACCCGTCATCATTTGAAGACCTAAACTAAATCCATATTTTTTTATAAGCTTTGATGCGTTTATAACATCTTGCGCGGTATGTCCGCGATTATTGCTTTTAAGCACACTGTCATTAAGGCTTTGCGCGCCAAGCTCTATGGAAGTTACACCGTAATCTTTTAAAAGTGCCAGAATTTCATCGTCTATAGCATCGGGCCGGGTTGAAATTCGTATACCCGATACAACACCGCTTTTTACAAATTCATAAGCAGTTTTTAATAACTCAAGCATATAATTGCGGTTTATAGCCGTAAAACTGCCACCAAAAAAAGCAATTTCGGTATTCAATGGGTCATATCGCGATGAAGCAACAGCAACGTTTACCGCATCGATAACATCCTGAGTTTTGGGTGCCGAATGCTTACCGGTAATATGCCTTTGATTGCAAAAACTGCACATATTAGGACACCCGATATGTGGCACAAATATAGAAATATTTGAGTGTATGTCACTCATACCGACTCACCCATAAGTTTAAGCGCCTGACGCGCTGCCATTTGTTCTGCCTGTTTTTTGCTTTTTCCGATACCTGTTCCTATAACGTTAGAATTAAGGTGTACAGCTACTGTAAACTGCTTATCGTGATCAGGTCCCGTTTCATCAATAAGAATATAAGAAACACTTTCTTCGGGGTTGCGCTGAATGATTTCCTGAAGTGTGGTTTTATAATCTTTAAAGCTATCATCACTATGATGATCCAAATCACGTAAAACAGTATTAAATATATGTTTTTTTGCAGCCTGCATTCCACCATCAAGATAAATCGCCGCAAGCACTGCTTCGAACGCGTCGGCAAGTATTGAATCGCGTTCTCTGCCGCCGTTTTTGTCTTCACCTTTGCCCAATTTTAAATACTCGCCTATGCAAAGCTCACGTGATAGAGCGCATAATGACTTTTCGCAAACCAAAGATGCGCGAAGCCTCGTAAGCTCGCCCTCTGGCATATTGGGATACTTGTGATAAATATGATCTGCAACAATAACAGATAATACCGAATCTCCCAAAAACTCAAGTCGCTCGTTAGAGAGCATACTACCGCGCACCTCATTGGCATAAGATGAATGCACAAGCGCATTTTTCAAAAGTTCTATATTATTAAATTTGTAGCTTAATTTTGTCTCAAGCGACTCCATTTAAATTACTCCGATTTAATTATATTTTCACTGATTGTGTTAATAACATTTTTTTCTGTAAAGATAATAGCCTGACGAATAGCATTTTTAATTGCCTTGGCATCTGAACTGCCGTGCGCCTTGATAACCGGCTTGCTTACCCCCAAAAGTGGTGCGCCGCCCACCTCTGAGCTATCCATCATAGATTTAAGCGCATATAAATCCTTTTTAAGAATTAACGCCGCAATTTTATTTATGATGTTTTTATAAAGCGCTTGCTTTACCATCTTAAATAAAGTTATTGAAGTACCTTCGATAAGCTTAAGCGCTATATTTCCTGTATAACCGTCTGCAATAACGGCATCACAAATACCTTTGGGCATCTCACGTGATTCTATGTTGCCAACAAAATTGATTGGCGCCTGCTTTAGAAGTTTATACGCTTCAACACGCAATTCATCACCCTTGGTATCTTCAACACCTATGTTAAGTAAACCAATTTTTGGATTATTAATGCCCTCAACCTTTTCAAGATAAACGCTTGCCATAATACCAAACTGAGCAAGCATCTCGGGTCTGCACTCGGCATTAGCGCCCATATCCATAAGCATATAATGACCGTCTGGTGACGGAATAAGACCGCCAAGAGCCGGACGCTTAATACCCTTGATTCTTTTTACAATAAGTGTACCACCTACAACAATTGCGCCTGTAGAGCCAGCCGATACAAACGCATCAGCGCGTCCTTGACAGAGCTCTTTAAACGCTAATGCCATAGAAGAATTTGAATGAGCCTTTAAAATAGTGGTTGGATCATCATGCATAGAGATAACATCATCAGTGTCAACAATCAATAATTCACCAAAAAATTTTAAATTATTTTCGGTTATTATCTTTTTAATCTCAGATTCATTACCTGTAAGCGTGATTTCGGCTTTAAATTGATTCGATGCTTCCGCAGCGCCTTTAACAATCTCAAGCGGAGCATTATCTCCACCAAAGGCATCAACAACAATTCTCATATATTTCACTCCCCAATAGTTTTAAAATATTCTAAAGATCTATGAGCCAGCGCCGCATATCTTTCACGTTTGTCCCTTATGTGAGTTTCAAGCGGCGGTAATATACCAAAGTTTGCGCCCATAGGCTGAAAATTCTGGACTGTTTCATCAGTTATATAATCAATCAAGGCGCCAATCATTGTGATTTTAGGTAAAACAAGCGGTTGTTTATCAAGCAAACGATTCACAGCATTAATACCCGCAATAATGCCTGATGCCGCAGATTCCATATATCCCTCTACACCAGAAAGCTGACCTGCAAAGAAAATGTTTTCAGCCTTCTTGAGCGACAAATCTTGATTTAAAAGCTGCGGCGAATTTATAAATGAGTTTCTGTGCATAACACCGTAGCGTAAAAAATCGGCATCTTTAAGTGCAGGTATCATTGAAAATAACCTCTTATGTTCAGGAAATTTCAAATTAGTTTGAAAACCGACAAGATTATACATAGAACCGCTTGCGTTTTCTTTACGAAGCTGAACAACCGCCCAAGGCCTGTGACCTGTTTTAGGGTCACGTAGACCCACAGGCTTTAAGGGACCGAATCTTATAGAATCGGCACCGCGCTTTGCTAATACTTCAATAGGCATACAACCCTCATATACTTTTATGTGTTTGTCAAATTCGTGCAAAGGTGCACCTTCTGCAGAAATTAGCGCCGCATGAAAAGCTTCGTACTCGTCCTTATTCATTGGACAATTTATGTAGTCACCTACACCTGTATCATCGCGATCATATCGCGATGCGACAAACGCCGATGAAAAATCAATACTGTCGGCAGATACAATAGGCGCTGCCGCATCGTAAAAGCTAAGATTACCTTCACCTGTAAATGCTTCAATCTCACGCGCTAATGCGCCATCGGTCAAAGGACCTGTAGCCACAATACAAATGCTGTCTGCAGGTAGTTTATCAACAACCTGATTTATAACATTTATATTCCTACACTCTTTGATTTTTTTAGAGATATATTCAGAAAAAGCATTACGGTCAACAGCCAATGCGCCGCCTGCCGGCACATGTGATTTATCCGCTGCCTCCAGACAAATTGAACCGAGACTGCGCATTTCTTGCTTTAAAAGTCCTGCGGCAGAGTCAACGCGGCTCGCCTTTAATGAATTTGAGCAAACAAGTTCAGCAAAATTATCGGTCTTGTGTGCAGGTGTTTTCCGAAGAGGTTTCATTTCAATTAAATCGACCTCAAAACCCAGCCGTGCGACAGTATACGCTGCTTCACAACCCGCAAGACCTGCACCTATTACGGTAATTTTTTTCATATTATTTTTCCTTTTTTGAACCAGACGCCTTTTGTCTTGTGGGACACTCTGAATTCATACAATATTTACGATTTCTTACTCCTAAAATTATATATCCGCCACATTCAGGACAGGTCTCCCCTGTAGGAACACCAGGTGAAGCAAAATCACATTTTGGATAAGCAGAGCAACCATAAAATTTCTTGCCTTTTTTGGATACTTTTTTAAGGAGTTTTGCGCCGCATTTTGGACAGGGCTGTTTAACCTCATCTTCGGGCATAGGCTTGGTGTTTTTACACTCAGGGTATCCGGGACACGCCAAAAACTTACCAAAGCGACCGCTTTTTTCAACCATTTTTCTGCCGCATTTTTCACATACAACCTCGGTTTCAACTGCGGGAACCTTAACTCTCTTGCCGTCAAGAGACTGCTCAGCTTTTTTGAGATGGGAATCAAAATCGCTATAGAAATCAGCAATTGTACCTACCCACTCAAGCTCACCCGCGCCGATTTTATCAAGTTTTTTTTCAAGACCTGCGGTAAATTTCGCCTCAAATATGCGGTCAAAATATTCATTTAACAAATCGCATACGGCAAAACCCAATTGTGTAGGCTTAAAGGTTTTCTTTTCTTTTTCGACATAGCTTCTGTTAGAAATAACAGCAATAATAGAAGCAAATGTAGACGGTCTGCCAATGCCGTTTTCCTCGAGAGTTTTAGTAAGAGTAGGCTCGGTATAGCGCGGTGGCGGTTGTGTGAAATGCTGATTAGGTGTAAGCGCTTTAAGTTTAAGAATATCGCCCACCTTCATTTCAGGCAACTGGGTACCGTCAGCAGAGTTATCGTCTCTACCCTCTTCATAAAGCTCGGTAAAGCCTTTGAAATCAACGGAATATCCGTTTGCTTTAAAAAGATAATCGTTGGCAAGTATATCTACTGCAACGGTTTTCTGAATACAAGCTGCCATAAGAGACGCAATAAAACGTTCCCAGATAAGTTTATAAAGATTATACTGCTCAGCAGTTAAAGCACCTTTAATCCCGTCGGGTGTCAGGAAAATATCGGTAGGACGAATTGCCTCGTGCGCATCCTGAGCGCCACTTTTAGACTTGAAATAACGCGGCTTTGACGGTAGATATTTTTTACCGTATTTTTCGTCAATGTATTTTGTAGCCGCTGCACGCGCTTCTTCAGAAATGCGAAGAGAGTCGGTACGCATATAGGTAATAAGACCTGTTGCGCCGTGACCGGGAATATCAATACCCTCATAAAGCTGCTGCGCAATACGCATAGTACGCTGACCGGTATAATTTAATTTTCTTGATGCTTCCTGTTGTAAAGTTGAAGTAATAAAGGGTGGCGCAGGCTGGCGACTTCTTGTACCCTTTTTGATATCGCTTACTGTATATACAGCATCATCAAGTTCCTTTACAATTTTTTCTGCTGCCTCAGCATCAGGAATTACATCAAGTTTATTACCGTCAGCAGTACCATAAAGTTTAGCCTCAAAACTTTTTCTGTCGGCTTTTAATTTTGCATCAACCGTCCAATATTCTTCGCTCACAAAGGCTTCTATTTCGCGTTCGCGCTCAACAATAAGGCGAAGCACCGCAGTCTGCACACGACCTGCAGAAAGACCGCCTTTTATCTTACGCCAAAGAAAAGGACTGAGTTTATAGCCAACTATTCTGTCAAGAACACGGCGTGCCTGTTGCGCATCAACAAGGTCAAGATTTATCCTATGAGGATCGCTTATACCTGCCTTTACACCTGTTTGAGTAATTTCATTAAAAGATATACGGTTTTCCTCATTTAAATCAAGACCCAATATATGTGCCAAATGCCAGGATATAGCCTCACCCTCGCGGTCAGGGTCGGTAGCAAGCAATACTTGCTCGCTGTTTGCGGCAGCATCTTTCAACTGTTTTATAACATCCTTTTTATCAGGCATATTAATATATTGCGGTTTAAAATTATTATCTATATCAACACCAAGCTTTGATTTTGGTAAATCGCGCACATGACCAACCGACGCCATAACATTATAGCCGCTGCCAAGATATTTTTTTACGCTTTTAATTTTG
>JAFTTE010000095.1 GCA_017466905.1 Clostridia bacterium | reverse complement strand
GCAGAAGTATGATAAACGTTGTAAATGTTGCGGCAGAGCTCGGATACTTAAATGTGCCGAGCGGCATACTTGTAGAAATTGAAACCATTAAAAACTACGCGCCACACGAACTTGTTATTATAACAACGGGCAGTCAGGGCGAGCCGATGGCGGCGCTGTCGCGTATGGCAGCATCCGAGCACCGTCAGGTAGAAATTGCCCCCGGCGATATGATAATCATTTCCGCAACGCCGATACCCGGCAACGAAAAGCTTGTAAGCCGAGTTGTCAACGAGCTTATGAAGCGCGGCGCCAATGTTGTATATGAAAAAATGTATGATGTTCACGTATCGGGTCACGCTTGTCAGGAAGAGCAAAAGCTAATGCTCAGTATTGTAAAACCTAAATATTTTATACCCGTTCACGGCGAGCAAAAGCATCTTTACAAGCATGCGCAACTTGCCTACGCTATGGGTCTTGATTACAAAAGCGTTGTTATTGGCGCTAACGGTAATGTGTTTGAGGTATCAAAGCAGGGCATTAAATGTACCGAAAACGTACCTGCAGGCAGAGTGCTGGTTGACGGCTTGGGTGTAGGCGATGTTGGTAGCATAGTGCTTCGTGATCGCAAACATTTATCCGAAGACGGCATAATCGTTGTAAATGTTGCAATTGATTCCTTCACCCGTGAGGTTGTAGCAGGTCCCGATATTGTATCGCGTGGATTTGTTTACGTTAAAGAATCTGATGAACTGATGGCGCAGCTTGAAAATGTTGTTTGCAATGTGCTTGAAAATTGTTATGTGTTGGGTGTTAAAGATTGGAATACAATTAAAACACGCATTAAGGATTCGGTAGCCAAATTCTTATATAATAAAACGCACCGTAGTCCAATGATACTACCAATCATATTAGAAGTGTAGGGAAGGCATTTATGCCTTCCGTCATACATATTTATTTGTAAATTGAAAGGAAGTTTATATATGAAAGTAATTTTATTAGCAGATGTTAAGGGAAAGGGCAAAAAGGGCGAGCTTTGCAATGTATCTGACGGCTATGCACGCAATTTCCTGTTTCCTAAAAATTTAGCGATAGAGGCAGACTCTGCCGCAATGAGCGAGCTTAAAAGCCGTGAGGCTGCGGCTGCTCACCACAAGCAAGAGGAGATTGATGCTGCAAAGGCTACCGCCGCAAAGCTTGAGGGCAAAAGCGTTACCATCAAGGCAAAGGCGGGTAGTAACGGTCGTCTTTTTGGCAGCGTAACCTCTAAAGAAATTGCCGAGCAGGTAAAAAAAGAACTTGGTATTGAGGTTGACCGCAAAAAAATGACGGTTGCCGATATTAAAAACTTTGGCGATTACACCGCAGAAATCAAGCTTTATACAGGTATTACAGCAAAAATTACAGTAAAGGTAACGGAGTAATTTTGTTATGAGTGATAACAACATTATTTATGATATAGACGGCGGCAGACTGCCGTATTCCGTAGGCGCCGAGCAGGCGGTGCTTGGCTCTATGATAATCGACCCTGAGTGCATAAACGAGGTTGCTGTTCAGGTTAAAACCGACTATTTTTACATACCACAGCATAAAGAGATTTATTCGGCTATCGCTTCAATGTACGAGCTAAGTCAATCCATTGACTTTATCTCTTTGCTTGAGCGTCTTAAAAAAGAGGGCGTTTACGACGAGGCAGGCGGTAAGGAATATCTTACCCGACTTGTGCAGACGGTACCGTCTTCTGCTAATGTTCTGACCTATGTCGGCATTATCCGTGAGCATTATTATCAGCGTGCGCTTATGGGAGCGGCACAGGGAATTCTTAAGGATATTAACGAAAATACAATGGATTCGGGCAAGCTGTTAGACTCTGCCGAACAGCGTATTTTTGAAATCCGCGAGGGCAGAGAGATTGGCGGTCTTACACACATTAAAGATGTAATCTCGGCCGAAACCTACGACCGACTTACTAAAATCAACGACCCTGAAACACGCGGAGATTACATAGGCATACCAAGTGGTATCGGTGAGCTTGACCGTATGATTACAGGTCTTAATAAGTCTGACCTTATAATCCTTGGCGCGCGTCCAGGTATGGGTAAAACATCTTTTGCGCTTAATATTGCGCGAAATGTTGCAGTGCAGGCAGGTAAAACCGTATGCTTTTTCTCGCTAGAAATGACACGCGACCAGTTGGCTCAACGTATGCTGTCAAGCGAAGCGGCAATAAAGAGTGAAAAACTGCGTACAGGTGAGTTAGAACCTGAAGAATGGACAAGACTGACACAGGCGGGTGAAAATCTTTCTAAAGCTGAGCTCTATTTTGATGAAAGTTCAAATATTACCGTGCCCGAAATGAAGGCAAAGCTGCGCCGTATGAAGCGTGTGGACCTTGTTGTTATCGACTATTTGGGTCTTATGCATTCGCCACGTCATTCTGATAACCGCGTTCAAGAGATTTCAGAAATTACCCGTAGTCTTAAAATAATGGCAAAGGAGCTTAAGGTTCCTGTAATTGCCTGCGCACAGCTGTCGCGTGGTACTGAGGCTAAAGGTAAATCGCACAAGCCTGCTCTCGCAGATTTGCGTGATTCGGGCTCTATCGAGCAGGACGCAGATATAGTATTGTTCCTTTACCGTGATGCATATTACGACGGTGAGAAGAGCTCTGACGAGGATTTAAGCGACAACACAAAATCAGAGTGTATCGTTGCTAAAAACCGCCACGGTGAAACGGGCATTATTCCGCTTCATTGGGACGGTCAGTATACAAGATTTACATCAGTGGATGTGTTCAGATAATGTTAAAAAAGGTAACAGAAGCGGTTACACGCTTTGGATTGCTAAAGGATGTAAAGCATATCACGGTAGCACTTTCGGGCGGCGCTGATTCAATGGCGTTGCTTGATGCGTTGTTACAACTAAAAGATGAATTAGGCGTTGAAAGTATAAGCGCAACGCACTTTAACCACCAAATTCGTGGGGAAGAGGCATTGCGTGACCAGAGCTTTGTATTGGAGCAATGCAAAAGCAGGGGAATCGAGTGCCTTATAGGCGAAGCGGATGTGCCCGAGTTTGCGCGACAGAATCATCTAAGCCTTGAGCTTGCCGCGCGCGAATTAAGGTACAAGTTTTTTGAAAGCCTTGATACCGACGCTATCGCCACAGCGCACACAGCAAGCGATAATATTGAAACGGTGATTTTTAATATTACAAGAGGTACGGCGCTTTCAGGCCTTTGCGGAATACCGCCTAAGCGTGAAAATTACATTCGTCCGCTTATCCTTTGCACACGTGACGATGTTGAGAATTACTGCGCGCAAAACGGTATAGAATTTGTAACGGACAGCACGAATTTGTCTGACGAATACACGCGAAACAAGATACGTCATAATGTTGTGCCTGTTTTAAAATCATTTAACGAGTCGGCAGAAAATGCCGTCAGCCGAATGACCGCATCACTTCGCGAGGATGAGGATTTTATAAACAATATTGTTTTAAAAGAATATAATGCTTTGCAAAGCGGTGGCATGCTATTGTTAGACGGTTTTAAAAATCTGCACACAGCAGTTGCTAAAAGGATTATTGTAAAATATTGCGCAGATATAGGTGTCGAAACGGATAATTTTCATATTAACCAAATTTATGGTATTTGTCTGCAGGGTGGTAAAATAAGCCTTTCGGGTGACAAAACCGCAGAAGTACAAAACGGTGTTTTGGCGATTACATCCGCCAAAAAAGAACCGACCAATGTAAAATTTACGGTTGAAATAAAAGAGTCAGATAACGATTTATTTGAAAATTGCGAAAAAGTTCATAATTTGTTATTAAAAAATATATTAGACTGTGATAAAATAGTGGGAAAATTAGTGTTGCGAAACAGGGTAGCAGGTGATGCGATTCGCCTGAAAAACAAAAACTGCACTAAGACATTAAAAAAATTGTTTTGCGAATACAAAATTCCCGCTGACGAGCGCGATATGTGGCCAGTGCTCTGTGATGATGACGGAATAGTGTGGATACATAAAATCGGTGTTGCAGACCGATGCGCTGCAGATAAAAACAGTCTGAAAATATATAAAATAAGTGTAGAAAAATCTTTTTTGGGGGACATTTCAGATGGAGAAGGATGTTAAAAGTATTTTAGTTTCAGAGGAAGAATTAAAGCAAATTTGTAAGCGTTTGGGCGAACAGATAACCCGCGACTACGAGGGCAAAAAGCTGCTTGTTGTAAGCGTGCTTAAAGGTGCTGTTGTATTTATGGGCGACCTGCTTCGTGAAATCAAGTGCGGCTGTATTATAGATTTTATTGCGGTTTCCTCTTACAGCGGTACAAAAACCACAGGCGTTGTAAAATTTAAAAAAGACCTTGATATAGATCCCGACGGTATGGACATACTTATAGTTGAGGATATTTTGGATTCGGGTGTAACACTCTCATACTTAAGCGGTGTTCTTATGGGCAGAAACGCAAACAGCATAAAAATCTGCACTTTGCTTGACAAGCCCGCAAACCGCAAGGCAGACATTGCCGCCGATTATGTCGGTAAAGTAATACCTGATGAATTTGTTATCGGCTACGGTCTTGATTATAACGAAAAATACAGAAATTTACCCTACGTTGGCATACTTGATCCATCGGTTTACGGCGGCGAATAATTGAAAGGTGCGTAACTTATTTTGAAAAAGAATTTAAAAAACATACTACTGATTATTATAATACCTGTTGTGTTAATGGCTTCGTTTTTTGTAGCGACAAAGGTAGCCGACACAACAGAAGAAAAAAAGTATTATGAAATCATTGACATGATTGAAAATAATGAGATTTCTGAATTTACTCTTAACACATATAACGGAAATCTTAATTATACTTTGCGCGAAGACGGCAAAAAGTATAAGTATAATGTTGCCGATCCATCTATTTTTTATAATGATGTAAATGAATTTGTTCGTCAGCACAACCGCGAAAATCCCGACAATAAAATCAAAGACGATTATATAGAGGGCGGTCAGACATCTTGGCTCGTGGCAATGGTACCCCAGATTTTGCTTATAGGCGTTATGGTAGTGCTTGGCATCTTCTTTATGCGAAGAATGAATGCCTCTATGGGCAACGACAAAACTATGGGCTTTGGCAAAGCAAAAGTCCGTAAGGACGACGGCAGAAAAAAGACAACCTTTGCCGATGTTGCAGGCGCCGATGAAGAAAAAGAGGAAATGAAAGAGATTGTTGACTTCCTTAAAGACCCCAAAAAGTTTAACGAGCTTGGCGCCCGTATCCCAAAGGGCGTATTGCTTGTAGGCCCTCCCGGAACAGGTAAAACTCTGCTTGCCCGCGCGGTTGCAGGTGAGGCGGGTGTGCCGTTTTTCTCAATCTCCGGTTCCGACTTTGTTGAAATGTTTGTCGGTGTGGGTGCTTCGCGTGTGCGTGACCTCTTTGGTGAAGCCAAAAAGAATGCCCCTGCAATAATATTTATAGACGAAATTGACGCCGTTGGCCGTCAGCGTGGAGCAGGTCTTGGCGGCGGTCACGATGAACGCGAGCAGACACTAAACCAGATGCTTGTTGAAATGGACGGCTTTGGCACTAACGAGGGCGTTATAGTTATGGCGGCAACCAACCGTCCCGATATACTTGATAAGGCGCTGCTTCGTCCCGGTCGATTTGACCGTCAGATTACAGTTAACTACCCCGATGTTAAGGGCAGAGAAGAAATCCTTAAGGTTCACTCACGCGGTAAGCCGTTGGGTCCCGATGTTAGTCTGTCAACGATTGCAAAATCAACCTCAGGCTTTACGGGCGCCGACCTTGAAAACCTGCTTAATGAGGCAGCGCTTCTGGCTGTTCGTCATGGTAAAAAGGCAATTACTCAGGAAGAGATTGAAGAAGCTACCATTAAGGTTGTAATGGGTACTGAAAAGAAATCTCACAAGGTGCGCGAAAAGGACAAGATGGTGACATCCTACCACGAAGCAGGTCATGCAATAGTTTCTTACTATCTGCCGACACAAGACCCTGTGCATCAGATTTCTATCATACCTCGCGGTATGGCGGCAGGCTACACAATGTATCTGCCCACCGAGGAAAAGGGTCACACAAGT